>CAZCNA010000009.1:0-24663 GCA_964500215.1 uncultured Candidatus Saccharibacteria bacterium | reverse complement strand
ATGAGTACTTCTCTCATACTTCCTCGATAGAGAGCAACCGCGGGATGATACAACGGCACAATCTGAATAGGTCCATATGATGCTTGAGCTTTGAATGACTGGCCGTGAATATCTGAGATGGGTTTCACCTTATTGGTCAGGCCAAATTTTTCCATAATATAGACCATGGAAAAGCGACCGAATGTAGCAAGGACTCGTGGCTGAATGATATCTATTTGTCTGTCGAGAAATTGCACATAGGTGGCAATCTCCTCAGGTTTTGGATCTCGGTTTTTTGGAGGACGATCATTAACGATGTTTGTGATATAGATGTCTTCTCTTTTAAGGCCTGCTTTTACGAGTAACACATCTACAAATTTGCCGGACGCTCCACAAAATGGTTTTCCTGTGAGTGATTCATTCTTGCCAGGTGCCTCACCAATAAACATAATTTGTGCAAAATGATTTCCTTCGCCAATTACTGGCTGTGCCTTATTTTGCCGTCGTTCTGTGGCGAGTGGAGTGTTTATAGCCAATACGTTTTCACGAACTTTGGCTATGGCGTTGGCTCGTTCTGCTATTTGAGCTGCTGTAGGCATATATCGAGTATATCATGTTCATTTTGTGCCTTCATATTGATTTTTTGGCCTTCCCTGCGTATGCTATTGTCCAGAAACACCCAACCAACCATTCACACTCATTCAACCAGTACTTTTTATGATGTTTGTAATTTATTCGACAGTGGCGATTGTGTTCGTCCTGGTAATGTTTGGCATTGCCAGTTTCGCTCATAGCATTCATTGCTTTGTGGAGAGGCCACAGGAACTCGTCGTTGAGGGAAAGTCTCTTTTTACCTACACCCTCCTCTACGTCAACCCTGGCGTACCGATGATGCAGGTACGTGTTCTATGCGAAGAACTCCAATTGGTACATGCCCGCCCGCAGGAATATTACTTGCTCAGAGCTGCGGGCCACAAGTTTCGGAAAGTCCCGATCCTGGTCGCGGCTTCAGCCAATAGCTTGGAGGGTAGTTATTTGCCCGACGAGTATGGAACTGCATTCTTGCAACGTGGATTCGAATCTACACAGGTATGGCTCGATGATACGGAACCGTCGCCGGATAATTCGCTCGAATACAAGGACTTCACTCTGGGTATGGGAATTTTGCTCGTCTCTGAGCTTCTCTCGCCCGCCGTTATTCATACCGAAACCGTACGCCTTCGTCAGGCACAGTACGCGCTCGAATGAACTTCACCAATATCACAGCAGCCGCCTTCTATCATAGATGGGCGGCTGCTTTCCTTTTATTCTTTCGCCTTTTTGCTCTTTGAGGCAACTGACTTTCCTTTGTGTGCCACAACATGGGCTTTGAATGCTTCTCCTGCTTCAGTTCGATATCGGCAATAGTCACAAGCCTTACTTTCTTTTGGAATATCATCAGAATCGAGGCATTTCTTTGCGTCACGGAGTGTATCGTCAATCCAATCAGCCTTTCCTGTATACGGAATGATCTTGATACTAAAATCGAGTCGGGCATCGAATCCAGGGCGATCTTTTGTTGCATTCGCATATACAAAATATCCTGTATCGCTCACTTTGAACCCTTGCTGACGAAGGAGCCATTGATACACTTCCATCTGACGTTTGTATCCGTCTTGCCATTCGGCATCGAGAGTTACTTCGGTATCCTTGCTCGTTGATTTGTAGTCTACGACGATAAGTTCGCCTTGTGGGTTCACCCAAATATCATCAACGGCCCCGAATACAAGAAAATTGGTATCAGTATGCAAGTGCTGAACACCAACAAAGTTTTCTCGCCATGTATCCATCTGTGCGTGAGCGAACGGAATGGCGTCAATCTTGTACTCTTTCATGAGCGGATGTGCCGTTGCGCCTGCTCGGTGTACATCGAATTCTTTTTTGAGAAGATGGTCTACCGCACTATTGAGATTAAACGGAAAACTAGCAGGTCGTCCAACGCCCAATCGTCTATCGAGGTAAAAACACCGCTGGCACTCGACGAACATATCGATTTTCGTTCGACTTAACTTGAAAGCTTCTTTGCTTTTTGGATCATACTTTTTTACCCACTTTTTTCCAGATGAAAATGCCATACGTTATGAATTCATAATACTACTAATTTCTTCAAGCACTTTGAAAATTTTGTCGTCAGTAAAGCCTAATTCTTTGAGGCGGTCTTTGCTGTTGTAGATTGTCTTGCAGAGTATAAGCTTGTTCTGGATGAGAAGATGCTTTTCTGCTGCCGTAAGGCTTGTTAAGGCGCTCACAGGATGAAGTTTTGTCTCTTCAATCAAGTCATGAAGGTTTCCAGTCGTAGGATAATCCCAACTCATCATTTTGAGATTATTGCATTCGCCGTATTTGATGGCTGTTTCAGTGAATTTTGTGTTTGTGAGAAGCCATCCTTCACCCAATGATCTTGCTTGGCCTCCATAATCATAGACATTGCCCCTTATATCGTCATAACGTGCTTTTACGTACAGAGCCACCTTCAAATCAGTCTTGCCAGCGGGTTCATTGTGATATTTTACTTCAACCATGACGAGTTGCTCCTTGTTCCACGCCACAACGTCCACTTCATGTGGTACGCAGACCCCAAGAACAACCTGTCCTGTGAGAGCTTCGTATCCTCGGGCTTTGAATAGTTCCGTCACATACACTTCGAATGGAAATCCGGTTGGACCGAATTCCATGAGTGATCGACGGAGCGAATATCGAATAGCCGCAGGTCGTGCGCGCTCTTTGAGTTCGTGAAATGCTTTCTTATAAATATCTGAAGCCGTCGGTTCGATAATTTTATGTTCTGAAATTTGATGAACAATTGATTTCACCACACTCGAAGCAACATGATCATCAGCTCCTGCTTTCATGAGTGATGATTTGAGCTTTTCTGTCCTGAATTCTTCTTTACTGCCGTTTTCTTTTCGGATAAATATCGGTTCCATATGAGTCCAGTATACCACCACCAAGGCACTTTGAACCATTGTAGATAACTATTGATTGTCCTGGTGTAATTGCAGTCTGAGGCTCTTCGAATTGCACACTATATTGGCCTGAATACTCTTTATGAATAGTACATCGCTGTTTTTTCTGACGATATCGAAGGCGGGCATCATATGTTTGGGTAAAATCTGGCTCGTCATTCGTCCAATTCACATTCGCTAACAATACCGATTGTGGCATGTATGCGCCGCTTTGAAATACGTCTTGTGGAACCACAGTAATTGTATTTGCTTCGATATCTTTTGCCACAATATAATGTGGCATGTCATCTGGTCGGCTTATAGAAAGCTTGAAGCCATGTCGCTCACCGATTGTATACAAAAGCGCTCCTTCGTGTGAGCCTATAACCTCGCCGTTTTCATCAATCACCTCACCAGGTGTTGTCTCTATGTATTCCTTGAGAAATTCTTTCATATCGACATGGCCAAGGAAGCAAATTCCCTGACTGTCTTTCTTATCAAACACTGGCAGACCGTGCTTTTCAGCCAACTCACGCACATCTGGCTTATCCAAATGACCAATTGGAAAGAGGACATGCTCCAAATCCTTCTGATTGAGTGTCCACAAGAAATAACTTTGATCTTTGTTGGCATCATGGCCTTCGTGCAATTCAAACACCTCATGCTCACCATCTGCATTGACGATATTTTGTGCATAATGGCCCGTTGCAACATAATCTGCGCCCTGACGAAGGGCTTCGTCGAGAAAAGAACCGAATTTCACCTGCCGATTGCACATCACATCCGGATTCGGTGTTCGTCCTTTGCGGTATTCATCAATCATATAATCAACAACTTCCTTCTTGTATCGGTCTGCAAAATCAAATGTCAAAAACGGGATATCGAGTACCGCAGCTACTCGCATAGCGTCACGTCGTTCTTCTTTCCATGTACATGTAATATCCAAGTGCTCACTTTCTGGTTGCCATACTTTTATAAAAACACCTGTCACATCATATCCGGCCAATTTCAAAAGCAACGCTGATACAGAAGAATCAACGCCACCGGACATACCAACAAATACCTTTTTTCGAGGTGAAGGGGTCATAATTTGTGTTTTGTGCCGAGGAACGACCTATCGGAGATACTGTTCCTTCAATTTCACATGCTCAGCATGCGTTTTGGCAAAATGAGTTATACCATCTTTGTCCGAAAGAAAGAAGAGGTACTCGTTTGGTGTAGGTTGGCTGGCGGCCAATATACTCTCGATTCCTGGGTTTGAAATAGGTGTGGGAGGTAATCCCTTGTTTGTGTACGAATTGTACGGAGAATCGATTTTAAGGTCTTTGAGGGTCAATTCTGCAGATGATTTACCATTCACATATGCAAATGTGCTATCCACCTGTAGTGGCATCCCGGCCTCAATTCTTCGCCACAACAAATCAGCCACCATTTTGCGATCTGATTCTGTTTGTACTTCGCCCTCTAATATTGAGGCCATGATAATAATATCCTCGAATGAGTGTCCCGATGTGCCAATCTCTGATTGTATTGCAGCAACTTTCTGGTTGAATGTATTGCTCATCATACTGATAATCATTTCAGGTTTTGCCTTTGGCGGAAAGAAGTAGGTATTCGGGAAGAGATATCCTTCTTTATCTTTTATGAGCAGCAAAAATTCGTCTTTGTTTATATCCGGAAACTTCGCTGCTACAATGTCTGCAAGTTTGAATACATTTGTGCCCTCTGGAATAGTGATTTTGACAGGAATGTATCCATAATCCCCTTTCACAATCCGCTTTGCGATTTGAATAACGTTTTGTGGATGATTAAACTCATACATGCCCGCTGAACCACTTCGTTCACCACCGAGCAAGATAATTGCACTTCGGAGCACAAGCGATGAACGAACGAGATGCTCGGCTTTGAGCTTGTTTGCAATTGCTGTACTACTTTGTCCGGGTTCAATCTCTATAGTTGTACCAGTTGGAAATGTCATCGGTGCAGAAAAGAGCACACTATAGAAAATAGATGCGAATGTGATGATGATAAACAGAAATACCGTCACAAATGCGACAACTAAAAAGCTCAATGGATTCTTTGTTGAAGAAAATCGGGTAAAAATGTTGTGCATACTGTTTATATTGGCAAGTTTGCTGGTGCTTCTGACTTCTTTGCTTGGATACGACTGAGAGATGGTGTTCGAGATACGTCACCTGGGAAGTGATAAATTGTCGCGAGCTCTTCTGTTGTCATCACAAACGGTGCGTCTGTATATCCATACGGAATATATTCAGGAACAAAGAATGATCGAAATCTGTATCGATTGAAAAGTCCTTGCTTCATTCTGAGAACTTTCTTTCCTGATCGATCTTGCCATGGATATGTTACAGCCGGTGCTTTGGCAGGCTTGAACCCGTTGAGATTGGCTGTATTGTACTGTCTGAATGCTCCTGTGAGACCTGAAATCATTGATGGACGATATGCATCACTGCGGGCAGCATAAATAGCTCGAATACCACAATCGAATGGTGTTTTTGAAATGTTTTTTTCGATAGCCTCTACTTTGTCCTTCTCACCTTGAGTGAGTTGCATAGTATTTGGATTGAGTGGCTTGTCCGCCTTCACTTCGACATCTCGTTTTGTGAGTTTTTTGAGGTCTTCATTTGCTGCGTGTCTCCAATCAACGAGTTCTCCCCATTTTCCTCCTGGTTTTTTTACACTTTTGACATGAGCTCGTACGCAAATCTGAATCCATGCCTGTTCTCCTGGCTTGAGTGAGCCGAGGAATTCGATAACAGGCGTAATTGGGTCAATTTTGACTTCTTCTTTTGGATCTTTATCGAGGCCGTAATTCACATATGTCTTTATAGGCAAATGTGATGGGTCTGTTTTGACGAATTCACAACCCCAATACTGATATTTTTGTGTATCAAATGGTACTGCTTTTGTATAATCTTCTACTTCTGCAATTTCGATATCAGGAAATTGACCATAGAGCTGTGTTTCAATGAGTTCCTTGAATTTTTCTCGGGTCCAAATGAAAAAACGAACCGTGCCATCAATAGATGTCAGTTCAAGAGAAAACCATGGACGTGTTGAACCATTCCAAAATTTATCAAACCAGTTTCCTTCTCCACCCGTCTGATAGAGGGCTGTAATAAAGAGCTCCATAGCAAGGGGAGATTTTGTGATACCTCGAGGAATACGGAGTTCGAGTACTTTGTATTTTTGTTCAGCAAAAAAGGCGGCCCGGACATATGCTACCCACTGTTTCCAAAATAGTCGCAAAAGGAGAAATGGTACGGCAATGAGAACAAAGAGAAGCACAAGTTGAATGAGTGCTGCAATCATTGGACCTGCGGCTTGGCTGAATGTAAAAGTGTCGTTCACATTCTTATTTTAACTTGATATTCAAAAAGTGGCTAGATGCGTTATGCAACAAGATGATATTTGCCTTCTTTATCTTTCTTGAAGAATCGTGTGTTCTGAAGATTTACGAGAATAGTGTTCTCTTTTACGTATCGTTCCTTCATTACCTTGTCGATAATCTGTTCTTTTGTGAGAGGGCCGTTCTTTTCGAGAACTTTCTTGATAACGTCTTTTACAACGCCACTGAGATATCCCCATTCTGTGAGAGCGTAGAGACCACGGCCAACAAGAACAAATCGCTTATCTTTGATAAGTTCGTTATGAGTTGTGGCAACATGAGCCTTCTTGTTGAAGAGTTGATTGATGAGCTTTGCAATATCTCGGAAGTGGATTGGTGATCCATGCTTTCGCATAGCGAGAAAGGCATAATCTCGAATACCTTTTGTTCGAACATTAGGTGAATGAGCTTTTCCCCATTCGCCGAGTGGATTTTTGTCGATGTGTTTTGAGATCTTGAGCCATCGCTTTGCGACTTCTTCGTTCTTGTATTTTTCGTTTACATCTTTGAGATGTTCGAGGAACGCCTTAATCATTTCGCCTTCTGGTACGAGATCATCGTCATCGAGACCCTTGTAGAGTTTTCGGAGGGCATCATGAATCTTTCGTGAGAGATCAGGATCTACAGACCATCGGTGTTTGAATTCTGCGTCTTCTTTGTCTTTCTTGAATACATCACCTACCACAAGCATAAAATGCACGTGATTCTGAATAGATTTGTCCTTTGAAAGGTGGTTGAGGAGGTCTTCTTCGGCAAGAACGGCACCAAGGTCTCGGATAACAATTTCGAGTTCATCGAATGATATTTTTTCAGCCTTGAAATGAGCTGATTTTCGGATATTGGCCAAAGCGGCATTTTCGATCTGTCGAACTCGTTCTCGGGTAATGTTGTAGAGTTCACCAATGGCCTCGAGGGTCATTCGTTCGTTGTCCTTGTCGAGTCCGTATCGTTTTGTAACAACAAGTCGGGCTCGCTCAGGAAGAGCTGCGAGCAATTTCTTGGTAATGTTTTTTGGTTTGAATGTTAGTCCGATGTTTGCCATAAAAGTTATATGTTATTTTTAGCACAGACTGGTTAATACGTCAAGTTTTTGTCAATACCCTGGTCTTTGTGGAGATCTCTTACTCACTGATTACGATGTTCACAAGTTTCCGCTTTACATAAATCACCCGCGATGGTGTTTTATCCCCTATTCGACTCCGAATGCCTTCGAGTGAAAGTGCTTTTGCCTTCACAATTTCTTCATCATCTGTGTCACTTTCGAAGGTGTCTCTCACTTTGCCATTGATTTGCACCACGATTTTGCACGTATCTGATACAAGCTTGGTTGGGTCAAATTGTGGCCATGCTGCAAGGTGAATGCTTTGCTTATTTCCGAGCATTGTCCAAAGCTCTTCTGTGATATGCGGCGCAAATGGCGCAATGAGCTGAAGGAGTGTTTCGTATTCGTTTCTGTATACTGTCTCTTCTTTTTCCAAAGCATTGAGCAAAATCATAAGAGATGAGATGCACGTATTGAAACTTGTAGACTCAATATCTTCACCAACTTTCTTGATTGTTTGATTGAGTATGAGTTCAATCTGTTTTCGAGAGCCATCCGTTGGCGCGTGTTGCTTTTGGGCAACATTCTCTTCCAAATTCCACACGCGTTCGAGGAATCTTCGTGAACCAATCATGTTTGCAGTATTCCAAGCGATGGCCTGATCGAATGGTCCCATGAACATTTCGTATACACGGAGCGTATCTGCACCGTACAATTCAACTAATTCATCAGGACTCACTGTGTTGCCCTTTGACTTTGACATTTTTTCACCGCCTTCGGCTAAAATCATACCGTGAGATGTTCGTTTTTGGTACGGTTCTTTCGTATATACCGCGCCGATGTCATAGAGGAATTTGTGCCAGAATCGAGAATACAACAAGTGAAGCGTTGTGTGCTCCATACCACCGTTGTACCAATCTACAGGCGCCCATTTCTTGAGCTGCGCTTCAGATGCAAGAGCCTTCTTGTTTGTCGGATCTGTATATCGGAGATAATACCAACTTGAACCTGCCCACTGTGGCATGGTGTCTGTTTCTCGTTTTGCTGGCTTCTTGCATGTTGGACATGTCGTATTCACCCATTTTGTAAGTGTTGCAAGAGGTGATTCTCCTGTATCTGTAGGCTCGAATTCCTTGATTTTAGGCAATTCGAGCGGGAGGTCTTTTTCAGGAACTGGTACCCATCCACAATCCTGACAATGAACCATAGGAATAGGCTCACCCCAGTATCGCTGTCGTGAGAATACCCAATCTCGAAGCTTGTATTTTGTTACCCACTTACCGCAGACCGATTCAGTGATCTTCTTACGTGCTTCTTCGGATGTAAGGCCTGAAAACTTGTCTGAGAGAACGAGAACACCGTCTCCAGTGTATATTTTTGAACCTCCAGAAAGTCGCTGATTCCAAAAATCAATCTCTGAATGAGTCATGTGTTGATAATTAATCTGATTTCGATCAACCCATATAACATCAAAAGCGGCTTGCTCCTCTGCTGCTGTCTCAACTCTCTCTTCATCAATAAGTTCAAATACTACGGCTGTAGTAAACGCAACCCGATTTTGTCCTTTGTGTGAAGCGCAGTATTCAGCGCGAACTTGTCCCCCTAATATTTCCACAAACTTGAGGTTTTTGAAGCCGACTTCTTCGAGTACTTCTCGTTTTGCAGCTTCGACAACGTCTTCACCGGAGTCAACTCCGCCCATTGGGAATGTTGTCCATGGAAACTTCTTCCATTTGAGGGCAACATATTTGTTTGTCTTTGGATTCCGGATGATTGCGTGTACGGTTTTTCGCTCAACAACAGGAAGGCCAGCTTGCGGTGGATTTCGCACATCGATAACGTTTGGAAGGACAACCTCCTTTCGTGGCAAATTATATGTCGTTGCGAATACATCGTCTCGTGCATCGTGTGCAGGCACGGCCATCACTGCTCCTGTTCCGTATGATGCGAGCACATAATCAGCAATCCATACGGGAAGAGTTTCACCTGTTGCTGGATGAATGGCTGAGATGCCTTTGAGAGCGACGCCGGTCTTTGGCTTGCCTTCGGCAGTTCGTTCGATGTCTTCTTTTTGCTTCACTGTCTCTATATATGCCTGTACTTCGTCCCAATTTGATATATTCGGCGCAAGTTTCTGAACCAATGCATGTTCAGGTGCAAGTACAATATATGTAACACCAAACAACGTATCAGCTCGAGTAGTGAAAACAGTTACTGAATCTGCATGATCTTTGATTTTGAATGTAATTTCAGATCCTTCGCTTCGGCCAATCCAATTTCGCTGTTGAATCTTTATTTTTTCGAGATAATTCACGTCATCGAGGTCTTTGTCGAGTCGATTTGCGTACTTTGTGATGGCGAGCATCCATTGTTCTTTCTCTTTTTTGATAACAGCAGTACCACATCGTTCGCAGGCACCATCAATTACCTCTTCATTTGCGAGTACGGTCTTATCTTTTGGACACCAATTCACAGCAGCCTTTGATTTGTATGCAAGGCCTTTCTTGAACATCTGAAGGAAAATCCACTGTGTCCATTTGTAATATGCAGGATCGGTAGTATTCACTTCGCGAGACCAGTCAAAAGAGATACCGAGGCTCTTGAGCTGGCGTCTAAAGTTGTCTGTATTCTGTTTTGTTACCTTCGCGGGCTGAATGCCTGTTTTGATAGCGTAATTTTCTGTAGGAAGGCCATATGCATCCCAGCCAATTGGATAGAGTACATTCTGTCCCTCGGCTCGTCGCTTACGTACAACAGCGTCCATAGCCGAATAACTTCGAATATGGCCTGTATGAAGGCCTGCTCCCGACGGAAATGGGAATTCTACAAGTGCATAAAATTTTGGAGCATCGCTTTTGTCCGAAGCGCGATACATCTTTTTGGATTCCCAATATTTTTGCCATTTTTTCTCTACTTTTTTGTGGTCGTATGTATTCATGGTTAGTCGTTGTGTTCTATATCTTTTCGTTGAATTTTTGTTTTTTCGCCTAAAGCTCTGAAATCAAGGTCATCATAGCTAGAGTTTATCAGTCGAGCAAGTTCCAGGACCCGGCCTGTGAAATGTGCTCTGGTAAAGAGGTTGAATATCTCTTCTCGGCTCTCAAATCGGTCGTGATTCTTTTGGTAGAGATCGTTAAGCAAGGCATCAAATTCTTGTCTTTGTTTGTTATACGATGGCCATGAAAGTATGTGAACCTTTCCTTCACCCTCCGTTTGCTCTCCTGAAAGTTCATCCGCCACAATCAGCGATTCACCCATTTTCTTCTCCAAATATCTTTTTTCTTTTTTCAGGATTTTTTGAATATATGGAATGTCTTTTTTCGTATGTTTTATTTGTTGCAGATTCGAACGAATGAATCGTAGAGCAAGTTCTTCGACAACGGCTTCATTTATGCCATCAAAAAGAACATCCTTATTTTTAATATGTGTAGCATCTGACTTATTTTCTGACTCACTTTTTGATATAAAGACTAAACCAGATCGTCTCTGTCTATAATCAAAATCATTATGTGCCTCATCAAGCTCTTCTACTGTAATACTACTGAATCCAAGACCATGAATGAGTTCATGTGCAACGACGTGCGCAAATTCAAGTGGCGATGCTTTCTTAGCATACCCATTTTCAATCATTATTGATTGGTTTGACCATGACCATTCTGCGGGATACTTCTCATACTCTTTCTTGAGCTCTCTTTTTTTACTCTTTGGAAGGTCCGTCTTATCAATATCGAGAATATGAACATGTCGAGGACTAAAATTGATAGGATTTTCAAGACCATACTGCCTCAAAAATTCAGGAAGGAGGGCGATGACATCCTCTATGACTTCTAGCTGTTCTTTTGTCTTAGGAATTTCAGACTTATCCCACAATTGATCCTCAAATTCATCAGCCAAAATGCTCAAAACTGCTCCCTCAGACCAATTTGAGTCTTTTGGGACGCCTAATGCTCTCTTTATTGCAGAATCACCAGGCGCCGTTGTAGCTGCAGAAGTAGCCACCTCTTCCTCATGGTCGAGTTCTTGCTCATCGTATTGTTCTTGCTGTGGTACGCCTTCCATTATAATGATGAATTATTGCTTAGGATTTGTAGTCACTGGATACAATACTGGATCAATTGTTCGTGTAAAACAGGTTCGTCCTGCATCATGCTTCCAATTCTCGTTTGCATCGAGTGGTTTTGTATATGATGCGTTTATATCTTCTGTATTTGTTGATGGAAATGTGAATGTAGCGCAAATATCGAATTGTGGAGATGTTGTTGCTCCTGTTCGCACGATATATGGATATGGAGAGCCTGTGAGTGGGTCAACAGGAACGATGTAATTCTGAATAGGATCAGCAATTTGGTTGGTTGTATTTGGAAGTTTTCCAGATCGCTGGTAATACGACACAACTTGCCACTGAATACTCTGCAAATCACTCACTCGTTGTTCATCAGCCTTCAATTGTCGCTGTTTTGAAGGTGACCCAATCGCTGTAAAGCCCATAATGACACTAACAAGCATCAGCGCGCTGATAATCCAAACGAATATCGCCCGAAGTTTTGGCTTTTCATAGAATGTTCCTCGCAAATCCTGGATGTAATACCAGAAGATAACACCCGCAGTGGCAAGGACTGTGAAAACCTTGAGCACAAATCGTGCTGTGATTTCCCCATCGAGGAGATAATTGAGAAGAACAATCACGTCGATAGCAATGGCAAGACCTGTTATGAACAATGTGAAGTAAATAAGCCATTTTCGAAGTGCCAATGCTCGCTTTTCTACATGCGCATACAAATCATTGAAAATGATTTTAGAAAGATATGCATGAAGTGGAAAAGCAACGATTATGATTGAAAGGCCGACTTTGATTCCTGACGCATACATGTCGTTGATATACGAATAGGTTCTGAGAGCATCTGGAAAAAGCTTATTGATGAGAGAGAAGGCAAATGTGGTAAACCCGCCAACGAGTACATACAGCGCCACAATCGATCCGAGATTGAGAAAAAAGTCTTTTGGAGTTGTTTTGATTTTTTCTTGAGATGGTGCTGGTTGCATTGTTGGTTCCATAGATGGGTATATATAATGAGTAATACACCAAATAATACAATATTTTCGAACAAATAGCTATAGAGAGATCGCGGAAAACTTCAGCGATTATTGAGGCTTGTATTCTTGGATCGCGAGCACTTCAATATCAAATGTAAGTGTTGCGTTTGGTGGAATCACGTATGCTCCATCGCTGCCTTTTACTCCATCTGCACCGTATGCTTTACTCGCAGGAATGACAAGGTGCTTCTTTTCCCCCACTTTCATACCAAGAACCCCTTCATCCCATCCTTTGATAACCATTCCTACACCGAGGACGAATGGAAATGGCTGTTTTCCAACTGAAGAATCAAATACTGTGCCGTTCTGAAGCTTGCCCGTGTAGTGAACGAGTACGGCGTCACCATTGCGAGCAACACGCGGTGATGGCTGTGCTGTATGTTGTGAAGTTGTTGCTGAACTTGTCGCTAGTGTACTTTCTGATGACGTTGCGGTAGTATCAGAAGATGTTGCAATACCTAAGTCAGATGAAATTGATGCTGGAGACGTTTTGAGATGGTCATATGCATATCCTCCGATGATAACGACGACGAGAGCTGCAATAATGGCGAGTGCTGTTGTTTTGTTCATAGTTTTTTTAGAAATAATGTATTACTAATGTATGTTTATTTTATAGTTACTTTACGATGTCTTCATCCCTATCGTGAATCTCTCTTGGCGAGCTTTTGCAAATGCAAATTTCGTTCACGATCAAATTCTTGAACATCAAAACCATATTTCACAATCATATGTGAGGCGTGATGAGCTCCGAGGTAATGCGGCATAATCACATATGATGCACCCGCGAGATACAATTCTCGGGCGTGATCGATATCGTGTGAAATAACGAGCACAATACCGTCTGGATTCACTCGTCTGTATGCACGAATAAGCAAAATGTTGGCATTAAAATCTGGAATTGTTGAGACAATGAGTCGTGTATGCTGAAATCCGAGTTCTTCAATGAATTCGAGGTCTTCGGCATCACCGTAACGGAATGGAATATGCTGTTCTTGGAGGCGTTTGATGGCTGCAGGGCTAAAATCCACGACTACATAACTCTTCTCAAGCTTCTCGACAGCATGAACAAAGTCAATTCCAACTCGGTCATATCCGAAAATGATAGCATCATGCGCATCGCCATCTTTTGAAGATTCTTTGCGTGTTGGTTTTCGGAAACTGATAAATTTGAGTAAGTGTTCAACTCGCATATAAAGTCCCTCAGCATACAAAATGAGATAGGTAGAGCCTGCGATAGTGATAATACCGACAAGTGTAATCAATGAGACCACTTGTTGGCTGATATGTCCCACAGAATATGCCAGCGCGGCCAATATGAGTGAGAATTCACTAATTTGTCCCACAGTGAGACCTGCCATGAATGCTGTTTTCTTCTTGTATCCAAGAAGATTCATAAGCATGATGACAATGATAGGGTTTCCGATAAGTACGAAGATAGAAAGAAGTACTGCAGGTATGATGAGCTGACCAATATCACCAAGAACAAGTTGCGAACCAAGAAGAATGAAGAAGAGGATGATGAAAAAGTCTCGAAGTGGTTTCATGCGGGCGCCGATCTCGTATGCAAACGGAGAGAGCGATAATGTCACACCCGCGACGAGGGCACCGATCTCCACAGAAAACCCGGCGCCCGCAAACAACGCCGCTACACCGAATCCCCAAGCGAGTGAGAAAATGAACAACAACTCTTGTGATGATGCAAAGAATCGACTTATACGTGGCAATGTATACCGACTGATGACAAACAAGGCCGCCACTATCCCCGTCCCTTTCAATACGAGACCAATCAATGTTCCAGCGGCGCTTCCATGACCCGTTGATACAGAAAACGTCGATATAATGAGGAGAATGAATGTCGCAATGAGGTCTTGAACAAGCAAAAACCCAATTGCAATCTTACCGTAAAGCTTGTTCAAATCCCCTTTATCAGAAAGAAGCTTGAGAATAATAATCGTACTACTGAATGTGAGCGCCACCCCGGTATAAATTGCATCAATTGTGTTGTATCCAAGCAATCGCACAATGACGAATCCAACGATTGATGTCACCACCACTTGTCCCACTCCAGTGATAAGAGATACTTTTCCTACTTCTCGGATAACAATCGGGTTGAGATTGAGTCCTACGATGAACAACAAAATGGCAATACCGATTTTTGAAAATAATTCAATCTCACTTACAGAATGCAAAAAATTGAACGCATACGGCCCAACCAGAATACCGGTGAGGATGTATCCAACCACAAGCGGTTGTTTGAGAAGCTTCATAATAAACGAAACGAGCGTTGCGAGAACAATAATAGTGCTTAATTCGGCAAATATAGTCATATGGGTAGATTATATCCTATTTATCAGATTGGCCCATGTGGAAAATAAAAAGAAAACCCCTCGCAAGAGACTCGCGAGGGATCTCTTGTGAGGGGGTGGTGGTATCTTCAGACCGACACAGGAATGAGGTCTTCGTCAGTGATAGGATATCTCGGCTTCGGATCAGAACTCTGCTCTTCAGTCGTTGATGACGTCGCCGACGCAACCTGATGCTGCTGCCGTACCAAAATGGGCAAAATCATCGGATACAACCGACGCGCCTGCCGATAGAGGTTACGGTAATCGGCTTCGACGGCATAGAGTGGACACGGCTCGTTCCTTGCCCATGTACCAACAGCCGCTGAATGTTCATGAGAAGAATCATGATACTGACGATACTCACGGTACAGCTTTTCAATATTCTGTCGTGCAAACTGACACAGCACCGACTGTTGCACGACAAGCATATCCTCCAGTTCTTGTCCGAAGGCGCTACGTACGGCGTTAACGGCTTCGACGAACTGATGCATGTGCTTGATGTCGGCGCGGTAATAGCATTGCATCAGAGCCGCACCAAACACCACCAAACTCACGGCACCACTTCCGAGGAAAAGTTCCCTCCGTCCAAAGAACAAACCCAAAACAACGAGGATGCCGAGGGCGAAAGAAAAAATCCACTGCAGCTTCACCATCCAGCAATAGGAGCGCCCCATGGTGATGGGATCGACGCCGGGCCGTTCTTCGCTGCAATAGCGTTGAACGAAGTCGACCAAGTTGTTGTTTTTGGGATTATCCTCCGCATACTTCACCAACTCTTTGATGCTAACTTTCATATGTAAACTCCACTTCCCGATAGAAAATCAACGGCAATCGTGCCTTCTGGAGCGGTCGCTTCAGCAAATTGATTTGGATAGCATACGGGAACGGTGACTATCTGGGCAAAATACTACACAGTATATATGAAATGTCAATAATTGTTTAAACTCTATTAGACAGCCATCTTCTAAAATGCTAACTTTTACTTGGGAGACGCCTCACGATGCAGGCCTCGTTGCAAATAAAACGTAGACAAATGTGACTCTTTACGGCGGTTCGCCGTAAGCTGGCTCGAAGTCAGGCATCTATCATGGTTGCAACCCCCGTCTGGTACCCTGGCCTAGCCAGAACCCGTCCAGACGGGGCTATTTTTTTGCCTAAATCTTAAACTCCATCACATCCCCATCCTTCACGATGTAGTCTTTACCTTCTGTTCGAACGAGGCCTTTTTCACGAGCTGCCGGGTATGATCCGGCATCAATCAAATCTTTCCAAAATACAACTTCTGCACGTATGAATTTATCCTTAAAATCCGTGTGAATCGCTGTTCCTGCCATTGGTGCATTCCAGCCACGCTGAATAGTCCAGGCTCGAGTCTCTACTTCTCCTGTTGTGAAATATGTTTGCAAATCCAATAACTCATATCCCTTTCGAATGAGGTTATCAATACCATCATCTTTTGCACCGAGTTCTTTTCGAAAGAGTTCTTTTTCGGCACCTTCGAGATCTTTGAGTTCGTGTTCAACACCTGCGTCGGCTATAGTCCACTTGAAATTATTTTCTTCGAAAAACTTCATTAATTTTTGATATCGTTCGTCATTGAGTTCGTCGAGATTGGCACCACCCGCCTTCTTGTTCAAAATATACATGATTGGCTTCATGGTAAGGAGCTGAAGACTTCGAATTGCCTCTTTGTCATCATCTGTGAGGTCGGCTTGCTGCGCCAATTTGCTTGCTTCGAGAGCTGCTGCCACTTTCTTGAGGGCTTCGGCTTCTTTGATGGCTACTTTGTCACCTCGTTTGGCATCACGTTCTGCGGCTCCGAGACGTTTTGATACAGTCTGTGCATCAGCGAGAATGAGTTCAAGATTAATCACCTCGATGTCGTCCACGGGAGAAATCTTTCCGGCAACGTGGATGACGTTCTGATCTTCGAAGATTCGCACCACTTCAGCGATAGCATCTACTTCACGAATATGTGACAAGAACTGGTTCCCGAGCCCTTCGCCTTCTGAGGCGCCTTTTACAAGACCTGCAATGTCCACGAATTCAACGACAGCTGGGATAGTGCGACTTGTCTTTGAGAAATCAGCAAGCTTCCACAGTCGCTCATCAGGAACAGGCACCACACCAACAGATGGGTCGATGGTACAGAACGGATAGTTTTCCGCTGGAACTGATTTTTTTGTTAGTGCGTTGAAGAGCGTAGATTTTCCTACGTTTGGAAGGCCAACGATGCCGATTGCGAGTTTCATTATATATAGTTGTTATTTCTTCTGAGCACCCATGATATTCTGCAACTCTGACTGATGCTTTTGCACCACTTCCATTGTTGCTTTCATCTGGTCCATTCCCCCGTCCATTTTTTGTTTAATTTCGAGCGCGATATTCTGAAAAAAATCTGGATTCTTTTCTACCATTTCGAATACTTTTTCCTGCTCAGCTTCTGGCACATCTTTCATCTGCCGCTTGAGCATTTGCTTCATAAGAAAATTTTTGAACATTGACATAGAAGTCTATGGTAACAAAATGAGCCCCCTGTGGCAAACGTTCCACAAGCGGCTCATATATGTGTTTGAGGCCATGACAAATTTCCTTTTTCTGGCGCTAGTTTTTGATTGGCAAGACAATATTGAATGTCGAACCCTTGTCCACACCCTCTGATTCGGCCCAAATCTGCCCATGGTGCTTTGTAATGATGTTTCGAGCGATATACAAGCCGATACCCATACCTTCTGTGTCTGTGCGACGTGCATTCATTGTTCGATAGAATTTTGAGAACATAAATGGGAGTTCTTTTGCATCAATACCGATACCCGAGTCCTTATATATGATATATACGTTGTTCGCCTGTTTCTGGATAGAAATAGTAATGGTACCGCCGTCCTTTGTATAAATAAGCGCGTTTTCAAACAAAATTTCAAATGCAAACTTGAGACGTGTTCGATCCGCTTGAATTTCAGGGATATCTTCACCTGCCATGATATGCAAATGGAGCTTCTTTCGAGCAATCTGATCCTCGTGGTTCGCACGAATAGTCTCAATCAATTCGCCAATTCGTACAGGAGTTAATCTATAAAAATTGTCGTCTACTTCATCGTGCGCCACATCCATCACCATGTTGGTGAGTTCAAAGAGTCGCATACTGGCATACTGAATCTGATCCACGTATTTGTTTCGATCCACTTCAGGTGCAGCTTCACGTAACTCCTCGGCAATCCATCGTATATGCGTAAGCGGTGTTCTGAATTTGTGACTGATGGTGTTTATGAATTCATATTTGAGGGCATCTGCAAACTTGAGCTGTCCCCAAATATATCGACTGACAATGATGATAACGAGGCCCGAGAAGAACGGAATAATAAGTACAGAAAATCCTGGGATAATCTTCACCAATACATTATTGGCCACGTTCACTCCGATGATGAGAAGTCCCATGACAACTGTACCTACCGCATAGATAAAGGCTTTTTCGGCAAAGACATTGATACTAAGCAAATCATATTTCAAAATGCCGTACGCAAGCGGAATCGTATAGAGTCCCATGAGAACACTTGGCAATAAATTCACATCGATATGGAAAATAGGCAAAAAACCAATTGAACCAAAAATATATGCCCACCCAAACGCTGTCATGAAATACGTCACGCGCTTCTTTGTGAGATCATCGCCAATGAAATACTGATAGAGGACAACAAAAAAGAAATAGGCAAACACTATCCCAAAAAACAGCGTAAAGAGCCAGTAATACTCCCCTTTGTTATAAAAATTCGGGAAATACGCATATGGCACAGACACGAGTACATATCGAGATGTATCAATGAGATAAAAAACGAGGAGCGCAAAAGCTCCAATATAGACTGCCGACAACCCTATAATGTGTTTTCGCACGAGATTGAACATGGCGAATGCAGTCGTCGCACTAAAACAAACGGTAAAGAGGTTTGCTAACGTAAACAAGAGATAAAATCGTGAGAGATATGGATCTGCTGTCGTAACTGCAAGCAGATATGATCCAGAAAATGTTGAAAACGCGATACTGGTGAGAAAAAATGAAATATTCGAGAGCTTCTTTTTGTTGCGGAGCCACACAAAGAGTCCCACACCGAGACTAATAATGGCAGACAATGCATATCCGATAACATAGATAATGAGAGATGTATTCACGACTGTATTATACAGGGTATCACGCGTTTTTTACAATCATATGCGTGACCCACGGGTGTAGATATCGAGCGGCACTTTTTTCTTTTTCCAAATATCTTTCATTTTTTTGACGAATCGCCATCCCGCGATTGCTTCATCGAGACTAATAAAGATACGACGTTCACGTTTGAGGGCTGCATAGAAGACATGTTCGTATGCATCCATTCGTTCGAGCGGCACAATATGCGGCATATTGATTTCAATGACGAGGGGCTTTTTGTTCACAACTTTCTTAGATTTTTTTGATGACTTTTTCGATAGATCTCTGAATGTAATATGCAAAGAAGCTGTGTCCACTGACAATGCTTTTCCTGCAGACACCGAAAATTGTGTTTTCTTCCATTGTGGGAGCTTTGTTGTGAGTTCGGCCTTGAAATATGTCTCTGTTTTAGAATCTTTGGACACACCAGGAACAGACAAATATCCGTTGTATTGTCCTCGGGTTGATTTGCTCGCAATAATCTGGAACGAATTGAGGACTTTCGCACGAAGCTTCGAAATATATTCATCGGTACTATCCACAGAATGCAATACCAAAATAGCCGAGAGCATCTGAAGCACATGATTTTGACCCACGTCGGTAAGCGCGCCTACCGCATCATAAAATTCTCCCCGACTACCGATATCTTTTGTCTCATGAATCTTGGCTTCGATTTTTTCAATATATGTGTCATTCCAAAAATGCGTAAAGAGCACGTTCTTCTTGTCTTCTTCGAGTTTGTGAAGGACATCTTTGCCGAGATAATGGTCGATGCGGTATATCTGCTCCTCCGTTACATATTTTTTCAGAATTCGATCGAGTTCTTTTGCAGTTTTTTCGTTTTCGCCAAATGGTTTTTCTATCATCACTGCAGGAATATATGTCTCCGACGTCTGCAGTAACTGCATCCAGCCAAGCTGATCAACGATAGTCGCATGATGTGTCGGAGGCAGCGAAATATAAAAATAAGCTGAAGTTGTATGCTTTGCATCGATGTGCTGTTTCAACCGTTCATAATCAGCTCCGTGATCGAGTTGTCCTTTTATATAAAAGCAATGTCGAATAAATTCATCAATGAGATCCTCTTTCTCGCCTATGAGCCGTTCTGGCAATGCAACACCCACCACAATCCCCCGCATTTCTTCTCGAAATTCAGAGACGGTGTATTCCTTTCGGCCAAAGCCGGTGATATTGAAATGAGATGGAAGCTTTCCACGTACAAAAAGCTTATACAATGATGGTATAAGCTTGTACCTTGCGAGATTACCTGTGATGCCAAAGATGACAAACGATGTCGTGCCTGACTGAGACTGTGCTGCATTCATGTGCACAGTATATCAGCTAGAGTGAGAGTCCGGTAGCGCTATTTATGGTGCTCTTGAGTGAAGAACCTGAATTGATGAGCGGTGTTGGAACTGTCGGGTTTGTAGTATTTGTATTCACGGTTGCAGAACTATCGCCTGAAGCAGGTGCTGGAGCTGGTGTTGTTGGTGCCGGAGTCACAGTTGGCTGTGTCTCTACGGTTGTAGATGCAGAAGCGGTACTCGCTGTAGATGTTGCTGTAGAAGATGCCGCTGCAGAGGTCACCAAGGCTGTCTTTACAGTTGCGTGTGCGTTTTGTTCAGCGAGAAGGATTTGTTTTACTTCACTCGTTGCGCGGTTTGCGAACTGGATGAATGAAAGCGCATCATTGTATCGATTCTGTGAAAGATAATTTTGAGCCTGTACGATAGCGTCTTCAGCTTCTTTTATTTTTTGATCTTTTATACTCACTTCAAGACTTACGGTTGTTGTACTCTGCTTTTCTTTGAGTTCTTTTACTTTCTTGAGACGGCTTGTGACTTCCTTGAGTCGTGCATCTGCAGTCTGAGCACTGTTACCACTAAGAGCAAGCTCTTTGTTCTGAAGACTTACACGAGAAAGTGTTGATGTGGCAATCTCATCCTTGAGTGTCACGAGAAGAGCGGATACCTGAGGTGCATCACTTGGAGCTGCAATGGCGGCTGCGATAGTCACAGGTTCAACAGAAACTTTTGCGATGAGATCTTCGTGTGCTTTGAGTGAAGATTCAAAATCGAGAGTAATTTCCTGTGCAGCAACAATATCATTTTGTGAAATAAGTGAAGCTACCTGGTTTTTTACCTGATCGGCCTGCTTTTTGAATTCCTTTTGGATAATAACCTTTCGTGCATCTGTGAGTTTGCCTTGCGCAGAAAGTGTTGCGGCTTCTTGGAGACGACGTTCACTGACTTCGAGGGCAACTCGAGCTTTTGCTTCTGGAGAAAGCGCTGCAAAACCGAGGACTTCCTCGTTCACTTTCTTGAGACCAAAGAGGGAGTCACCTGGAAGTGCCTGTTCTGCTGCGAGAGATACGCCCCCTGATACGAAAAGTAATGCTGCGATAACGAATGCTGGTACAAATTTCTTGTACTCTATATATGAAATAACAGCACTTACAAAAGGAGATTTTACACGTCGGCTGAATACTGGTTGTGATATTGAAACTGCCTCTATTTTTTCGATAACAAGAAGAGCCCTATTCAAAACTTCGCTTTTTTCATCGTCAGTTAAGTGTATAGACTTTATTCTTCCTATTAAGTTTTCTAAACGTTTATCTATCATTTTTTTCAAACATATCCCGAAGTTCTTTTAATGCCCGATGGATTCGAACGGATACGGTGTTTTCTCTTTCATCCGTAATCTCAGCGATTTCTTTTACTGAAAGTCCATCTACATAACGGAGCAATAAAAGATGCTTTAACGGCTCATCAAGCTGATTCAACAGCTTGAGAGCAAGGGAACCATCTGCCTGTTCCACAATCCGTTCAGCCTGGTTGTGATCTCCTGGGTCAAAGCCTGATTCGGCCAATATGTCCAAAGAAATCTCCTTGTGCTTGCGGTAATTGTCGATAATCGCGTTTGAGGCGATTCTAAACAATAGCGCTTTCGGATTTGAAACTTCGCCGTCTGCTCGTAGGTACTCCCAGAACTTTACAAATGCATCTTGAACAATGTCCTTGGCTTTTTCTCGGTCGGAGAGCTTGTAATAAGCAAACCGAAAGAGTGCATCTGAATGTTCTTCATAAGTTCCCAAAAACTGCTTTTTCAGCGTTGCTGTGTGTACCTTATTCGACATAGACAATGACGTATAAACGTGGCGTTTATTACAAGATGACTTTTAATACTTCCCTATTAGCCGTATAATGATATCAGCATGCGAACACGAAACCGTAAAGCTGATCTATCATCAAAACCAGCTTCATCTACCTGGAAAATAACGGCTCTATTCCTTATCTTCCTTTTTACCATACTTTTCGTAGGAGGTACAGCTACGTTGTCAAAATTGGGGATGAATCCATGGATATTTTATGCGAACGTCGCTAACCCAAATCTCAAGTTTGTAAGCGTTCCTGCTGGTATGCGAAAGGAACAAATCGCAGAACTCTTTGCAAAGCACCTCGGCTGGGATGACTCGCAGAAAGGCGCCTTCATCGCAACCGCGACTCTTCAGGACAAAAATAACCCCGAGGGCGTATTTCTCCCTGGCAACTACTGGGTTCACAAGCTTTCTACAGGTGAACAAGTAGCGACCCTCATGATCACTCGATTCCACCAAAAAGTAGCTGAAGAAATCATCAACAAAAACTCTGCGAATTTTAATAAAAAAGTGAATCTCGATACTGCCATCAAAATCGCCTCTATTATTCAACGCGAGGCTGCCGGACCACAGGATATGCGCATTATTTCAGGTATTATTTGGAATCGGCTCTTTCAAGGTATGAAGCTCGATATGGATGCAACCCTTCAGTATGCAAAAGGCGACGAAGAACAATGGTGGCCAAAGGTGGCATCTGAAGACAAGAATATTCAGTCAGATTTCAACACATACAAGCACAAAGGCCTTCCTCCTGCTGCTATCTCAAATCCAAGCATAGAAGCCCTCAAAGCGGCATATAACCCAGCAAAAACGAACTGTATGTTCTATCTCCATGAGAACAGACAGATATATTGTTCAGTGACGTACGAACAGCACAAAGAAAACATTGCCGTTCACCTTCTCGGTAAGAAGTAGCTCGTTCAGTCCTCCTCAATAATTCAGAATTTCTTTATTTATTTTTTAGCTTTTGCAGCCTTTTTTGTGGCCTTCTTTTTTGATTGCTCTTTGAGCATCTTTTTGAGTTCATCAGCTGTGATGAGCGTCTTCATATCAACCATTCGATCAATATAAAGCACCCCATTCAAATGGTCTGTCTCGTGCTGAATAATACGAGCTTCAAAATCTTTGAATCGACGAACGACCTTTTTACCCTCGGGGGTTGTGTACGCAAGCTCAACTTCTTGTGCTCGTGGTACTGATCCGACAACCTTTGGAAGGCTGAGACATCCTTCCCAACCTTCTACGGTCTTGTCTGTATACGCTGTAATTTTAGGATTTATGAATACTTCCTTCACTTCTTTTTCAGGTGATCGGAGAGATGTCTTGTGAACATACATTACAAAGACCTGCTTGCTCACGCCGAGTTGTGGAGCCGCTACGCCTACACCTTCGAATTCTGTACACACATCGTACATTTTTGAGACGAACTTTTTGAACGCGGGTGTGGTCATCTCTGCTTTTGAGACGAGGGCACCTCGCTTGCGAAGCACTGGATTACCGAAATAAACAAGACTTGCTGCACCTGCAGACTTCTTCTTTGGAGCTTGGGTTGTTTGAGTCATATAGAACTATTATGCTCTTTTGAACAATTTATTCAATATATGCTTTCCTTTTGCCCATAACTGATCGCGAGTATGTTTGTCTTTGAGAATATGAATAAATGTCGGCAAGAGAGACACAAAAATGATACCGATGATAATTGGGAGCAAATAATGATCGACATTCGGGATAACATTTCCCAAAAAGAAACCGAGAAGCGTCACACCGATTGCCCACAACGCACCACCAATAATATTAAAGAGGAAAAATGTTGAATAGTGCATCACGCCAACGCCGGCTAGTATTGGTGTGAATGTTCGAACAATAGGAATGAATCGCGCTAAGATGATTGACTTCTTTCCATGCTTTTCGAAGAACTCGTTTGTCTTCTGAACATTCTGTGGATTAAAAAATATTGATTCTGGTCTTGAAAAAATCTGAGGGCCGACTTTCTTGCCGAACCAATAACCAACATTGTCACCGAGTACTGCGGCGACAAATGTCCCGATACAGAGTGCCCAAATATTGAGTACACCTTGCGAAGCCAAAAATCCTGCTGTGAAAAGCAAACTATCACCAGGCAAGAAAAAGCCAATAAGTAGGCCAGATTCTGCGAATATCACTGAGAATACACCTATGTAGCCGAGTGTTTTGATGAGAGAGATGAGATCAAACATAATATCGCTCTATTGTACACATTTTATAAAATAATCCTACTATTACCGAGGCTTTGCAAGAAGTTGTACAACAAACACAGCCGGCAATCCTTTGTACGTACCTACGGCGATACCAATACCAATTTCAGTGAAATCTCTATTCAATAGATTTGCCCTGTGCAATGGAGAGTTCATCCATGCACTAACTGCTTCCTTTGAATCATCAAAGTTTACAGCAAGATTTTCACCAGCATATTTGTATGTATACCCCTGTT
>CAZCNA010000008.1:0-28073 GCA_964500215.1 uncultured Candidatus Saccharibacteria bacterium | reverse complement strand
CGAGCCGTCGTTCATCTCGCTCGCAGGTGATTACACGAGCACCTTTGGGAAGAGATCGGGCCAAATATGCCGCACTAAAGCCACGAAATGTGCCTATTTCGAGAATATTTTTTGCATTCGTCAATTTGACGAGAGACTCCAAAAAACGCGCCTGACTGAGCGGAATCTGCATATTACTATGCTCGAGGGCAAGCAGTTCGTTCAGATATTCTTTATATTCTTTTGATTCGTTCTTCAGGAGAAGATTGTTAATATACGAATCGAGTCCTTCTGTGACTACGACGTGCTTCAATTTTGCGCGAAGCTCTTTGAGCATGTCGGTTTTGTTGTGCTCGTTTGGTGTTGTGTTTGAACCATCGTTCAAAGTATCAGATATATTCATATGGTTACAATTAGTGCTCACTCCTAAAAAGCGTCGTACATCGTGTCCCGAGGCGGTTATTCGAGTATCGCAGTTGTATCCTGTTCAGGATGAGTTGCTGGTACACCGAGATAATCACGAAGACGCTGTACCAAGAATAACGATGACTTCGTCTCTCCCATTACAACAAACACTTTTTTGAGGGTGTCTGCTGACTTTTCGACAAAATCGACGAGGTGGTCTGAGTCTTTATGAGATGAGTATCCATCGATGTGGCGAATTTGAGCATGAACTTTGACTGGTACACCGTGAATAGTTACTTCTTTGGCGCCATCTTGGATGAGACGACCGAGTGTTCCCACTGCCTGATATCCAACGAGAAGCAAAATACACTTTGGATCTGATAGATAATTGAGTTCGTGATGTAAAATACGGCCACCATTCGACATTCCAGAACCCGCCATAATAACCTTCGGAGCGGGTACGTCTTTTATAGCCTTTGATTCTTCAGTTGTATTCACAATATGAAGGTTTTTGAAATTGAAGATATCATCGTGCTTTGCGTGCTCCTGAGCATCTGCGTTGAAATCTTTAATCATATGTCTGTAGACCTCCGTTATCTTGATTGCAAGCGGAGAATCGAGGTATACGGGCAATGCGGGCACTTTGTGAGTCTCTACAAGGTTGTTCAATTCATAAAGCATTTCTTGTGACTTTTCGAGAGAGAAAATAGGGATAATCAATGTGCCGCCAATTCGATCCGTCTCTTTGATCACTTCTTCGAATTTGTCTCGACGATGATCGCGGTCTTCGTGGTTTCGGTCGCCATATACACTTTCCATAACGATATAATCTGCGTCGGTGATATCTTCTGTATCTTTAAGGAGAGGCGTTGGACTATTTCCCAAATCGCCTGTGAATACGACCTTTCGCGGAGCCTTTGTACCAGGGCCTGTGTATGTTATTTCAAACATAGTTGAACCCAATACGTGACCGGCATCCTTGAGGTATGCAGAAAACCCAGGAAAAAGCTCGGCTGCTGTATGATATGGAATTGTTTTCCAGAGACTGAGCGCTTTTGAAACATCTTGTGGCTCAAACAATGGATCGATTTTTTTCTTTGTGGCGTCTTGAGTAATAATCTTCAAACAATCCTCGAGCATAATAGCGGCGAGTTTGGCTGTTTCTGGAGTCGAATAGATAACCCCATTGAAACCATCGCGTACAAGCTTTGGAATACGGCCAACATGGTCCATGTGTGCATGCGTAACGAGCAGCATATCCATATCAGCTGGATTGAATATGAATGGACGATGATTTGACTCGTCTGCATCATGACTTCCCTGCTCCATACCACAATCAACTAATATACTTCGATATGTACCAGCAGTATCAGGACCTTGAAAAAGAAAGTTTGCTCCCGTCACAGATCCCACGCCACCACAAAAAGTGATAGTTAGTTGTTCTTTGTTTCGAGTTGCTCCGGTTGATTTGTTTGTTGTGGGAGTTGTGTCCATATGAAATATGCAATTAATCCGCCAATAATATCCATCATTAAGTCAAACGCTGTATCGCTAATAAAACCTGGTCCAAGACGAGAAATGTGAAAACTGAATTCTGTTACTTCCCATACAATACCGATGGCAACTGCTCCGATAAGGGCGATTCCCATCTTTGCAGGTCTTTTGCCCAAAAATTCTATACAAATAAGGACAAAAAAGGCGGCAGCGAAGCCACCAAGTGCATGCATGACATTGTCCAACCATACATACGTCCAATATAAATACAGCTCATTCGCAGCGATATCTACCACAAAAAGGCCTAAAATAAGCATTATTGTCAGTATAAGTCGTATGCGCAAAGACATGTGTAGATTATATCAAAAATGCGTTCTCGCGTCAGATACAAAAAATGCCTCAATCTTGGTTCTATCCTGCCGCACAACGTGCAAAATTAAAAAAACAAAAACACCTCGCACGAATGCGAGATGTTTTCATTTGGACTACCAAGAGATATTTGACCTAGCGATTAACTAGGTGGGTGTCCTAAGTTCTACGCCAAGGCATAGAACCACGCGAACTCCCTGTTGACGATATAACTTAAGTCAATGTGCCCTCAGTAGTCCTATATTATTTATATACCTCTCCAGAATTTGCGCAAGTTTACAAACAAAAAATATGTTTTTTATTGGTGAACTATTTGCATTTTTGCTTTAGAAAATATCATTCAACTCTTTTGCGTACAAAATCTTTTCCTGGTGATGTGTGTAGTTGATGAGCTCGTCTTCTTTGAACCAATGTGGAATTTCCATGTCTGCTTCTTCTCGTGACCCAGATGCATGCACCAAATTGCGGATGGACCGACTGTCGATATCTGAAATTTGATACGAATCGACGAGAAAATCACCTCGGATACTGCCAATTGCCGCAGTGAGAGGCTCTGTTCCACCAGTAATTTTGCGTACAATCTGTACGGCATGCGTTCCTTCCCATACCATGGCGATTACAGGGCCACTTGTCATATACCGCTTTAGTTTTTCGAGGAGAATGCCCGTAACTTCGAACGGATCTGTGACTGGCGGTACGAGACCTTTGTCTGTATACCCTTTTATTGTCTTTTCACCTGTAATTCTCCGCCACTCTGGATCGAGCGTGTAATGAGTTTCGATGAAATCTCCTGTAACACGAAGCATTTTGATGGCCACAAGCTTGAGTCCTGTGCGCTCATATCGTTCCATAATCTCTCCGATGAGTGATCGCTGGATACCATCAGGTTTAATCACTACTAATGTACGTTCAGCTTTGTGATGAATTGTCATACCTCTATTAAACCACACCTTCAAGCAGAAAAGGTCTTGAAGAAAATAAAAAATATGGTTTGTCGTAGTGGGCGCGGGCTATGAACGCACTTTGATGTGCTCGATAGGAGTGAATGAGAGCTTGATACCGATTCGTTTCATGAGCGTAATACCGTCATTGAGAATTCGCTGTTTTTCCCCAGGACATGCAAATGTCATTCGGAGTGTCATATCGTGTTCGAGCTCGAGGAGATCCTCAAAATCGTGATTTGTTTCGATGTGTTCTTTGCGCATAGCAATCAATGCATGAGCATCTTGTTTCAAATAGTGTGGCAAAATCGCATAAAATTTTGATGAAGGGCTCAAAAACTGCTTTCGGATATCTTCAAAACTCATATCCTGCATAATACCTGGGTTTTGGTGCAAAAAGATTCGAACGGCATCATCCTGAGATACTTTCTGAATAAATTCATCTTCTTTTCGTGAGTAGGCATAATAGTGATCCATGAATTCTGAAGTTTCATCGATGCTGTAGCTCCATACACCTTGTGGTGTGACAATCTTGTACACCATCTCTACCCCAGCTTCCTTAAACATTTCATAAAAATATTTTGAAGTGAGTACCTCAATGAATGTTGGCGGTTGATGTGGTAACGCATCAATTTCACGTGTAGAAATATCTCGTCCTTTGAAATATTGTTTCTGTGGTTCTTGGACAGACGCGAGTGTGTGCGTATGTACAATCTCGAGGTATGTAGGCTGGTCAGCAATTATTTTTGAAATTTCTCGAATATCAAATTCAGCGCACATTGTCTTTCCTTCTTTTTGTCGAATCCATTGTCGGCCCTTGTCCCCTTCTGCAAAATACGCCACATATTCTGTATGCTCTGTGAGACATTTTTCGTGGAGCCACAAAAGTCCTTTTACATATTCATCTGTTTGTACGCGAGGATCTTCTTGGAGAAGTCCGCCGATAGTCATCGCTCCGGCTGCGGCAATGGCTGATCTGAGAAATTGTCGTTTAGAAAGCTGAGCAATTTCAAGCTCGAAATCTTTTTCAAACGTGTGAGAGAGAGGTTTAGAAGATTTTGCAACCTTAGTGTCTTTCATTGTCCTTGATTATACACCTATTGTGGCGATACAACATGTGGAAATCTTCTTTCTATTCGTTTTTTTGATCGCTGTCCTTTAGATATCGGACTATCAAACTTATATTTTGAAGTCGTTGAGAGGTGGTCGAGGTGTAACAGGTTCTTTTTTATACTTTTCCATAATGGCTGCTTCGACTTCTTCTCTGTCTTGGCCATATTTGAGATATGAAAGTTCCTTGAGGTTTTCTACAATCTTGTCGTTTCCTTTGGCTGGCCATGTGAATTCAATGTTGAACGGACGTGTCGGTTTACCATGTGAAAGCATCTTGATGTACGCATTCATGTTATCGATATTCATGATATCTGTAGCCGTGAAAATAGGGTCAAATTGTTTCTGGAGATATTCTGCGTCTTCTGCTCCGACGCGAAGTACGGCCATAGAACCGACGTTTCCGAATACGGCGTCTTTGATTTTTTCATCCAATTGAGCAATAAATTGGTGAGCAATATTGAGTGAAAGCTTGTATTTTCGAGCTTCTGAGAGGATAGTTGAGATAGATGGCGTGGTGATATTCTGGAACTCGTCGATATAGAGGTAGAAGTCATTCATGTCTTTGCCGAATGAATCTACACGAGAGAGGGCTGCCATCAAAATCTTTCCTACCAAAATAAGACCAATGAGAGATGAGTTGATGTCTCCGAGACGTCCTTTTGCGAGGTTCACGAGCAAAATCTTCTTTGAATCCATAATTTCACGGAAATTGAAACTAGATTTTTCTTGAGCAATGATTGGACGCATGATGTCGTTTGCGAGGAATACGTCGAATTTACTTGTGATGTACGGCACAATATTCTGAAGAGACCCTTCACCTCCTGCTTTCTCAGCAATGTCCTTCCAGAACTGTACAACTATCGGATTTTTACATCGAGAAATTTTCAGATCTCGAAAACTTTTTACAACCATAACTCGAGCCACATCGAGAAGCGTACATCCACTATCGGGGTCTTCGATCACAAGCATTGTGGCATTTCGGAAATACTGTTCGAACATTGGCCCCATAGATTCAGGAACCGCTCCATACAATTTTTGGAAAATACTAAAGAGCTCATTCACCACGAATGTTTTCTGTTCTGGAAAATCCCGATTGTACTCGAGCATGTTGAGGGCCATAGGTCGATCTGTATGACTTGGATCAAAATAAATGAGGTCGTCATATCGTTCTGGCGGAATATGAGACAAGATATCCTGAACATCTGAACCGTGTGGGTCGATGAAACATACACCATGGCCGTCTTTGATGTCTTGGATAATCATATTTCGAAGCATTGTAGATTTACCAGTACCGGTCTGACCGATGGCGTAGAAGTGTCTGAGACGGTCTTCTTTCGAAATACGCACTTCTGTAGCCACATTTCGGTGTTTGTTGATACCGAGGAGAAGGCCATCTTTTGAAAGATCGAGGGGCGCGGGTGCTGTTCCTGCCTTTGATTGTTTGAGTTGTGGTGAAGATCCCGCACTGAGTACAGGAAAATGCATCATTGTTGTAAGTTCATGCAGAGACACAGGCATAGACGAATCACTCGTAAATATTCGATATGAAAAATTGTGAAGCAGTGTCTGTAAATCTGATTTGTCCTGTCGCTTGAATGTAATAGTATTTCCAAGTGAATTTTGGAATTGGTTGAATGAAGATTCGATGTCGGCAATAATATCCTCCGCCCGAGGTCGGCTCGCAGCGGATGCTACAATACGAATATTCGTCTCTACGATTGGACTCGAAACTTTTGCAGTAATTTGTTCTACGGCAATACTATCAATCACTGGTGGTTTATCATCTTTTTTGTCGCCCTTTATCACCTCATCAACAACACCTTTTGCGAGATCTCTGCCCAACTTTTTTACTTCTCCCCATACTGTGTGTTGAATATCAATGGCTTTTTTTACTTTCGTACCTTTTTGAATTTCATCGAGAGCGTCTTTGTATTGCTTTACATAATAATCACCTACAGGGTTGATGAGAATCTGGATTGCTGCTCCCTCCCCTATTTTCTGAATTTTGGAAAGTGTATTCAACACAACATTGAGCGGATCATAATCAAATTGCTCATATGTTTTGATTGGAAAAATAGGATTTTTTATTTGAGTTGCGACAGATGCCACAGAAATTCCATCTGGATTGAATACATTATAGTCGTCCTTTTTCTCCGAAATACGTGCATTTTGGAAAATAGAGATAATTTGTTTTTCAAAAAGGTCTGCTTTCGCCGTAGGGACAGACACATAAAAGATGAATTCATCACTCTCGTCAGAAACGGCTAATTCAATAGCAAAATGCTGTCCTTCGAAGCCGTACCCTTTTGCGTTTGGAGACACAGAAAGCATACCTGCATAAAACTGCTCCATTGATGAAAGGAGTTCTTTGAGTGCTTTTGACTGTTCTTCTTTTTTGATTTCAGGAAGAGCCACTTCATAAAGTGTATGTGTGAGAATACGTTGAAGCGGTGTGTTTTCTTTGAGTCCCATTACAGGATGCCCCTTCTTTATATATTCAATCAAAAAACGGTGGAAATCATCATCCAAATGCGGATTGTTCATTGCTGAAATGATAGAGAGGGTGTTATATATACCTTTTTCATAGAGAACAGGGAGAAGTTCTTCAATCTTTTTGTCATGAGTCTCAGGTGTGAGTTCCAATACAATTTCCTGTTTCGTGGATTCAGGAAGTTTGTAATGTTCATGAAGAACTTTGTCCGCATCTTGTTGACGATATTGGGCGATTTCTTGGGTAATGATTGCCTCTCGGTCAACCTTCTCCCCTTCTGATGTTGCCTGTGATTCTCGAGATGCAACGATTTTGCGCAGGTACTGCAATTCTTCTTCAGGAGATTTGAATTGAGGAATGTGAGGTGCAATGTCTTTTGATGAGAAATTTTGTTCCATTACAACCATTATATATCAACGTGCGTATATTATGAATAATGTTTTCCCAATAATTGTGAAATTTGTCTGAAGATAAAATAAAAAGGGGGCCGGCTGCGACTTCGTCGCGCCGGCCCCTTTTCCACTTTAGATTTAATCTGCAAGTTTGAGCGCGGGAGGCTCAGAGCAGTTTCTGAGATTTTTGTTTTTGTAGCGTTTGTCGTCGGTGACGTCAATCGCGCCGGCGAAGGCAGGATAATCTTCGATGCGGAAAGCATTCGCCGCTTCCACCGAAGGAAACTCCACCTCAACGATGATGAGGCCTTTGAGGTAGTCCTCGTAGATGTCCACTTCGAACGTAATTCCGTCCTTGCTCATCAAGGTAAAGCGTGTTTTTTTGATGACACGCCCGGAAACCCGTTCAAGGAGGATCTGGTATTCCTCGGGGCCACATTTTTGCTCCCATTCGGTGCGAGAAAGAGTGCCGTCACCCTTGATGGTGATAATGTGGCATTTTGTACCCACGACACCGTCAGTAATACGGCGAACACGAAGTTCACCAGCACCGTTACCGATGTAAAACTGCTCGATCTTTTCGTGCGGTAATACCTCGAGCAAATCCGAACGTTCAGCCACCACAGGTGGCCATTGAATGCGGTACTTCCGCTCGATCTCGACGTGGCCTGATTCCAGGCCGGCGCCTTCGTGGCGTTCCAAACTTCCTTCCAACTTTTCGTTACTCATGATCAGTCAAACTAAAAAGAGCTTTTCCCTCCGTCGAGGAAAAGCTCGGTTGCGGTAGGGATGGTGGCTATTGCTACGGACACCAAACTACAGCGATAGTACTGATTGTTTATAAGACTGTCAACACTTCAACACCGTCTTCAGTGATAGCCACCGTATGCTCGAAATGCACGCTTCTTTTGCCATCGGCTGTGCGATATGTATAGCCATCACTATCAGCTTTTATGCGCCATGTGCCTTCGTTCACCATTGGTTCAATAGCAATCACGAGACCAGGCTGCAATTTGTATCCTTGATTCTTTGCGGCAGCATTTGGTACAAACGGATCTTCATGAACACCATACCCTACTCCGTGACCACCAAGCACAGGATCTGCGAGATGAAATCCATATGTCTTTTTGTAATATGCCATTGCTTGTTCAACAGCAGCGCCAATATCACCGGTCTTTGCTCCAGGTTTGCATACGAAAATACCGGCATCGAGCGCAGTTTGTCCTGCTTCGAGAAGTTTCTGGGCACGTTCATCAATCTGACCAACACCGATCGTAACAGCAGTATCAACAAATAATCCTTTATATATAAGTCCAATATCTAAAACGACGAGATCACCTCCTTTGAGTGTAATAGGTTTTTCATTTGGAATACCGTGAATAATCACGTCATTCACAGACACACAGAGAGCTGCAGGGAAAGGGCGCGGAGCCGTCCATGGCTGGTAGCCCAAAAATGACGGCTCCGCGCCCGCCTTCTTGCACAATGCCAAAGCTTTCTTATTGATGAGTTCTGTAGAAACACCTGGCTTACACTCTTTTTTGAGTTCCTCCAAAATCTGCGCAGCTTTTCGGCCGGCTTCTCTCAATATGGCAATCTCTTCTTTTGTCTTTAATTTAACCATTTATATGGCAACACTAGCAGAAAATGAGCAAAAAATAAACCTCCTCCCCTTTCGCATACATTCAGAATAATTTCAGAAAATATTCAGATAGAATTCACACAACACTACGCGAGTTCCAATCCTTTCATAATATCTGCATGAACTTGTTCGATTGTTTGCTCTCCATTTATATCAAGCACTTTGTACTGTGGCTGTTCCTTAAAGAAGTCAATTGCAGGAACAACATCTGTATCAAACCACGCAAGCCGGCGATCTATTTCATCTTCACTTTTATCATCAGAACGACCACGCGCGAGCAAGTGCTTTCGTGACCACTCACGACTCACATTCAAATAGATGACAGTCAAATGTTCACGCTTGTAAAACTGCAATGCCCCGTCCAAAATTTTGGCTTCTGGCAGTGATCGAGGTGTACCATCAAACAATAAATGCTCATCCCCCGTCATATCATGCACAAGATAATGCGCCCAATTCCACACCGCCAAAAAGTCAGGCTGTCGTGAACCTGATTTATAAATATCGCTCGCTATTTTGCTCGAAAAACTATGTCCCTGAATGAATTCCCGGAATCGTGCTCCCGTTTCTACATAAAAAAGGTCTCTTTTGTCTGTGTCCAATGTAGCAATAGCTTCGCGAATAAGGGCAGCTTGGGTTCCCTTCCCAGATCCGGATCTCCCGATGAGAATGAATGTTTTAGGTGTCATGCCGAAATTATAGCATAGACGGGTCAAAAGGAGCCTGTGTGGGGCCAAAAAAGGCCCTTAGAGGGCCTTTATACACCGAAATGGGACAATGTGAGGGGTTCTGAATTAGTACTCTCTCATTGAAAGCTGAGCGTCAATCTTCTTTACCACGTCAATCACTACAGATACCACGATGAGAAGTGCTGTACCTCCGATTTTGATGCTCTGGTTTCCTGTAAATCCATGAACAATAGCTGGGAGAACTGCGATGATACCGAGGAAGATGGCACCCACCAATGTGATTCTTGTTACCACCTTACTGAGATACACGGCTGTTGGATCGCCTGGTCGTACACCTGGGATGAATGCACCATTTTTCTGAAGGTTTGTTGAGATTGTATGAGGATCGAATGTAACGGCTGTGTAAAAGAATGTAAACAAGAATACAAGAAGAAAGTATGCAATCGCGTAGAACCAAGGATTTGCAATGAGGTCATTAAAGAATTGTGCCACTGCTGTAATACTTGTACTACCTGTATATGTGAGAAGGTTAAACAACATCTGTGGAAGAAGAAGCAATGACAATGCAAAGATGATAGGAATAACTCCCGCCTGATTGAGTCGAAGTGGAAGGTATGTAGATGAACCTCCATATACTCGACTACCTCGCACCTGTTTTGCATATGTCACAGGAATTGGTCGTTCAGCTTCAGTGATATAGATAACTCCCGCGATGGCGATAATACCTCCAACGATAATTGCTACAAAAAGAGGAATCTGTGAGGCATCAACCAATGTGTATTGAAGCTGCGCCAATGTTGTAGGAAGACCAGCCACGATACCTGCAAAGATAATGAGTGAAAGTCCGTTTCCAATACCGAATTCTGAGATGAGTTCTCCAATCCACATGATGAGAACAGATCCGGCTACGATAGTGATAACGTTTGTGAGGAGGGCTTCAGTAGAAAGCGCACCTACAATCCCCTGTCGCTGAAGGATAACGAGATATCCGAAGCCTTGTACAAAAGCAAGAGGCACAGTCAAAAGTCGTGTGTACTGTGAAAACTTCTTTCGTCCAAGTTCACCTTCGTTCTGATACAAATCTTTGAGCTTTGATGACATCATCGTCAACAACTGCATGATAATAGAAGCTGTGATGTATGGACTTACAGAAAGCATCACAATAGAGAGTGTAGAAAGACCACCTCCAGAGAAGAGGTTCAAAAGACCAAAGAATTGGTTATTATTCAAAAATTGAGCGAGCGCATACTGGTCAACACCAGGGATAGGAATAACTGAGAGAAATCGAAATATAATAAACGCACCCAATACGAACAAGATTTTGTTTCGAATCGCACCGTCTTGGATGATAGCTCTGATTTTTTGGAAAAATGTATTCATATATTTAGTCTTTAGCCTCTGGTCATCAGCTCGTAGGTCATCGTTCCAAGAGCTAAAAGCTAATGACTACGAACTACTTACTCTTAATTGTACCACCAACCTGCTCGATCTTTGCCTTTGCTCCTGCTGAAACGTTGCAGTTAGCAAAATTGAGCTTTGATGTGACTTCACCAGTTGAGAGAATCTTTACCTTTGGGTATCGGCCCTTGTACATAGTGATAACACCATTGTCTACAAGAGTCTTTGGAGAAACAGTATCGCCAGCCTTGAATACACTGAGTGTATTGAGGTTTACAGCCACAGCGTCAGCCTGAATAGAGTGAAGAGAGTTTCGTCCTCGTCCTCGAAGCTTTGGAATCTTCTTGATAATATCTCGAAGTTCTGGTCGCTTCTTTCGTCCGGCTCGTGCGTTCTGACCTTTTGTACCTCGGCCAGATGTCTTGCCTCGTTTACTTCCTCGGCCTACCTGAACCTTCTTTTTATTTGCGGTTTTTCGCTTTAAGTTGTGGATCTGCATAATAGTAAAGTTAGATTCGATTAGTTCGTGGCTTCTTAATCATTGAAAGTGCCTTTACAGCAACTCGTGCGTTGTTGAGTTTGTTCTTTGTTCCAGATCGGAGCTTTGCAGTGATATCTTTGATACCTGCAAGTTCGATAACGTCTCGAACAGAACTACCAGCTACGATACCTCGGCCTTTTGCTGGCATCATATGTACCTGTGCACTTGCAAACTTTGTGAGAATTTCGTGAGCGATACTACCTGATTTTGTGAGATTCACAGTAATCATGTTTTTCTTTGCGTTTCGGAATGCCTTTTCTACAGCGAGCGCTGTGTCACCTCCCTTTCCTGTTCCTACGCCTACCTTTCCTTTTCGGTCACCGGCTACAAGCGCAACAGCGAAACTAAATCGTCGTCCTCCTGAAGATACTCGAGTTACTCGTCGAATATCAATGATCTTCTGATCAAATTCTGGCTTTGCTCGAGGTTCTCGTCGTGGGCCACCTCGTCGGTCATTTTTCTGTCGATCATTTCCTCCTCGTGAAGATGTTCGTGGACCTCGTGGTGCTCGACTAGAAAATGGAGCCTGTGCGGAAGCCGCCGCAGATGGAGCTGCTGTCTGTCCTTCACTTGTTGGTTGTACGTTTGTTTCGTCTGTCATGGTTTTAATACTAAATTATGCGCTTAGAATATAAGCCCGCCTTCTCGCGCACCGTCAGCAAGAGCCTTAATTCGACCTGTATAAATAAATCCGCCTCGGTCAAAGACTACTTTTGTAATCTTGTGTTCCTGAGCTTTCTTTGCAACTTCGATGCCAACTTTCTTTGCAGCATCTGTTTTGTTTCCTTTCGCACCTGTTGATGAAGCAGCTACAAGAGTAACACCTCGTTCATCGTCAATAAGCTGAGCGTATGTCGCTGTGTTTGATTTGTAAACAGAAAGTCGTGGTCGTTCTGCTGTACCTGATACAGTAGCTCGAATTCGCTTTCGTCGTCGATCTCTTGATGATGAAATAATAGTCTGTTTCATATTCGTACGTTAGGCTGTTTTCTTACCTTGCTTTCGCTTAATAACTTCGTTTTCGTATCGGAATCCTTTACCCTTGTATGGTTCTGGCTTCTTGTGATCTCGAATGATTGCTGTGAACTGACCTACCTGTTCCTTGTCTGGACCAGAAACAGAGATAACGTTCTTTTCAGCTGTAACTGTAAGACCGGCAGGAATTTCGAGTTTCACTGGGTGTGAAAATCCAAGCGCCATGTTGAGAGATGTACCCTGAACTTCAGACTTGAATCCAATACCATCGAGAATGAGCTTCTTTACATATGGAGTGTTTACTCCCTGAACCATGTTTGCCACGTGAGCAGCATATGTACCCCAGAGTGCCTGTGTAAGAAGGTCTGACTTCATTGGCTGAAGTGTAATATGATCACCTTCGATTTTTACATCTACAGTAGTTTTAAATTCCTTCTTGAGTTCACCCTTTGGACCTTTTACAGTGAAAAGACCGTCGGCATATGTTGCCTGAGTATTTGCTGGGATTTTAATTATTTGCTTTCCGATTCGTGACATATATTTCTGATTATATTTGGAATTACCAAATTTTAAAGAGGGCTTCACCTCCTACTCGTTCCTTTCGAGCGTCTTTGTCTGACAAAATACCTTTTGGTGTTGTAAGGATAAGTGCTCCGAAAGTGTTTCGAACAGGCTTGATTTCACTTGCCTTTGTGTACACTCGTCGTGAATATTTTGAAATCTGCTGTACGCCCTGAATCTTTGGAGCGTTGCCTTCTTCGTATACGAGTTCTACTTCAAGTGTCTTAGCTACGTTTTTACCTTTTTTTGAAACTGATTTAATGAAGCCTTCTTTCTTGAGAGTTTCGAGAATAGCTTCTCGCATCTTTGAGTAAGGGAATGATACTACTGCTTTGCCAGCAATATTCGCATTCTTTAGCTTGATTATGAGTTCTGCAATGATGTCTACCATGATGATTTCTTAATACCTGGAATTCGGCCCTCGTTCGCAGCTTCTCGGAAGCAGATTCGGCACATGTCAAAGTCTCGCATGTACCCTCTTTTTCGACCGCAGCGAAAACATCGTCGAACTACTCGACTTTGGAATTTTGGTTTCTTTAATGCTCGTGCAATTACTGATGTTTTTGCCATGTTTTAGATAAAAAATAGCTCTAGATGAGCTGTGAGCATGCTATCAATTTTGATGCTCAAAGTCAAATTTTGCCGGTTAAATGTTCGTTTTATTGTTATTATTGTTCTTTCTTCTTGAACAAGAAGCCCAAATGCTCGAGGAGAGCCTTTGTTTCTTCTTTGTTTTTTGTTGAAGTCACAATGTTTATTGCGAATCCAAACACGTCTTTGATTTCTTCGTCTGCTGTTTCAGGGAATACTGTGTGCTCCTTTACACCGAGTGTGTAGTTTCCGAGGGCATCTATTGATTTTGTATCAATACCTCGGAAGTCTCGTGTTCGTGGAAGAGCAACGTTTATAAGCTTTTCGAGGAAACTCCACATTCTCTCCCCTCGAAGAGTAACCTGCCATCCTACAGGATCGCCCTGTCGCACTTTGAATGAGGCAACAGACTTCTTTGCTGCAGTAGGAGTAGCCTTCTGACCAGCGATCTTTCCGAGTCGGTCACCGATGAGGTCTTTCTTCTTTGGATCCTTGATAGAACCTGTTGTAGATGAAAGGACGACTTTAAGAATCTTTGGAGATTGCATTACGTTTTTGTAGCCGAATGAATCTTTGAGAGATCCATGAACTCCAGCTGCTTTTTCTTTTACTGTGTGGTGTTTCATAATAGTTACGTAATTAAAGTTATATTGTCTTTCCAGTCTTTCGGTTTATTCGGACGTATTTTTCACCGATAAGCTTCTTTCCTACTCGAGCTCGCTTTCCGTCAGCAACAACCATTACGTTTGAGACGTGAACTGGTGATGCAACGTCTACAATAGAGCCTTTTGCTCCCTGTGTTCGAGCTCGCTGGTGTCGCTTCTTGAGGTTAAGACCTTCAACGAGAACTTTGTCCTCTTTTGGCATAGCGATAAGAACCTTTCCAGTCTTTCCCTTGTCCTTTCCTGCTACGATTATTACATTGTCTCCTTTCTTGATTTTCATATATTTTATATTAGGTAAGAGGTGTCTCTCACCCGTATGTATTACACGATTTCTGGTGCTCGTGAGGCAATTGTCTGATAACCGAGTTCTGAAAGTTCTCGTGGAATTGGACCGAAGATTCGACCTGCAAGTGGTTCTTGCTTACCCTTTTCGAGTACAACAACTGCGTTTTCATCGAATCGAACGTATGAACCGTCCTTTCGTCGGAACGCTTTCTTCTGTCGTACGACTACGCCCTGAAGAACGTCTTTCTTCTTTACACTTTTTCGAGGCTGAGCTTTCTGTACTGAGAATACAACAACATCGCCAATCTGAGCGTATCGTTTCTTAGCACTTCCAAGCACCTTGAAGATTCGGCCTACTGTGGCACCTGAGTTATCTGCTATTGAAACTAATGATTGTGGTTGAAGCATGGTGGTGAAATTATGGAAATTACTTTACGACTGTGAATCGTTTATCTTTTGAGATTGGTCGACACTCTTCAATCTGTACTTTGTCTCCGATTTTCTTTGTGTTGCCGGCATCGTGAGCCTTGTATCGCTTTGTTCGAGTTACATACTTGTTGTACTTTGGAAGCTTTACATATCGTTCAACCAATACTACAACAGTATCTTTCATCTTGTCAGAAACGACAACTCCTCCGAGTACTCGTTTCTTTGTGTTTGCAGTTGTTGTTGTTTCTGTTTTCATAACGTGTTTTTAATAAATTTATGCGTTTGTAACCTGAGCGGCTTCAGCCTTGATGATTGAAGTAAGCTCTGTCTGAATCTGAGCGATCTCCTTTCGGACTGTCTTCCCTTCTTTTACGTTCTTTGTTCGTGCGCCTGAGATATTGAATCGGAAATTTTGAAGAGCGTCTCGCTTTTCTTCGAGGAGTTTAATCAAATCTTTTTTTGTTTTACCTTTGAATTCAGACATATATTTAATATTACGCTTCTTGTCGTGTTACAACTTTAGTTTTTACAGGAAGTTTTGTACCAGCCTTTCGAAGTGCTTCTCGAGCGATTACTTCTGTAACGCCGTCCACTTCAAAAATGATTCGTCCTGGCTTTACTTCAGCACAGAAATGATCTGGGTCACCCTTACCCTTACCCATCGGAAGTTCTGGAGCTTTCTGTGTCACAGGTCTGTCAGGGAAAATTCGAATCCAGATTCGGCCTGTTTTACCAATTTCTCGAGAGATAACTTTTCGAGCAGATTCAATCTGGTTTGAAGTGATTCGAGCAGCTGTCTGTGCCTTGATACCGTATGATCCGAAATCAAGACTGATTCCACGAGTTTCAGCACCAATCCGCTTTGGATTGATTCGCTTTGTCTGCCATTTTCGATGTTTTACTTTCTTTGGGAATAACATGATAGTTCAATTAATATACGCTTTGCTATTTTTTAGCAAAGATATCACCTTTGTAGATCCAAACCTTTATACCGATATCTCCGTATGGAAGATGTGCCTTGTATCGAACAAAATCAATATCTGCTCTAAAGGTCTGGAGAGGAATTCGACCCTTCTTGAGTTCCTCACGTCGTGCCATTTCAGCTCCACCAAGTCGACCTGAAAGGAAGATTCGTACTCCCTTCACGTCTCGGTTAGCCATAACTTTATCAATCATCTGCTTCATCACTCGTCGGAAAGGCATTCGCTTTTCGAGGCCTTCAGCAATCATGTGTGCAACAATTGCAGAACTTGATTCTGGAGACTTCACTTCTTCGATGTCTACCTTGATTTCTGTTTTGAGTTCAGCTGTCTTTGCTTTGAGAGCTTCGACATCCTGTCCAACTTTGTGACTAAACTGAGTCATAGTGTCTCGGTTTATCTTTGCGAGAAACGCAGCAATATCATTCTTGAGCTTTACTGCTCCTTCACCATTTCGACCAATCACCATACCTGGTCGAGATGTCTTGATGATGATTCGAAGAATTTTTTCGTTTCGTTCCATTTCGATATCAGCAACATACTGACCTCGCATTTTTTCTTCGAGCCATTCTCGAAGCAAGATGTCATTCTTCAAGTTCTGTCGGAATTTTCCGTGCATAGAAAACCATCGAGATTTCCAATCTTTGATGATGCCTAGTCTATGTGAGTATGGGTGAACTTGGTGTGTCATATATTTTCGAGTGACTATTTGCTAGCTGGTGATTTAGTTTTAGTAGTTTTTTTCGACTTAATTGTAGCCTTCTTTTCTGAAGCGGCAGGAATAACTTCATCGAGGATGATAGTTACGTGGCATGATCGCTTGTTGATTCGAGAAGCTGATCCTCGAGCTCGCGGCATGATTCGCTTTAGTGTTACTCCCTTGTTTACCTGAATCTCCTTGATGATAAGTGATTCTGGATCAGAAATACCTGCGTTTCGAGCGTTTGAAATCGCACTTTCAAGAAGCTTTGTTACAGGATCCTTTGCTCGCTTTGTAGTGAAATAAAGGGCCTTGAGAGCTTCAGCCGCTGTTTTACCTCGAATAAGACCTGCTACAAGAGCAACTTTTCGTGGTGATTGTCGGTAATTATTAAGTGCGGCTTTCATTATAGTAAATTATAGGTGAGATTATTTTTTGTCTGTAGTTGTCGCCTTAGCAGCCTTTGCAGCAGAAATTTCTGCATCTTTCTTTGCCTGATCGAGTTCCTTCTGCATCTTTCCTCCGTGTCGGTTAAACTTTCGTGTTGGAGAGAATTCACCAAGTCGGTGACCTACCATTTCTTCATTAACAAGAACCTCAATGTGGTTCTTGCCATTGTGTACACCAAAGATAAATCCAACCATTTCTGGTGAAATCTGACTTCTTCGTGCCCATGTCTTAATAACCCCTGTTTCTCGAGGGTTTTTTCCCTCAATCTTTTTCAAGAGTCTTTCTTCAACGTATGGGCCTTTTTTGAGTGATCGTGTCATCGAAAATATTAAGCTGCGTAAACAAAAAGCTCACATGGAGCTTGTGGAGCTATAGTATCAAATTCTGTGACGATGTCAAATAGTATCGTTCAAAATGTCACTTTATTGATTTTACAGCCCATTTTAGCTCTAAAATCTCCTAAAATGCGCATCCCTTTTATACAAAAAAGAGAGCCTAAATCGAATATAAAACTAATACATTTAGTGAATTTTTTACTAGTGGCAGGTATTACGCAAATACCCCTGAGCTATAAAGCTCAGGGGTATTTGTCTCGAATGTATGTATTTCACTCTGTAGCGACTCTTGCGCAAGCCGACAGGCCGAGCAGAGCGGCTGGCCAGCAGGCCAGAACGCGTAGGAGCAAAGAGTGAATTGAATACTATCGCTTCTTTCCTACCTTTCGTCGAGAGACAATAAGGCGTGAAGAGTACTTCTTTGGCTTTCGTGACTTCTGCCCCTTTCCTGTTGGCTTTCCGTATACAGAAATAGCTCGTCGTCGTCCTCGGCCCTGTCGTCCTTCACCTCCTCCGTGTGGGTGGTCTACTGGGTTCATGGCTGTACCTCGAACTGTTGGTCGGATTCCCTTCCATCGGCTTCGGCCAGCTTTACCGTAGTTCTGAAGTCGATTTTCATCGTTTGATACTTCACCTACAGTTGCCCATGCCCCATCGAGAACCTTTCGGACTTCTGATGATGGCATCTTGATTTGAGTATACCCTTCGTCGTGCGCAATAACTTCAGCGAAGCTACCTGCAGATCGAACGAGTTTTGCTCCACCCAAAGGTCGGATTTCGATGTTAAATACGAATGTACCTACTGGGATATTTCCGATTGGGAGCTTGTTTCCAGGCTTTACTTCGGCTTTTTCGCCAGCGAGGATAACATCACCTACTTTCACAGACTTTGATGAGAGCGTATATCGCTTTTCACCATCGGCGTATGTAAGGAGTGAGATGAATCCTGTTCGGTTTGGATCGTATTCAACTGACGCAACCTTTGCTGGAATGTCTTTCTTTGTGTATGTAAAATCGATGTCTCGATATACACGCTTGTTACCAGCTCCTTTGTGTCGAGTTGTAATTCTACCGGTGTTGTTTCGGCCGACTGATCGCTTAAAACCTTTTGTAAGACCCTTGAATGGCTTATCTGTAGTGAGAACGTCTCGATACGAGATAGTCGCCATGTTTCGTCTTGATTTTGATGTTGGATTATATCGTTTCATGGTTGTGGATGAATTTAAGCGAGTTCAATCTTGTCTCCTTTTTTGAGGGAAACATATGCCTTCTTGATTGCACTCTTTTTTCCAGGTCGACCTCGTACTACTACCCGCTTCGCAGGCAATCGAACGATATTTACGGCAGTTGGAGTAACTTTGTAGAGCTGCTTGATTGCAGCTGCTACAGAGGCTTTTGTGGCCTCTGGAGTCACTTCAAATACGTACTTGTTGTTTTCAGCTGACACAGTTGCTTTTTCTGTGATTCGAGCTCGCTTGATGACAGCATTACTATGCTTTTTGATTGAGATGTTAGTCATAATAGTTTAATTAGATTTATCCATCTTAGCTGTCAACGTTTTGAAGCTTTCTTCTGGTGAAGAAATCACAAGATACTTGTACTGAAGAAGTGAAAGCGGGTTCAAGTTTCGAACTTCACTCACTTCGAGGTTTCCGAAGTTGTTGAAGCCTCGCTTTACATTCTGTTCAAGTGAAGCAACCGCGATGAGAGCAGCATTGTTTCGTCGTGTACTCATGTTTTCAAATCCTTTTACAGATCCGAGCTTTGAGAACATTTCTCGCGCTACCTTTGCTTTTGGTGCTTCAAGCGTGAATTCTTTTACGAAGAGGATTTCTCCATCTCGTGCTTTTCGAGAAAGGATAGTGAAGAGAGCTTTCGCTTTCATCTTTTTGTTTACCTTTCGGTCAAAGTTTTTGTCGTTTCGAGGACCGTGTGCAACACCTCCACCTACCCAAATAGGTGATCGTGTTGAACCATGTCGTGCTCGTCCAGTACCTTTTTGTTTCCAAGGCTTCTTTCCACCTCCACGTACTTCACCTCGTGTCTTTGTGTGAGCAAGAGGCTGTCGTGCGTCTGTTCGCATAGATGTTACCACCTGATGAACGAGGTCTGCATTCCAAGGAAGTCCGAATACTGATTCAGGAAGATTCACTGTACCAGCAGCCTTTCCATCCATAGTTACAACCTGAGCTTCAAGAGCGCCAGCTTTCGCTGATGCTTTCTTTGCCTTTGGTTCTTTTACAGCTTTTGTAGCTGAAGTTTTTGTTGTCTTTGCCATATAAGTTGGATTAGCCTCGTACTTCTACTAAAGTACCTCGTCGACCTGGAATAGCTCCTCGGAGGAAGAGCTCACCACTTTCTTTGTCGTATGCTACGACAATGAGATTCTTTACTGTTATTTGTTCACCGCCCATTCGGCCCGCCATTCGGCGACCCTTGAATACGCGTTGGTTACCACCTGCACCAATAGATCCTGGTTCTCGTTCTGAGTGTTTCTGACCGTGTGATCGTGGACCACCGGCAAAGCCATGTCGCTTTACTACACCCTGAAAACCTTTCGCTTTTGATATTGCAGATACTGTAACTTTGTCACCTGCTTCAAGTGTTGCATCAATTTTTTCGCCGATAGCTGGAGCTGCTGACATAGTCGCGCCTTTCACTTCTTTGAGATACTGGAAATTTCCGAGATCCTTGATGTGACCCTTGAGAGGTTTGTTGATTCTTTTTGCTTTTCGTTCTCCAAAACCGATTTGGATAGCTTCGTATCCATCCTTCTCCTTGGTCTTCACCTGTGTGACAGTGATCGGACCAGTCTTGAGGACAGTTACAGGATGAACACGACCGTCTTCATCGAAGACTTGTGTCATTTGCTGTTTTGTTCCAAGGATAAATTTCATAATGGTAGATTAGTATCGCAACTATTGACTAGTTGGAGATACTCGCTGATTACATCATCTTTACGTCAATATTCACGCCAGATGGGAGGCTGAGGTTTGTCAGAGATTCAATAACCTTCGCTGAAGGATTAATGATATCAAGAAGTCGCTTGTGAACTCGCATTTCAAACTGTTCTCGCGCATTCTTATACACGAATGATGCGCGGTTCACTGTAAATTTCTTGATTTCTGTTGGAAGAGGTACAGGACCAAGTACTTGCGCATCGAACCGAAGCGCAGTATCCATGATCTGTTTTACTGAAGCGTCCAAAATCTTTGATTCGTATGCACGAACTCGGATTCGGAGCTTTGAAGCAACTTCTTCCTTTGAACCTGTTTTCTTTTTTGAAGTTTCTTTTGTTGCCATATAGTTAGTAACGCGTCATCAGATACTCGGAATGAATCGTGCAGTGATGCACTCATCAATTCTAAGCACTGACTCTTCGTATCTACTTAGTGATCTTTGTTACTACTCCGGCACCTACAGTCTTACCACCTTCTCGAATAGCAAATCGCTGCTGTTCTTCGAGGGCAATAGGAGCTACAAGTTTTACGAAGAATGTAACTGTATCACCAGGCATAACCATTTCTACACCTTCCTTGAGAGTTACTTCACCAGTAACATCTGTTGTTCGTACGTAGAACTGTGGTTTATAACCTGTAAAGAATGGAGTGTGTCGACCGCCTTCTTCCTTCTTAAGAATGTATACTTCGGCTTCGAATTCTGTGTGAGGGATAACTGATCCTGGTTTAGCAATAACCTGTCCTCGTGTAAGATCTTCTTTCTTTACACCTCGGAGGAGGATACCTGCGTTGTCACCAGCCATACCTTCATTCAACTGCTTGTTGAACATTTCGATACCTGTAACTGTTGTTGTTGCTGTGTCTTTGAGACCAACAATTTCAACTGTGTCACCAACCTTTACAATACCTCGTTCGATTCGGCCTGTTACTACAGTACCTCGTCCTTCGATAGAGAAGATGTCTTCAAGAGGCATAAGGAATGGTTTGTCAGTTTCTCGAACTGGAACTGGAATGTATGTGTCGAGAGCGTTCACGAGATCGAGAACCTTCTTTGACCATTCATCATCAACACCAGTTGCTTCAAGAGCCTTGAGAGCAGAACCTCGGATAACTGGAGCGTTGTCTCCATCAAATCCGTTCTTTGTAAGAAGTTCTCGAATTTCAGCTTCTACGAGTTCGATAAGATCCGCATCTGGAACCATATCGCACTTGTTGAGGAATACTACGAGCTTTGGTACACCTACCTGCTTAGCCAAGAGAACGTGTTCTCGTGTCTGTGGCATGGCACCGTCAGTTGCGGCTACCACGAGGATAGCACCGTCCATCTGAGCTGCACCAGTAATCATGTTCTTGATGTAGTCGGCGTGACCAGGGGCATCTACGTGAGCGTAGTGTCGTGTGTCAGAAGAATATTCACTGTGTGAAAGAGAAATTGTAATTCCTCGGGCCTTTTCTTCTGGAGCCTTGTCAATATCACCTACTGCCTTAACAGTTGCCTGCTTACCCGCTCGGTTAAGAACGTTAAGGATAGCTGCTGTAAGAGTTGTCTTTCCGTGGTCAACGTGACCAATTGTGCCCACGTTTACGTGTGGCTTTGATCGATCGAAAGCATCTGCCATATATGTTGGGTCGATTAACCGCCAGTTATTGACGCGCGAGTGTGCCAATAGCTAGCAATTAACCGATATATTTAATTATATTTTTAATAAATTTCGTCGGTAGTGCTTACAGAAAGGTTTATGAAATGCAGCTTTGAGTTGTACAAGCTCACGCTCGTATAATATGTACCTGCAAGTAATCAAACATTCCGTAAGGTGCCAGACCAAAAAAGCGTTAAAGAACGCGTACAGGTGATAGTATCAAAATCCCATATAAAGTCAACAAACTTGCGACAGCTGGGGAAAAGAGTATGCTTCTTTGTAGAAAGATCTCCGGACCTTTCACCAACCTGCACTATTTTATGGATAAAAGGCACATTTTGGTCCTCGCCCCCTATACAAATGGGTACGAGGCCGCTCAGTCATTCATCCGCAAAAACGGCTGGAAACGAGCCGATTGTGAGATTATCTTTTGCGGGAGCCACAAAAAGCTCCTCGAAAGACTATGCCAGGCTCCTGCCATGGCTGTTGTTCCTGTATACAACTCCGAAAGGGGCGACGTACAGGAGGTAACCCAAAAACTCAGTAAACTAGCCACTTTAGGCTTCAAGCTCGTCGAAGTAGGCCGCCTCACTATGCCAATCCGGCACTGTTTGTTGGCTCAACCAGGCATTATGAACGCCAGTGAGATCAATGGAGTACTCTCCCACTCACAGGCGCTCGGTCAGTGCTCTCGATACCTCGACAATCTCGGTATACCAACGAAAAACCGCTCAACAAGGCCGTCGACAGGCGATGCCGCCCGAGAATTGGCCAAAGATCCCAAAAAGAAGCTCACCCACTGGGGCGCTATTGCCTCAGAAAAGGCCGCAAAAGCCTACGGTTTGAAGGTATTGGCGAAAGATATCCAAAACAGCGACGATAACTGCACGACATTCCTGCTTCTCAATAACGATTGCCATGTGTCCCCCAAGACGGTGGGCATCGTCGGTATTGAAGGCAAGATGGCGAAACAGCTCAAAGTCTTCTTTAAAGGACTTGGTTGCGCGGTTATTGGCTCGGACCCCAAAATTCCGACCACAAGCAAGCAGTACCGTTCGAACAAGCAAGTGATCGATCAGGCAGAGGTTGTCATCTTTGCGAGCACCCTGCGCCAAACGCCTCAGATTATCCGAAGCATCATTGGCCATGGCCGCAAAGAGCAGCTCTTCCTGGATATCGCTTCTGTCAAAGTTCCTGCGGTTACAGCCATGCTCGAAGGAAAAGGCCAAGTTGTGGGCTTACACCCCATGTTTGGCCCTGATGTTCCCTTTGCAGGACAGACGATTGTTGTCTGCCCCGCTCGACTCACCGACGATATGTGGAAACAATGGCTACAGAACGTTCTGGTTCGAACGAGGGCTCGGATTAAGTGGACTACTGCCCAAAACCATGACAAATACATGGAGCCAGTGCAGATTGGTCCGCAATCGTCCAACTTTGTTAATGCAATGCTGAACATGGTGTCCGGCATCGACATAAGCGAAAGCTTAGCGTTTACAAGTCCGTTCTATCGAGTGATGTTCTCACTCATGGGACGAATGCTTTCTCAGGACCCGGACCTCTATGCAGCCATCCTCATGGAAAATCCACGCGTGCCGGCAATGCTGGCAAAACGTGAGACCGTCGAGCGTAATCTTCGACGGATAGTGGAACGAAAGGACTACGCAGGTTTCAAAAAGCTCTTCCGTAAGGTTGCAGCACATTTTGGAACTGAGAATCTCGATCAAGGAAATGAGTTGTTCAAACGGCTGTTGCCGGTGCTCAATACGTTCTACGGTCCAAATACCCTCGTCATCGAATATCCAAAAGATGCCGATCGTCCGGGCCTCCTCGACGATGTCCTCAAAGCGTTCCGTCGCCACAAGGTGAACCTTCGCGGAATTCAAAACTCCGCCGGTACATCTGGCAGAAATCAGTTCATCATTGGATGTGAGCAATCCAAAGATTCAGAGAGTGTTCGCCACGCTCTCGAAGATCTCGAACATCGGTTCGGTTCACGGATAATCATCCAAGGACTGACATAACAATCAATATAAAATTTCACACTCCGTTGCGTGCCCATTGTGCGCAACGGAGATTTTTTTATTCACGTTTTTTCATACACTCAGAATATTTTCACAAAACAAAAAGCCCTCATCGTGAGGACTTTCTGTTTCAGAATATTCTGAAGATATTATTTTCGGTTTTCTACAATCTGTTTTTCAACGTTTGGTGGTACAACATCATAGTGATCGAATTCCATTGTCGCAGAACCTCGGCCCTGTGTCATAGATCGAATTTCTGTTGTGTATCCGAACATTTCTGAAAGCGGTACTTTTGCTTTGAGAACTCGGTTCATTCCTCGTTCTTCCATACCTTCAATCTGACCTCGCTTTGATGAAAGAGAACCTGTTACGTCTCCCATGAATTGTTCTGGCATAACACATTCTACTTTCATGATAGGTTCGAGAATTACTGGCTTCGCAGCTCTTGCAGCTTCCTGGAATGCTTGTGATGCAGCAATCTTGTATGCGATTTCAGATGAGTCCACATCGTGGTAAGAACCGAATGTAAGTTCACATGACACATCTGTCATTGGGAATCCGGCAACGATACCTCGTTCCATAGCTTCCTTCACACCCTTTTCTACCGCAGGAATAAATTCTATTGGAATAACACCTCCCTTAATAGAATCGATAAATTCGAATCCTTCTTCTCGGTGAACGTTCTTTGGAAGTTTCTTTCCTTCTTCGAGCGGTTCAAGCTTCTTGATGATAAGTCGCACGTGACCGTACTGACCCTTACCTCCAGACTGCTTGATGTACTTGTGTTCCTTTTCAGCAGAACCGAGAATAGTTTCTCGATACGCTACCTGAGGCTTACCTACGTTTGCCTCTACACCGAATTCTCGTTTCATTCGGTCAATCATAATTTCGAGGTGAAGTTCACCCATACCTGAAATAATAGTTTCTCCTGTTTCTGTGTTTGAAGAGATTCGGAATGTTGGGTCTTCATCACCAAGTTTCTTGAGCGCTGTTCCCATCTTTTCTTGGTCTGCTTTTGTCTTTGGTTCAATCTTGAGAGATACCACAGGTTCAGCAAACTTGATCGGATCGAGAATGATTGGTGCATTTTCATCACAGAATGTGTGAGATGTTTTTGCATCCTTGAGACCCACAGCCGCTGCAATTTCTCCGGCGAATACTTTCTTTACTTCTTCCCGCTTGTCAGCCTGAAGTCGTACGATTCGTCCGAGTCGCTCTTTCTGACCAGTTGTTGAGTTATACAAATATGAACCAGCTTCTACTGTACCTGAGTACACACGGAAGAAGGTAAGCTGACCTACGAATGGGTCTGTCTGAAGTTTGAACGCAAGTGCGGCAAACGGTTCAGTGTCAGAAGCTTTTCGTTCGATAGTTTCTCCTGTGTTTGGATCGATACCTGTGATTGGTGGTACATCAAGTGGTGATGGAAGATAATCAACTACGGCGTCGAGTACAAGCTGTGTTCCCTTGTTCTTGAGTGCAGAACCTGTGAATACTGGGAAGATCTTGTTTGCAATTACACCCTTTCGAAGTGTTGCTTTGAGTTCATCGATAGTGAAATCTGTCTTTCCTTCGAGATATGCGTTCATCATTGCTTCATCGAATTCAACGATTTTTTCAACGAGTTCTGCTCGGTATTTTGTTGCATCAGCAACGAGATTTTCAGGAATTTCTTTTTCAATCACATCAATACCCATGTCTCCTTCGAAGTAGTATGCCTTCATTTTGAGAAGATCAACTACAGCTTCGAAATCACCTTCTGAACCAATTGGGAGCTGCATTCGAACAGCGTTTTTGTTGAGTCGTTCGAGAATTGACTGGTATGATCGTTCAAAAGATCCACCTGTTCGGTCGAGCTTGTTAATGAAACAAATTCGAGGTACGTGATATTTGTCTGCCTGTCGCCATACTGTTTCTGACTGTGGTTCTACTCCGGCTACGCCGTCGAATACCACGACACCTCCGTCGAGAACTTTGAGTGATCGTTCTACTTCTACGGTGAAGTCTACGTGACCTGGTGTGTCAATAATGTTGAATCGGTGCTTTTTAGAGAGATCGCTTCCCATGTATGTTGGATTCCAAAAACATGTGATAGCCGCCGCGGTAATTGTAATACCTCGTTCTTTTTCCTGTTCCATCCAGTCGGTTGTGGCTTCACCTTCGTGTACCTCACCAATCTTGTGACTCATACCTGTGTAATAAAGAATTCGTTCTGACGTAGTAGTTTTACCAGCGTCGATGTGAGCGATAATACCAAAGTTTCGTACTCGCTCTAGTGGATAGTCTCTGTTCATAAATGTGTTAAGTTGGTTGCATTCTTGTGTGCAGACACGCAAAGCAACACTCTCCTAATTTGTAATAATATGGTTAATAAAGCACCGACTTTGGGAACTTTTTGTGAATAAAAAATAGACCAACGTCGTGGGACATAAAATAGCATTAAATCAGCCATTTTGCAATAAAGCCGCTCTATATATTGCTTCACTTAGTCTGGAGCTTTGAAAGCTCTGTAGGCGGAATATCAAATAAATTAAGATAATATGAGGTTAACGCCTCAGAAGCCTCCTGTTTGGGATGCTGCGCAAGAATATGCTTCCATTGACTGGCATTTTGACATTGCTCGTCAACATAAATATCATGCGTATCTCTCATATTTGCGGGATTGAGCTCTTCTGGAAGGTAAAAATCAGCCAAAACACTACTATTTACTTTCAAAATATTACTCACTGGTTTCAATGACTCTGTATCAATATGAAATGAATAGACCATATCATTATCATCTAACATGCCCAATATATGGCCTAACCCAGGCTCAAATTCTATCTTATGTTGTTCTAATTCCCTTCCCCCTGTTGGAAATATAACCAATAAACCTCCTGCATCCAAATGAGCCTTTATTGAGACCATCATCTGTTTTCTCATCGACAATGGATCATCTGCATGCGTCGCAGGAATAAAAAGATCATTGAGCGCCATATCCTGAGTCTGCTCGTATAGCGTCTTGTTGACTACGATTTTGATATCTGTGCGCTTGAGCGCCTCCATGAGTAGAAATGCATCCAATGAACTGGGATGATTTGAAATGAGCACACCTTTGTCCTGCTGTAGACGCTCGCGCCACTCGTTAAACTGAGGTTCAGTTTCTTTTGTGAACACTGGTCGGACATTCACTTTTTCCAAATACCTATGTGCGGCTTGATAAACCCCCTCGACTCCATGCTCTTGTATAGCTGTTTCGACTTCGGCAGTGATTATAGGACGTACTTTATCTCGCAGTGGTTTTGCTAACTCATGAAGATTAAACTTTTCCATGATCTTAATTATTTAAATCAACTCCAGCGTTTATTTTCAACGGTTTTGCTTGATATTCTCTTTGTAATTCCCTATTTTCAGCGTTCATATCAAGTAAGCCTGTAGCAAACTCGTATATTACGAACATGTTTAGTGCCCATGTAACTATAAGAAATGCAACTCGAAGCCACTGTATTTTTGCAGATAATGGCTGACCTGTGGTTTTTTTTCGGACTTCTGCAGTAATGAGAACTGAAGCAGATAGTAACAATAATCCAAGAATAAGTGCACAAATGGCTTCGATAGCGAGAAGCGCTAATCCACCAAAACCCATTCCAGCTATCATCATGTATGCTCCAATATAAAGAGCACAAGGAATAAAGGATACAATGTATACGTATTTCATATCACATAAGTATAACAAAAAATCCCCTTTCGGGGACTTCTAGAGTAAGACTTCTCATTCGAGGAGACTTGCGAGCGCGAAGTCTTACGACTACCAAGCAAGATGTGCAAACGCCTTGTTTGCTTCTGCCATCTTGTGTGTGTTTTCTTTCTTCTTTACGGCTTCACCTTCGTTCTTTGATGCTGCGATGATTTCTTCAGCAAGTTTGAGATGAATTGGCTTGCCCTTCTTTGATCGAGCAGCGTCAATAATCCATCGCATTGAGAGATACTGTCGTCGTTCTGGTCGAACTTCTCGTGGAACCTGATAGTTTGCACCACCGACTCGTCG
>CAZCNA010000007.1:0-29750 GCA_964500215.1 uncultured Candidatus Saccharibacteria bacterium | reverse complement strand
GAGCTTCTCCTGGAGCAACGGACTTGAGCAACAAGAATCGCAAACGTGCCAACAATAATTTTGCCAACACTTTCATGTCCACGCGACTCTCACGTGCGGTCTCAATATGTTTGAGTGCCGCTTCTGTGTCTCGTGCGCAGAGAGCTTGGATAATGCCGAACGCGATTGCGGATTTCGGTGCGCCCGTCACATGTTCCACGCGATCGAGGGTGATCTGTTCGTCTCCTGCGAGTGACAACACTTTTTGCAAAATACTGAGTGTATCTCGAAATGATCCATCACCGAGGAGCGCCACCAATTCAGCAGCGGCAGGTTCAATCTTTGCAGATTCTTTTTTGCTTACATCGAGCACCACTTTCTTGAGCACATCTACGGTCGGCTGTTTGAATACAAAACTCTGACATCGTGAGACGATAGTCTCTGGCAATTTTTCCATTTCAGTTGTCGCCAAGATAAAGATGACATGCTTTGGCGGTTCTTCGAGTGTTTTCAAAAACGCGTTGAATGCAGATTTGGAAAGCATATGCACTTCATCCAAAATATATACTTTGTATTCTGATTCAAATGGAATCGTATGCACGGCTTCGTTGAGCGCGCGAATATCTTCGACGGATGTGTTCGACGCAGCATCTATTTCATACAAATCATTTGCTGTTGTGCCGATCGCTCGTGCAAAGATTCGAGCCACACTTGTCTTGCCTGTTCCTCTGCTTCCGCAAAAGAGATATGCGTGGCCAATCTTGCCCTGCTTGATAGATTCAGAGAGGAGGTCGGTGACATGTTCTTGACCTACGACATCACGGAATGTTTCTGGTCGATACTTTCGATACAATGATATGAATGGCGCTGCGGCGTCCCCTGATGTAGATGCTGATTTTTTCATTGCACTAAGTATATCAGATGTCCCCCGGATGATTCAAAATATGCATACAGAAAGGGCGCCAGACCCAGACTGGCGCCCCTCCAACCATCACCTATTCGGACGGTTCACATATACTACACATATATTGTATGTATATATTCTTTATTTGAATGAAGCCTTGTCGTCTACTTCGAGATAATCAAACAATGTTGTTGTCTCTGGATTGAGTCCAAGTCGCTCACATTCTCCACGGAACCATGCTCGCTTTCCTTCGTCTGGATGATTTGCATAAGAGAAATCACTTCGGAATGAATTTGACCAGGCCGCGATATCACCGTCAGATTTTCCTGATACTTCTTTCATCCACTGACCGATTTCTTCATCTGTGGCACCCGCAGCGAGTTTTGCTTTGAGCTCTTCTCCCTTGATACCTACAAATCCCAAAATCATATTGTCCACAGGACAGTCGAAATTGTAATCACCGTTTGTACCGGCGATTGTTGCTCGTCCCTTGTCGATCGCTCGCGCAAGAATGGCAAACCCGTTGATTGTTTCGTACGCACTTCGTGGTGCTTCTTTCGTGAGATCTTTTGCATGAATGTTTGGTTGTGTGTCTGTCATGTTGTTTGAATTAATGTGATTAATAGGGGTTACGCTGATAATAGAACTGAGTATAGGATACAAAATGTGACGTTTGCCTGTGGACAACGTTACAGTACAAAAATGGTACTTTGTGAACCCCAGCTTTGCAAACAGGTATATCTATAGAGTACTCAAGAATTGCTGGACACGTGTTTCTACCTCCCCCGCCGTTTCTGCTTTCATGAGTTCTTCACGAAGCTCCTTTGCCCCATCAAAATTATTCACATACGCTTTATAGTGCTTCTTCATCACCGCAAAACTTTTAATATCTCCGAGCAGCTGTTCATAGAGTTTCGTATGTTCAACCATCACCGTTAATTTTTCCTTTATCGTAGGTTCATATTGAGTGTGCTGTTCGTCGGCCAAACCAGTTGCATCACTTGCATCATTAATTTTGGCAAATGTATTGATTGCGCTAAAGAGCCACGGATTTCCGAAAATCGCCCGTCCTAGCATCACACCATCAGCACCAGTTTCCGTTGCTTTCGCATACGCATCAGCGACAGATGTTGCATCCCCATTTCCAAAAATAAGCGTTTTGGGATCTTCTTTTTTTGATCCTTTCTTTATGAAAAGTTCATCACGTATCTGAACGGCCTCCTTAATATGTTCCCATCGTGCAGGAACTTTGGACATTTCTTTTCGTGTTCGACAATGCACCGTAATCACCGCAGGCTCAGCTTCCAACAATGCAGGCAACCATGTGTCCAATTCATTCTTGTTATATCCAATACGAGTTTTAACTGTCACTGGAATGGGACCATTATATTTTTTCTGATGTTCTGGAATCGTACCTTTTTCGCGCATGTCATTCCACGCTTCTTCTGCGCCTTCTTTTGCGGCGCGAATAATCGCTTGCGCCACTGAAGGTGTCTTGATCATGGCCGCTCCACATCCCTGTTTTTCAATACTTTTGTCGGGACACCCCATATTGATATCAATGCCATCGAATCCAAGTTCTGCCACCAACTTTGCTGAACCTTTCATATATTCAGGTTTTGAACTAAAGAGCTGTGCAACAATTGGTCGCTCAGTATCGGTGTAAAGGAGATCGCGCATCAATTTCATCTTTCCTTCAGGTGTTGCACGCATGAGTCCATCGGCTGACACGAATTCTGTCCATGTCACATCGGGTTTTCCGTGAGCTGCAATAGTCGCTCGGAATGCGGCATCAGTCACATCGGCCATTGGGGCCAATACAAAAAGAGGCCGGCCCTCCCGGTCGGCGTTCTCATGAATATCTTGCCAAAAGCCCATATGTATCATGCAATGACTTTATCATAAAATCTTAATAAATAAAGCATCTATGAGTATTTATAATTCTTATTCATATGATACAATGCCACCACAACAACCATTAAAAACAGATAAATTTTAGATAAAGATATGGCATCAACTTCAGTATCAAACAAGCAAACTCCTAAAGGAGCCCTTCCTGCTATTAAAAACATCAAGGGACGTGAAATCCTCGACTCTCGAGGAAACCCAACAGTCGAAGTAGACGTCTTGCTCAAAGACGGTTCATTCGGCCGATCTGCTGTACCATCTGGTGCATCTACAGGTTCTCACGAAGCTGTTGAACTTCGCGATGGCGACAAAAAACGATATGGTGGCAAAGGTGTTCTCAATGCGGTTGCCAATGTAAACACTGAACTCCGAAAGGCCCTCGTTGGCAAAGCCTTCACTCAAGAGACGCTCGATCGAGCAATGATTGCACTCGACGGCACACCAAACAAAGGACGACTTGGCGCAAATGCCATTCTCGGAATCTCAATGGCATTCTCACACGCCGCTGCCGCTTCAAAGAAGCAACCTCTCTACAAATATTTTGCAGGCATCGCAAAAACAGGAAAAGCAATGTCCCTTCCCCTTCCAATGATGAACATTTTGAATGGTGGAAAGCATGCTGAAAATTCAACAGCTCTTCAGGAATTTATGGTAATGCCGGTTGGCGCAAAGTCATGGTCACAGGCACTTCAGATGGGAGCCGAAGTATTTCACACATTGAAAAAGATTTTGCACGACCGAAAACTTTCAACAACAACTGGTGATGAAGGTGGATACGCACCGTCACTTCCTTCAAACGAAGCAGCTATCGAAGTGATCCTCGAAGCAATTCAGAAGGCTGGATACAAGCCAGGTAAAGACATCAGTATCGCTATTGATGCAGCGGCAACTGAACTTTACAAAGACGGCGTGTACGACCTCGAACGAGAAGGCCGAAAACTCTCATCTGAAGAAATGGTAAACTTTTTCTCAAATTGGCTCGCCAAATATCCTATCGTTTCAATTGAAGACGGATTTTCTGAAGACGATTGGACTGGATATGAATTAATGACAAAGAAAAACGGAAAGAAAGTTCAAATCGTTGGTGATGACCTCTTTGTGACAAACATCGAACGACTCCAAATGGGTATCGACCGAAAAGCCGGTAACTCTATCCTCATCAAATTGAATCAAATCGGCACAGTGACAGAAACAATCGAAGCTGTGAAAATGGCTCACTCTGCAAAAATGACAGCCGTGATTTCTCACCGATCTGGAGAAACAGAAGACACAACTATTTCTCACTTTGTGGTAGGTACAGGTTGTGGTCAAATTAAAACAGGTTCTCTTTGCCGAACTGATCGAGTTGCAAAATACAACGAACTCCTCCGAATCGAAGAAGAGCTTGGTTCAAAAGCTATGTTTGCTGGTAAAGCTGCGTTCAAGTAGCAAAGCCGTATATAAAACTATATATAAAATTTCAGCACTGGTAGTTTGTACTATAATTGTAGTACAAACTACCAGGGCTGTTTTTATAAGTGCAATTATGAATATGAAAATAAAAAAGGCCCCGTCGCGAAGATGCGACGGGGCCAGTCTATGAGCGGATCCAGTCCGATTTAAGCGACCACAAGGGGCGCCGACGTCGTCGAAGATGCAGAAAGCTGAGCTGGAGCCACGAGGAACGAATCCATCGCCTTTTTGATCTCCTCCTCAGCGGGAGGGGTTCGGAAAGGCAAGACAAGCATCTCGCCCTCATGAGGCTCAGTCAACGTGTTGACCGAAATAACAGCGAACTGTTTCGGCTGCCCGGGGATGATGATTTCCCCGTAGCAGATCATGTGGCGGAGGGTTGCCCGCATCACCTGCATGATGCGAAAATTCACTGTCGCGGTTGGTGAACTGAATGCCCTTTTGTCGAGCATTGTGAGCGTAGTGACCTTGTCCACGAGGGACGCGGCAGTGAAAACGGCTTTGTCATAAAAGCCAACGATTTCGAACTTTTCCATATTATTACCTGTGTTGAACTCTTGTCGCAATTTTGTTTGTTTATTGTGCGCGACGGACACGTCGTTCAGGACCTTCCTGACCACCAGCAGTACAAAATGTATCAACTGGAATTCCCGTCGGAAATGATACCACAGCTATTTTTTGCTGTAAAGACCACTTTGTGCCTAAGCCATATTAAAATACAGCTCTATGATACATACCAAACAATCAGTCCTTATAGTCCTCGACGGCTGGGGCCATAGAGAAGAACCTACACATAACGCAATTTCGCAGGCAAAGACACCGAATTTCGATCAACTCTGGAACACGTACCCTCACACCCTCCTTGAAGCCAGTGGCCTCGCTGTTGGACTTCCCGAAGGACAAATGGGAAATAGTGAAATCGGCCATACAACTATTGGCGCAGGCAAAGCAATTGATACAGATTTGGTACGAATCAAGAAAGCTATTGATACCGGTGAATATGAAAAAAATCCTGCGTTCACTTCCCTCTTTGATCATGTGAAGCAACACAATTCAACGCTCCATGTGATGGGACTTCTCGGTGATGGCGGCGTTCATAGTCATTCTGAACATTTGTTTGAATTCTTGAAGGCAGCAAAAAACGCTGGCATCACACAAGTGGCCATTCATGTATTCACGGACGGCAGAGACACGCCTCCACAAAGCGCTGCCACATATCTCAAAGATCTCGAATCACTTCTCAAAGAAATTGATATCGGATTTATTGCCACTGTATCAGGAAGATTTTTCGCCATGGACAGAGACAATAACTGGGATCGCCTCCAGAAAGTTGAACAAGCGCTTTTCACATGCACAGGCAATGTATGCGAAATCGAACCGTCGCGATTTATCGAATCGCTGTATGTGAATGGAAAAGTCGACGAACATATCGAACCAATTGTCTGTTCAACACCATCAGGCACAGGCTGCGCCATCCAGGCAAACGACTCTGTATTCTTTTTCAACTTCCGCGCTGATCGAGCACGAATGCTTTCAAAGAAGATGCTCGAGCTCGCTCAACAAGACAATGTATGTTTTGCAACGCAGACATCGTATGGAACTGAATTCAAATGCCTCGTGGCTTTCCCTTCCATTAATATCGAAACCACATTGGCAAAAGAGGTCTCTGGCGCAGGTCTCACCCAGGCACATATCGCAGAGACAGAAAAGTTTCCTCATGCTACATACTTTTTGAATGGCGGCGTCGAACAGCCATACCCAGGCGAGGAGCATATTCTCTTGGCAAGCCGAAAAGACGTGCCAACGCATGACCTTGCGCCGAAAATGCGCGCTGAAGCTATTGCTGATAAGGCGATCGAACAAATCGAAAAGGGCACAAACTTTATTTTCATAAACTTTGCGAATCCAGATATGGTAGGACATACAGCAAATGTACCCGCAATCATCGAAGCCGTCGAAGAAGTAGACACACAGCTTGGCCGAGTTGTATCGGCCCTCACCGCTCGTGGTGGTATCGCATTTGTCACAGCTGATCATGGCAACGCGGAAGTAAACATCGATGCCCAAACCGGCGAACGACATACTGCACATACACTCAACAAGGTTCCTGCTATTGTTACATCTACAGAAGTCGCGGTAGCAGAATCTGGCACACTCGCAGATATTGCTCCCACGGTGCTCGATCTATTAGGAATTGCAAAGCCAAATGGAATGACGGGTTCAAGCCTCGTAAAGTAAGGATCGTTCAAAATCTTCATTCAATTTTGCGATTATATAGCGAATCCGCGATATGTTATTTCGCCTTCATTTCGAGGTGTTTGATTTCTTGTTCGAGTCGAATGTTTTCTCCACGAACACGTTCCATTTCAAAGCTTTCTCGTTTTTTGCGGGTGTCGAGTTCTTTGAAGACGTCGGCTTTACGCTCTGCTTCTCGCTTCTTGTATGACTGTTCTGCTTCGAGGTGATTGAGCACGACGATCTCTTTGTCTTGTTGCTGCTTGAGTTGATGGAGTTGAAGTTGAAGTTTCTGAATTTCTGTACCGAGATTAAAGATATCATTCTTTTTTCGAATGATTTTTTGGTCTTTTTCCTTAGCTTCGTTTTCTGTTGAATGAAGAAACATCTCCGCACGTTGTGCTTCTTGTTCTACGCGACGAAACTCGATTTCACGACGACGCAATTCTTCCTTGTTCAGATCGAGCTTTCGTTTTTTCTCGGCAAGTTCTTGTTTTGCTCGTTGTTTTTCTTGGCGGTCACGTTCTTGTTTGATGTGCGCAAGACGCATTTGTTCAGAAATGGCACCTTCGTTACCGATGTGGGCTTTCTTTGAACCAAGACCTGGTGTTGAGTGATCATTTGGGTTTCCAAACATACACCAAGTATATCATTACGTACGAATATATTACAGAATTGTGAACAAAAATTCCCTTGTGCTACTCCCTAATGAAAGCAACATCCGCAGTGTTTTCTCTTTTTTTATATATGATGACTGTTGTTGTGATTCATCGCTGTCCGGCGAGGAGGTGCTCACAAATGAAAACTGTATTTCATTCACTGTAAATGCACTGACCGGCCAAATCCTTGTTCCGCGTGCCGCCATGATGCGGTCGTCCTTGTCATATATATCAATTGTATTCGATACACCAAGACTATTTTGAGGTAATGTCAGTCTCAATACAGAGGAACCATGTTCAGATACGATTTCTTGCATATCGCTAAAATGGATAAAGTCCTGAATATATTGATACGTAAATAGAAGCCGCTCATCTTCTTTGGCTTTCTTGTCTGTGACACCTTGGTGACTATATACAAGCATAAGGCACGTAATACACCCGAGGCAGAGCGTGCCTAATAAGGCCATATATACTAATAGTTCTATAAGCGTAAATCCGTGTTGTTTGTTTTGAGGCGTTATATCTGTATTCATCATGGTTGTTGTGCGCTATATACTTTTATCTCTTTTGGAAGCACAACAAATACATATTCATTGTGACAAGCAATCATTGAAGCGCGTGCTGGTAAATCAAAGGATTGAGTAGATTGGAGACCAACAATTTGTCCTTCTGCGTTTTTTGCTTTTTTCCATACTTGAAATTCTTTTGAGGGATCTGCGGATAACACAAAGAGTGTATCCTTTGTGCCCAGCACAGAATCGACAGATGATTTCAACTTGGTAAGTACTCGGGGTTGAATGGCTACTTCTCCTGATGGCGATGTTGTCGAGGTAGTAGTTGTCGATGTCGATGACTCGGCCATAGAGTACGTAAGAACTTGAAGTTCTTCTCCTCCCACTGTCCTACCGAAATAGAGCTCATTATTGAAAACATCTATCCTTTTACCATTTCCCAAATGTCCTTCTGCATCATACGATCCACGGGCAACAAATTTTCCAGTTGATATATCGTACACTTGAATTTCTAGATCTGCCGGTGACAACAAAAACACATTGTTTCGAAGAGCTGCCAATGCGTTTATAGAAGTACCCATTTCCATCGAATCAATAACCTTTGGGGCGCTTGTATGAATATCTATGATATACAACTCGGGTAAAACTGTTTTTTCCACACCGAGAACAATATATCCAGCATAGTAATACAATGATTTTGTAATTGGTGATGTTGATGAATTTGCACCAGGAACACCAAAAGACCATTTGAGCTGCGGTCGAGTTGAGTTTGTTATATCAACGGCTTGTACTTGTGTGAGACTGCTCGTGTTTCCAACATAGGCCGTCGATCCTGCAACTTGAATGCTGTTCAATCCTGGTCCGGTTTGCAGCGATGATACAAGAACAGGCGCCCGTATGTTGGCAATATCAACGACATGAATATCGGGATCAGTTGTTGATGAAGAATTCGTAGCAACATACAAATAATGTCCTTGCGCAGCTACAGCAGAGAAGGCGTTTCGTTCAGGAACATCTAATTGAATGGATGTGTATTCAGTCAAAGGCCCGTTGCCAATCCCACGGCATGAATTCCTACCAAAAGCATCCTGCCAATCTGTTGAAATATATTCAAGACGTTCAACCGAGAGTTTTGCTATTCCCCTATCTATATATGAAGTGATCTGCTGATTATATATTCCTTCAGAAAATGTTCGTACAATATTTGTGGCTTTCTTATCTATAGAGTCGCCTTTGTATACATAGGAAAACCATAGAAATATAAGGGTCGGAAATACAAGCACCCAAAATGCATAGGCCATAACCATTTCAGCAAGAATAAATCCTCGATTATTACGACTGCAATTTTTTAGTTGAATGTTATTCGTTTTATTGGACATACTGTGTGACTGAATACATTGGCGTGATAATCGAGAGTGCAATAAAAAGTACAATCAATCCAGTCATTATCATCAATATTGGTTCGAGGGATTTACTGTACAGCAATACCTTTTGCTCTACATCTTCTTCGTGCATTTCAGAAATTTTTACAAACATAAGTGAAAGCGTACTGCTTCTTTCACCAATGAGAAGAAGATCACCCCACTCATCAGGTATATTTTTTGATTCTTTAGCATATTCAGATAGAATTTTTCCTTGCTGAACGGTCTCTTTCATTTCTCGAAGAAATGACTTGATATGCGAGAAAGAAGTGAGATCGTGACTAATATCAAACGACTTGATAAGTCCCAACTGTGAATTCGAGATAGTTCCTATGTTTTTTGCAACTATTGCAAGCTGATATCCATATATAATTTTTCCGATAAATGGTGTCTGGAGTACTATTTTCTCGAATAGGCGTTCCAATCGTTTGTTCTTTTTGCGAAACAAAATAAGTACATAGATACAACCAACAAAAGCGATACCGATATACCAATATGACTCAAGACTTGATTTTACAAACAATACAATTCGAGTAGCCAAAGGCATCGGAATACGGAGACTTTGTAGTACAGGAATAATTTTTGGATAAATATAAAATAGTAGAAAAAATATAAGACAAATACTGAGTAGGGATATAGCAATGGGATACACCATCGTGCCAATTATTCTTTGTGCAAACGAATTTCGCTTTTCCAGAATCAACGCTGCGTCTTTTATATGTCGAGAGAGCTCACCAGAAACTTCCCCACTCCATATAATTGATGTAGTAATCTGATCCCATATATCTGGAAAAACCTGTAGCGCACTAGCAAGCGTTTCACCTTGCCGAAGCTGTTCTTCTACATACGCGAGGGATGTGCGCAACTTTTTATTTTTGCAATATTTGTATGCCAATGGCAAAGCCTCTCGGATGGACATATCAATCTCGAGCAATGTAGATAGTTTTTTTAAAAATAAAATCTTTTCTTTAATCATATGTAACTCTGTATACCTCTTGTAGTGTTGTTATATGTTGTGCTGCCTTTTCTTGGCCGTCTTCGAACATAGTTTTCATGCCCTCTCGCTTTGCTGTAAGCCGCATTTCTTTTTCTTCGGGCGATTTGAGGATCATTTTTTTCATATGTTCAGAAAGTGGCAGAACTTCGAATATCCCGATCCGACCACGGTATTGCGAAGCATCATCTGGAGATTTTTTACGTACAAGCCGCTGACTGATAACCAATGTGAGCGTTGCAGAAATGAGATATGGCTCAATACCCATATCCATGAGCCGTGGTATGACAGATATTGCATCTGGAGCATGAATCGAGGACAAAATAAGATGACCCGTAAGTGCAGTTTGAATAGCGATTTGAGCAGTCTCCTTATCACGAATCTCACCTACCATGATGACATCAGGGTCTTGTCTCAGAATTCCCTTGAGAGCCGAATGAAAGGTAAAACCTCGTTCTGGTTTGATAGGTATTTGGCGGACTCCTGGAAGTGAATATTCAATAGGATCTTCGAGGGTAATGATGAGTGAATCATCCTGAATAATCTTGTGTATCAATGAATATAATGTCGTTGTCTTGCCTGCCCCTGTTGGCCCAGCAATAATAATCAGACCTTGCGGCCGTCGTATGCTCCGTTCAACCTGTTCTTGGTGCATGGCATTCATCCCTAACTCAGTGAGTGTGATGGGTGTATCTTGTTCCTGACTCAATATACGGAGCACAACGTTCTCACCATAATACGTTGGAACAATAGACACACGTATATCAACTCGTTTACCATCCTGAATGATAAAGAAGCGACCATCTTGAGCTTTGTCATGAACGTCGATTCGCAAACCCGCGAGTACTTTGATATGACCAACAATTTCACCACTATGTAGTGCCTCCGAGAAAACGAAAGGCCGTAACACACCATCAGATCTAAATTTAATTGAAATACCAATATCAGTCGGATCTATATGAATATCCGAAGCATGCGCCGACAACGCGGCCTGGAGTACATCACTTATAAATCTGGTGCTATTGTTTTCTTCTTTTGCCACGCATTAGTTATATACAAACAGCAATGAAGAACACGTAAACTTAACCTTTATTTTTTATGAAAAAGAAATCAAATGCTCGCCAACCTTTGTACGGACAATAGAATATGCTAATGCAGGTATATGAAGTTTCTTGCCAATTTCTACAGCAAGCGAACGCATGTATGAACCACTTTCACACTGAACTTTCAATTGTAATACCGTATAAAAAGGTCGTTTTGTCTCTGAGAAATACCGATACCACCCTTCCAAAATTTCTGATTGTCTAAAATCCCCTTTCACAGGCGCAATGGCACTCTGTATATATGTATGTAATTCATCAGAGATAACACTGTACGATGGCCCCATAATAATTGATGAAATGTTCAGTTTTGTTTCAGGAATATCAATGCTATCGGCCTTCCCTTCTTTTGCCCAAGCAAATAAAGGCTTTCCTAATACTGGCTTCGATGAATATACTGGATATGGCAATGTATGTTCTCCGACAAATTCACTTGTGATTTTCTTGATGGTGTCTTCATCTGGCACTTGATATTCTGCATCATGCTCAGTTATCAAACCGAGCACATCGTGTGTATCAGTTGATACACCGAGCAATACTTCGATGGCGTATTCTTTTGGAAGATGGAGATACGCATCACGATTCTTGTTCTCTTCTCCAGCCACAACGAGAAGCACACCAGATGCCAAAGGATCCAAACGCCCCACATAACTCAATGTGGCGTCCTTCAATTCCGGTCGAGTGATTCGAAGACGCTCCAGACACTCCAGAGGCGTCTCCCCTGGGCGTTTGTACACATTCAGTACACCATTAAATTGTTCTTCTTTGGAGAATTGTTTAGTCATACGAGGTAGGATACAATGATACTACAATGAGCAAAAATAACACTACATTAAGCACTGACCCATACAAGGGTGTCCGAGACTTCTATCCAGAAGAAATGGCCGCACAGCGGTATATTTTTGATGTATGGAAGCGTGTCGTCGAAAAATATGGCTTTGTTGAATACAACGCCTCAGTTCTCGAACCTTCAGAATTATACAAGGCAAAATCAGGTGACGAAATTGTAAACGAAGAAACATACACATTTATCGACCGTGGTGACCGTGAGGTAACCCTCCGTCCCGAAATGACTCCTACCGTTGCTCGAATGGTTGCAGCAAAGCGACGCGAAATAGGCTTCCCTGCTCGATGGTATTCTATTCAGAACTTTTTCAGATATCAACGACCCCAGCGAGGACGGCTACGAGAATTTTGGCAGCTCAATGCTGATGTATTCGGACTCGACACTGTCGAAGCTGATATCGAGTGTATTGCTCTCTCTCACGACATCATGAAAGCATTCGGCGCAAAGGATTCTGATTTTGAAATTAAAATCAGTAGTCGAAAACTCATGAATGCTGTATTCAATAACTGGTTTGAACTCGATGCATCTACATCAAAAGCTCTTCAAAAACTTATCGACAAAAAAGCAAAGCTCCCAGAAGATGTCTTTGCCGAAGAAGCAGAGAAAATTGTAGGTGAGCCTTTCGAGTTTCTCAATTTGAGTGAACACAGCGCGGATTACCAAGAAGCAATGGCCTTTCCTGAAATTAGAGCAGCAAAACAAGAACTCGATGCAGTACTCGAGGCACTCAAAGCACGAGGTATTCAGAATGTCTCATATGACGAAACTCTCGTTCGTGGTTTTGATTACTACACAGGCATCGTGTTCGAAGTATTTGACACAAATCCCGAAAACAACCGTGCACTCTTTGGTGGCGGTCGCTATGATGAACTTCTCTCCCTTTTTGGTGATGACAAAGTATCTGCTGTTGGATTCGGTATGGGTGATGTGACGGTGAAGGACTTTCTCGAAACTCGTGGACTTCTCCCAGAATATCGATCAACAACTGACGTCATGATTTGTCTCCTCGACGAAGCAGCACTCTCATATGCCGAAACAGTTGCAACAGAACTTCGAGCAAAAAATCTCAATGTTGCAGTGAACTACACATACAAATCTTTGGGCGACCAAATCAAGAGCGCGTCAAAACAACATATTCCATATATTATTCCTCTCGGTCTCCAAGAAAGCGAGAAAAAATCTTATATAATAAAGGACCTCAAGACAAGTGAGGAGGTACAAGAAATAAAAAAGTAATTAATCATGAAAAAAATCACGCTCGACATTGAAACCCGAAACACATTTCAGGAAGTTGGAAAAGCAGAGCCAACTCTTTTAGACATTTCAGTAGTCTGCGTACATGATTCTGAGACAGACACATATACAAGCTATCTTCAGGAGGACTTAGGCAAGTTGTGGCCACTTCTCGAACAAGCAGACGTGATTATTACGTTCAACGGTGATCATTTTGATTTACCAATTCTCAACAAATACTATCCTGGTAATCTCATGAATCTCAAAAGTCTCGACCTTCTCAAAGAAGTTCGAAAATCGCTCGGCCACAGAATCGGTCTCGGCGTTATTGCTCAAGGTACACTCGGAACAGGCAAAGGAGGCAATGGCCTCGATGCTATCGAATGGTGGAAAACAGGTGAAATAGACAAGATAATCAAATATTGCCTCGAAGATGTGCGCATCACAAAGGAGATTTATGAGTACGCACTCGCAAACAAAAAGCTCAAATACAAAGAAGGTGAACAAATCATCGAATTCCCTATCGACACAACAAACTGGGAACAAAAAGAAGAAACTAAAATGAATTTTAGTTTGCCGTTTTAACCATATTTATAGGCGTATTTTTATATACATGATATGTGCATCGCAACGCATTCAATGTGATATACTATTTGTACAATAATTTAATAACATATGAACCAGCTCAACAAATTAATCGTTCCAATTTCAATTATTATCGCGGGAGGACTTATCGCGTTTGCCGTATACATGTCAAACACAAAAGAAGTTGCTCCAAAAAATCCTATCAATGATGTACTCACCACAAAAACAGATATTGCACCTGTTACAGATGCAGATCACATCAAGGGAAACAAAAATGCAAAAGTAGTCATCATCGATTATTCAGATCTCGAATGTCCATTCTGTAAGGGCTTCCACGCATCACTCGAACGAATCTTCAATGAATATGGAAAAGACAACAAAGTTGCATGGGTATACCGACACTTTCCTCTCGATATTCATCCAAAAGCTCGAAAAGAAGCAGAAGCATCTGAATGTGCAGCTGAGCTCGGAGGCAACGATGTATTCTGGAACTACATCTCAAAAATCTATCAAATCACTCCTTCTAACAACAAGCTTGAAGTAGCTGAACTCTACAACACAGCAAAAGCAGTTGGACTCGACGAAGCAAAATTCAAAGCATGTCTCGATAGTGGAAAATATGCAACAAAAGTTGAAGAACAATATCAAAGTGCCCTCAAAGCTGGTGGCCGAGGAACACCTTATACAGTTATCATGACGAACGGTCAGGTTTACCCTCTCGTTGATGCACAAGGTCAAGGACTCGGAGCACTTCCATATGAAGCTCTCAAATCACTCGTTGAGCAGTTCACAAAATAGTCACCGCGGGTAGCGAAACTTGTTGCATACCTTCATAACGCAACTCAAATACATAAAGCAAAAAACTCCTGTACATTTACAGGAGTTTATTGAGGGCACACCATTCACACTTTTTGTCATCACAATTCGTAGTCAATAATGTACCTGACCATACAGCATCGATAAGCGACTGAATTTCAGTTTGGACTTTTCGGATATCTCCGGATTCTACATCGAGCGCTTCAATTGTACATTCTCCACTACTATCTGGTGTCAAAAAGACGAGTGCGGGCACTATTCGTTTGCCCTTATATACTGCCTGATCTTGAAGGAGCATTTTATAAAACACGAGCTGTCTGAAATAATTTCCGTCTGAACTTTTTGTGAGGCCCTTGATTTGGTTCACGCTCATTTTGCCTCGTGTCTTGTAGTCAAAGACGAGCACTTCATTCCCTGTATCAATAACCGCGTCGAGCTTTCCATGAATTGGAATCTGGATATCGCGACCGCCGAATGCTCCATCGAACACAGTACGTGTCCACGATTCTGTAGACACATCTCCCTTTTGCAAAAAATGAGAAATCAAACTGGCGCCGATAACAGGCACTTGTTCGAGCAGTTCTTTTTTGACGGCTTCTTTTTGATATCCGTAGAGATACGAACCGTCGATTTGCTCAGTGATTGTCTGTCGCATAATTGCCTCAATATTTTGGAGACTCTTGTCTTCGGCTTTCCAAATTCGATCGAAGGCCAAGTGCATGGCGATACCCTTTTCCGCAGATGGCGCCGGCGCCTCAGGCACTTTCAAAATACTCTTGTATACAAAACTGCTTGGGCAAGCCAAGAAATGATTCAAGGCCGTCACCGAAAGTCCTGATTCGAGCAATATGTGTTTTGCATATTCATGAATGGCAGACTCTTTGTGCTTCGCACTAAATGAATGTCGGACCGTCGCATCAGCTTCAGTGCCAGTGAGTTTTGGAAGTGTCATGGTTTTCACAGACGCAGGATCGAGTTCATCAATAAATCGTAATGGTGTAAGCAATTCCCCTCCTGAATCTTCGATAGGTGTGATGATTGTTGCGTGTTTTTTTGCTCGGGTGATTGCAACATAAAAGAGTCGTCGAACATCACGAATATCATCGCCGTCATTCGACAACTGTTCAAATGGCATCACGAAGTACGAATTGCGACCGCGGCTTGACCATGATTCTTCGGTGGCATACGGGATGAATACATAATCAAATTCCAATCCCTTCGAACCGTGAGCGGTCATCACTTTGACCTGCGCTTCAGGGACACCGATTTTCACTTTCACACTTTTCATTTGAGCCGAAGCTTGATATGCGAGAAGCTTGCCGAGTAACACCTGTGGATCTTGAATTTCATGTTGTCGAGTCAATTGCTGCGCCAAATTCACAATACCTCGCCACACTTCGACGAACGCAGGATCACGAGATATGAGCTCCGTGAATCCAGACCGTTCTGCGGCATACATGAGAAAACCGATGGGACTATCTGACAGCAATTCTTTTCGAATATGCGTGAGCTGTGGCAGGCGGTCTTCGACTTCACGCACGTTCTTGCCGCGAAGCTGTTTGAGAAGTTCAGTTCGCTCCGTAAATGACAATGTCCACAACCCCGATACAATCGTTCGTCCGAGTGCCTCCATATCAAGCGGATCTTTTATACACTGCGCCAGCGCAAAGAACGCGATTCCCACCGGATGAGAAAAGATATCGATCGTGCGTTCCGCAGAAACGGGTACGCCCTGATCCTGACACAGTCTGATGATACGCTCCACGTCACGATTGTTTTTTGAAATAAGCGCCACAGAGGCCTGAGGTTCTGTCTTGATAATATGCTTGAGTTCTGTGACCAGATGATGCTCGCCCGCTTCTACGTCTTCTGCTGTTATCACATCTAACGGTCGCTTTTCGTACGGCGCTCCGGATGTGAGATGAATACGGAGATTCTGATGCTCGCCGCCGACATAATTGTGCTCAATCATGTGATATGCCGCATCCAAAATATGCTGATGCGAACGATAATTGTGCTCGAGTGAAATAGTGGTCATGTTTGGCCATCGCTTTGAGAAACTCAAAAAGTTTTCAACGGATGCCCCCTGGAATCTATAGATAGCCTGTTTTTCATCACCCACGATGAAAACATTTGGATTTGGAAAAAAGTCCGCGAGCATTTTGACAATGAGATTCTGTGAATCATTTGTATCTTGATGTTCATCAACGAGGATATAGAGGAATTTTTCCTGAAGAAGTCGGAGCAACAGTTCATCTCGACCAAGCGTTAGCAGCAAAACAAAAATCAAATCATCAAAATCCATGAGGCCCTGCTCTTTTTTGTGGGCTTCGTATCGTTCGTAGACATCTGTAAACAAAATTGTTCGTTCACATTTTTCTATGTATTTCTTTACCTCCGCTTTAAGTTGGCCTTTTGTGGCTCCTCGAGTCGAGAGAGACGCTTCATCATTTTCAACACGCTTAATTTCGTTTTGCGCATGTTGTCGGATTGCAGCTGGTGACAATGCTTCTTTTTTTGCATCGCGAATACCCCCCAGAATATGTGAGATATAAAAATCAGGATTACCAAACGGACTGAGGGCCGCAAACGATTCATCCGCGAGAATAGATCGAACGAGCGATTCGGAATCGATGTCCGTCATCTGTCGTGTCGCATCGAGTTCAACGAAGTGATCTTTGTATTCAGCAATGATAGACGCAGCAAATCCATGGAATGTATGAATACGCACTTCATCTGCGCGGCTGCCGATCACTTCACGGAGCTTTTCTTTCATCGCTTTCACGCCGGCATCAGTAAATGTAATAGCCAAAATACCTGATGGTGGCGTATCTGTTTTGAGGAGAATATTGGCTATTCGGAGGGTCAAAATAGTGGTTTTGCCCGTTCCTGGCCCGGCAACTACAAGAACAGGCCCCTCTATCGTGTCTACGGCCTGTTTTTGCCCCTTATTGAGGCGTTTATACCTCTCCTCGTATGTGTGAGCGGAAACGGAATTCATGCCCTTATTATAGCGTATAATCGGTTTAAAGGGAGGTGCATATTCAGGACTTTTTCAGTACTTCTTTAGTAATTCTTGAGACGGTTCACCTTTTCGTGCTGTCGAATCTTTTCGTGTGCTTTCGCCTCAATCTGTCGGATTCGTTCTCGAGTTACACCGAACATCTTTCCTACTTCTTCCAATGTATGTTGAATACCATCAGCGAGTCCGTGTCGAAGAGCGAGAATTTCTCGTTCCTTTTCAGAAAGGTCACTCAAAATTTCACGAACCTGATCCGCGAGAATTCGTCGTGAAGATTCTTGATCTGGAGAAAGGATTCGATCATCTGCAATGAAGTCTCCGTATGTTGATTTGTCATCGTCTTCACCAACGGGTGTGTCGAGAGATACAGTGTTCTGGTCAATCTTTTCGATTGTATAAATTTTGTCTACATCAAGACCCATTTCTGTTGCGATTTCTTCTGGCAATGGTTCTCGTCCGAGGTCCTGAGAAAGTCGTCGTACAACCTGTTTGTATTTCGCGATAGTTTCTACCATGTGCACAGGGACACGGATTGTTCGTGACTGATCTGCGAGCGCTCGCGTAATTGATTGTCGAATCCACCATGTCGCATATGTAGAGAATTTGAATCCCTTTGACCAATCGAATTTGTCTACAGCCTTGAAGAGACCGAGGTTTCCTTCCTGAATGAGGTCGAGAAGTGTGAGATCAGGTGATCGGTTCGCATATTTCTTTGCGATAGATACCACCAGTCGGAGGTTTGCTTTCGCAAGAAGACTTTTTGCTTCTTCATCCCCTGTTTGAATTCGCTTGGCGAGTTCTTTTTCTTCGTGCGCCCCGATGAGTGGATACTGTCCGATTTCTTTGAGGTACATCTGGATAGAATCGTAACTTGAATCGCCCTTACTCATTGCGTACTTTTTGAGAAGATCATCTGCGCCATCTTTCATTTCGAGGAGTCCTCCCCCTTCGAGCACATCGATGCCTGCGATAGAAAGCTTCTCATACAACTTATCCAAGAAATCGATTTCGAGTTCGATGAGTGGGAATTCTTTGAGAATTTCGTCATAGGTAATGAAGCCTCGTTCCTTTCCCTTGTGTAATAAAACCGCGGCTTTTTGTTCAAAAGTTTGTTCAGGTTTTTTTGCTTTTTTCTTCACATCACCCTTGATTGTCTTTGCAGGAGATTTTGTGGCTGACTTTTTTGCAACAACGGCCTTTGCTTTTGGCGCTTTCTTTGCGACTTTTGCTTTTGCAGGCTTTGCTGATTTTGCTGCAGACTTAGATGCTGTTTTTGAAACAACTTTCTTTTTTGTGTCTTTTTTTTCTTTTTTATTTGAAGATTTCTTGGGCATGTGTACGTTTTTTTATATATAAAATGTGTGGGTAATATGTGCGCCTTACTCTGATTTGCGTCGCTTGTGACCGAGAGCGGAAATTTGTAACGAAAGATCTTGGCATTTTTGGAGGAGCATCATGGCTTTTTCTTTGTCGCCGGCTCGTTCTGCTTGTTGCAGTTCCTTCATGCTTATCGCAAATTTTTCTTTGAGTGTTCTTTCTTCGAGAGAAAAGAGCAAATCTTGTATTGCGTGTTCTATATGTGTACTTCCTGCGAACATCATTTCAGCTTCGAACAGGATGTCTTCGGGTGGTTCTGCGACCAACCGTTCTATTTCTTTATATTGTGTTTCATCGACGACTGCTTGTATGTTCTTCATAAGGGACTCCACATGAGGTGGAATAGTCCCATCTTTTTGCTTATTTTTTTCAAGCACTATAAAACCAACCAGTCGGTCGAGTACTTTGTCCTGCGCGTTATCAGACGGTCGAACTATACCAGTTTGAGCCTGTCCATTAAGACGGTCAGAACCGCTTTCCTTTACAGCATGAGCTTGTACAGGAGCTTTTATCTTTTGAACTTGTTCACGAAGAGCTTCCTCAGGAATGCCCGTGCGAATACTAATCGTCGTAATAAAATGCGATCGATCGATTGCGCTTTCAACGGCAGCTGCATATGGAAGAACTTCTGTTTCTACGGCCTTCCACAACGCACGTTCTGGAAGGGACTCTCGGAGGAGTATGTCGAGATAATAGTCGATAATATGCTTTGAATGTTTCAAAGCTTCTTTGAATTGCTCCTTGTTTGAAAGGAGGATGGATGCGGGGTCTTCCCCTACCGGCAAGCCGGCTATTTTGACGTCCATGCCTAAGGACAACGCGGCGGTCCAGGCTCGTAATGTGGCCTTGAGACCTGCCTTGTCTGCGTCGTAGACGATCATCAAATTATTACTCATTTTCTTGATTTTATCAAGATGGTCATTCGTCAACGATGTGCCGGATGTGGCGATGGCATTGTTGTACCCTGACTGATGACACATGAGTAAGTCCATTTGACCCTCAACGAGCACGGCATAGCCCCACTGTCTCATACCTTCTTTTGCTTTGTGATACCCGTAGAGTACTTCTGATTTGTTGAAGAGTGGCGTGTCTGGACTGTTGAGATATTTTGCAGCAACAGCATTGCCGTCTTCGCCTTTTTTCTGTGCCTCTTCTCCAAAGATACGTCCGGAATATCCAATCACTCGTCCCGAAGGATCAAAGAGCGGGAAAATAATTCGGCTTCGGAATCGATCGTACACCGTCATTTTTTCTGCAGTACTTTTTTCAGATCGTTTTACGAGACCCACTGTTTCCATATCTTGGAGAGAAACACCTTGTCGAACGAGATCATCATGAAGCGAACGCCACTCAGGAAGTGCGTATCCGATTCTCCACGCATCAATTGTCTCATCCGTGAGGCCACGACTCTTGAGATATGCTAAGGCATCAGGATGCTGTTTGAGATTATGTTGGAAAAAGTTTGTAGCCTTTTCAAGCACAGCTCGCAATCCATCAAACTGATTTTTGTTTTCGCTTTTGAACTGTTCGAGTGGTACACCTGCGCGCTCAGCGAGCAATTTGAGTGAACCAATGAAATCAACTTTCTCAAATTCCTGCACGAAACTGAAAATGTCCCCCTTCATTCCACAACCGAAGCAATAATAACTTCCACGTCCTGGAGAAATAAAGAATGAAGGTGTTTTTTCATTATGAAAAGGACACCGAGCCTTGTAGTTTGCTCCGGCCTTTTCAATTTTGATGTAGGAACCAATTACATCAGCGATATTTAGTTTTTCTTTGATTAGTTCTGTTGCAGATGACATTGTACGTACTACATTACGAGCCTCTTCTAAGAAGAACCGATCCGACTTCCCAACGTGTGGTGAATGAAAGACCTATACTCGTTCGTTACCGTCCATGTCTGTACTGATTGGAATTTCTCGTCGCATATCCTCAATCATTTTCTGCTTCTTACTTCCCTTGAATCCTGTACCTGCTGGGATAAGTCGTCCAATCATTACGTTTTCCATAATACCGTACAATGGGTCTTTGTTTGCTCGGAGTGATGCACTGATGAGCATTCGGTGTGTGTGCTGGAATGAAGCGGCAGAAAGGAAACTTCGTCGGTTGAGTGATGCTTCCGCAATACCCATGACAACGGCTTCAGCTTTCGCTTCGAGACCACCTCGTTCTCGAACTTCGGCATTAGCCTGATCGAATTCGAATCGTTCAACAACATCGTTGATTGAGAATTGTGTGTCTCCAACTTCTTTGATTTTCACTCGACTGAACATTTCTCGCACCACAACTTCAATGTGCTTTCGAGAAACGTTTTCACCCTGGAGTTCGTACAATTTCTTTACTTCAGAAATGATGTATTCCTGTGCTCGATCTTTTCCTGAGTATTCGAAGAGTTCGTCTACATCAGCAGAACCGTCTGTGAGGAAATCACCCTTTGAAACATGTTCGCCAATCTTTACGAGTGGCATTCGGGCATAGTGACATGTGTATTCAATTTCACTTCCCTTCTTGTTGTTCTTTAGAGGTACATCAGGAAGAAGTTTAATCATCTTTTCTTTTCCAACTTCCTTGATGTCTGTAATCATACCGTCGTGAGTTGCGATAACAGCTGGGTTCTTTGGTCGTCGGTTGTCGAATACTTCTTCTACTCGAGGAAGACCCTGTGTGATGTCTCCACCTACTGTGGCTACACCTCCGGCGTGGAAGGTACGCATTGTAAGCTGTGTACCTGGTTCACCAATGGCCTGTGCGGCGATTGTACCAACGGCTTCACCAACTTCAATTCGCTTGTTTCGTCCCATGTCATATCCGTAACACTGAGCACAAATACCAATTGCTGTCTCACAAATAAGTGGTGATCGCACGAATGCTTCTTCAACACCTTCTTTGTCCATCTTTGCTGCGTCATCCTTGACGATGAGGTGTCCCTTCTTGAAGAGAACTTCACCTGTCTTTCCATGAACATCCTTTGCAAGCACTCGGCCTGTAAGTGATTTCACGAGAGGAGTCTGAATTCCAGACGCGCCGATCTTTTGAATCGCAATACCCTTTGTAGTACCGCAATCTTCTTCTGTAATCATCACACTCTGTGCAACTACGAAGAGTCGTCGTGTGAGGTATCCGGCTCGAGCAGTGTTGAGGGCGGTGTCGGTCATACCTTTTCGGGCACCGTGAGTTGTAATGAAGTATTCAATCGGTGTAAGACCGTCCTTGAATGATGAGAGAATTGGGAAGTCGATCGTTTCACCCTGTGTGTTTGTGATCATACCTTTCATTCCCACCATCTGTGTAAGGTTACCAAGAGAACCTCGGGCTCCTGACTTCACCATGTCATGAACTGGACCTGACTGGAGAGCAACGTCGATAAGCTTTTCGATGTCATCCTTTGCGTGGTGCCAAATTTCAATCACCTTTCGAGTCTTTTCTTCTTCAGAAAGAAGACCTTCGTTGTACTGTGACAATACCTGGTTTGCTTTTTCTTGTGCGGCTTCTACGATAGGTGCCTTTCCTTCTGGAATCTTGGCATCATCAATACTCCATGTCACACCTGACTGTGTTACATAGTTGAATCCGAATTTCTTGAGATCATCGATGAGCTTTGGAGCATTCTCGAGACCCTGGTGTGTAATGATGTCATCGATGATGGCATTCATTCCAGGCTTGTTGATTTCTTTGTTGATGAATGGATAGTGATCAGGAAGTACGTTGTTGAAGAGAATTCGTCCAACTGTAGTTTCAAAGATTGTTCCAGCGTATTCTTTGTACTTGTCCGTTTCTGGCGCAAGAACCTTGATAGGTGCTCGGAATGTAATCTGATCGAAGTTTTGTGCAACGATAGCTTCTTCTGGTGAAGCAAAGATTTTACCTTCGCCCTTGTCACCCTTTACCATCTTTGTCATCCAATATGCACCGAGTACGATGTCGAGCATCTTGTTTGCCACTGTGAGTTCTCCACTACCTGGCTTGATGATGTTTTTGTCCGCAGACATAATTTCTGCAGCTTCTTTTTGAGCTTCTTCTGAAAGTGGTACGTGAACAGCCATAGTGTCACCGTCGAAGTCCGCGTTGAATGGACTACATACGAGAGGGTGAATCTGGATAGCGTTACCTTCAATCAATACTGGTTTGAATGCCTGAATAGAAAGTCGGTGAAGAGTAGGCGCTCGGTTCAAGAGAACATATTTGTGTTCAATCACCTGTTCGAGGATTGCCCATACTTCGGCTGCGCCGTCATCGATAAGTCGTGATGCGCCTCGGATGTTGAATGCAAGTTCTCGTTTGAGAAGTTCTGAAATAACGAATGGTCGGAACAATTCGAGAGCCATGTGCTTTGGAATACCACACTGGTTGAGCTTGAGATCTGGACCCACAACGATTACAGATCGTCCTGAGTAGTCCACTCGCTTACCGAGAAGGTTCTGTCGGAAGAGACCTCGCTTACCCTTGAGACCGTCTGCAAGAGATTTGAGTGCTCGTCGCTGTGACTGATTGAGACCAGCATATACAGTACCTCCGTGTCGGATTGAGTTGTCGATGAGGGCATCAACAGCTTCCTGGAGAATTCGCTTTTCGTTTCGAAGAATTACATCTGGAGCGTGAATTTCTTTGAGTTTCTTCAATCGATTGTTTCGGTTGATTACTCGTCGATAGAGGTCGTTCACGTCTGATGTTGCATGTCGGCCACCTTCGAGCGCTACCATAGGTCGAAGTGCAGCTGGAATCACAGGAAGTGCAGTAATGAACATCCATTCAGGTCGAATGTCTGCTCGATTCATCGCTTTGATGAGACTGATTCGTCGGAACAATTTTTCTCGTTCCGCAGCATTTACTTTTGTTACGTTTTCTTCGAGTGTTGCAAGCAGTTTTGTTGTATCAAGAGTCTTGAAAATATTAAATACAGCTTCAGCACCGATACCAGCTTCAAAACATGTACCGAATTTGAGTGAGTACTTGTGGTATTCAACTTCGTCGAGTACACGGCCAATTTGGATGCTTTCGATTTCTCGTTTTGCACCGAGCAAAAGGTCAGAAATCGCTTCTTTTGTTTTTTCGTCCTGGAGACTCTTTACTTTGTTTTTGTATTCAGCATCGAGTTCCTTAAGAAGCTTTTCTCGTTCCCCTTCGTTTACAGATGTAATAAGGTAGCCAGCAAAGTAAATTACTCGCTCTACATCTGCAGCACTCATACCGAGGATCTGAGCGATTCGTGATGGAAGTGTTCGAAGATACCAAATGTGCGCAACTGGAACTGAAAGTTCGATATGCCCCATTCGTTCTCGTCGTACGATTGCTCGTGTGAGTTCAACTCCACATCGTTCGCAGACAATTCCCTTGTATCGGATTCCTTTGTACTTTCCGCAATAACATTCGAAGTCTTTTTCAGGACCGAAAATCTTTTCGTCGAAGAGACCATTCTTTTCACTTCGCTGAGTTCGATAGTTCATTGTCTCAGGCTTTGTGACTTCGCCGTATGACCATTCTCGAATCTTGTCAGGAGAAGCAATCTTTAGTACCACCGCATCAAAATCATCGATTGAATTTGTTTTGGCTGTTTTGTTGAGTATTGATTTCATAGTTTAAATTTTAGAAGTTAAGTGAACGAGGATAGTATTAGTTACTAATCTCTGTTGGCTGTTCTTCTCGACCTGTGATGTCTTCTTCTTTGTTGAGTTCAACATCAATACCCAAACCTCGAAGGTTTGAAAGAAGTACATTGAATGATGCTGGTGTTCCTGGCTCGAGGAGCTTCTCTCCCTTTACGATAGAGTCGAATGCTTGTGATCGTCCCTGAATATCATCGGACTTGATTGTAAGCATTTCTCGAAGAGCATGAGCGGCACCGTATCCGGCAAGCGCCCACACTTCCATCTCTCCGAATCGCTGACCTCCACCCTGAGCTTTACCTCCAAGTGGCTGCTGTGTGATGAGAGAGTACGGACCAATTGATCGCATGTGAATCTTGTCTTCTACCATGTGGTGAAGTTTCAAGATGTACATATATCCAACGGCGATGTCCTGATTGTACTGTTCGCCAGTTCGTCCATCGAACAATTTCATCTTTCCATTTTCGTTGAATCCTGCCTTTACGAGTTCTGCCTTTACTTCATCAGCTGTTGCTCCTGTGAATGGAGGAACAATTGCCTGATATCCGAGAGTTGCTGCTGCAAGACCAAGGTGAAGTTCGAGAATCTGTCCAAGGTTCATACGACTAGGTACACCAAGTGGTGTAAGGATAACATCGATAGGTGTTCCGTCAGCCATGTATGGCATATCTTCTACTGGAAGTACTCGTGAGATAACACCCTTGTTTCCGTGTCGTCCGGCGAGTTTGTCACCCACTGATACGTTTCGGAGAAGTGCAACTTCGATGTGGATTCGCTTGATGATTCCAGATTCGAGTTTGTCACCCTTTTCTCGTGAAAAGATTTTTACACCAATCACTCGTCCTCGCTTTCCGTTTTCGAGTCGCTTTGATGTGTCTTTTACGTCTCGAGATTTTTCACCGAAAATAGATCGAAGAAGTCGTTCTTCTGGTGTGAGCTGTGTTTCTGATTTTGGAGTAATTTTACCAACGAGGATATCGCCAGGTCGTACTTCTGCACCTACTCGTACGATACCGTCTACGTCGAGATTCTTGAGTCGGTTTTCACCAACGTTTGGAATATCGTGTGTTGTTACTTCGGGTCCAAGTTTTGTATCTCGAACATTCACAACGATTTCTTCGATGTGGATTGTTGTAAATTTAGATTCTTTTACAAGTCGTTCAGATACAATGATGGCATCTTCGTAGTTTGCACCTGACCATGTCATGAATGCAACGAGTACGTTCTGACCGAGCGCCATCTGGCCATTGTCAGATGTAGATGTGTCGGCAAGTACATCACCTCGCTTTACCTTCTGGTTGAGTTCAACAACTGGTCGCTGATGGAACGCTGTAAACTGGTTTGTTCGACTGAAACTTACAAGTCGGAACTCGTGTTCTTTCTTTCCCTTGATAACAATCTTCTTTGCGTCTACGTGAGTGATTGTTCCGTCTTCTGGAGCAATGATGATTCGGCCTGAATCTTGTGCAGCCTTTTCTTCGATACCTGTTGCAACAAGCGGAGCTTCAGGAACGATACATGGAGTTGCCTGCTTCTGCATGTTTGATCCCATGAGTGCTCGGTTCGCGTCATCGTGGTTCAAGAATGGAATCATAGATGTAGAAATAGAGAACGCCTGCTCTGTTGCAACGTCGATATAGTCTACTTCTTCTCGTGGCATGAGAACTGGTCGTCCCTTGATTCGCACTTCTACTTGTTCTTCTGTAAGTTTACCGTCCTTGTCATAAGGAGCAGCAGCGTGAGCAATTTTGAAACCTTCTTCTTCGAGAGCGTTCAAATACTGGATTTCTTTTGTGATTTTACCGTTCTTTACCTTTGCGTACGGTGTTTCAATCATACCGAAGTCGTTGATTCGTGCGTATGTAGAAAGGTGAAGTACGAGACCAATGTTCTGACCTTCTGGTGTGTGAATTGGACAAACTCGGCCGTAGTGTGAGGGGTGCACGTCTCGAACTTCAATACCAGCTCGTTCTCGTGTAAGTCCTCCAGAACCAAGTGCTGTCACTCGTCGAAGGTGTTCGATTTCTCCCAAGATGTTTTCCTGACTCATGAACTGTGACAACTGGTTTGTTGTAAAGAATTCTTTGATTCGAGCCTGGAGAGGTCGTGGAACAATGAACTGCACAGGAAGATTTGCATCTGTATCAATTGTAGACATTCGGTTCTGAATGTTTCGCTTGATCTGTGTCATACCGAGGCGAATCTTTTGCTGAAGAAGTTCACCAACATACTTCACTCGTCGTGAACCCATGTGGTCAACGTCATCGACAAGCGCTTCTGGATGATTGTTGAGTTTAATAATATGAGAAATGATTGTAACGAGGTCATCGAGAGAAAGAGTCATCCGTGTGAGATCTTTTTCATCCATAGACTTCTCAAATCGCTGATTGAATCGGAATCGTCCCACCTTTGAGAGGTCGTATCGTTCCTTACTCATCAATTTGTCTACTTCTTCTTTTGCGTTTTCAGCGGTCGCGAGGTCACCGTCTCGGAGTCGCTTGTAGATTTCAATGTATGAATCTTCAGTTGTCTTTGCATGGTCCTTTGCAAGAGTTGTTTCGATCCATATTTTTGCTTCTTCGTTGTCTTTGAAGAGCGCCTTGATGTCAGAATCTGTCTGCGCACCAAATACTCGGAATAGAGAAGAAACCGCAAACTTTCGTTTTCGGTCAATACGTACATATACTGCACCATCGGCATCACTTTCAATTTCAATCCATGCTCCTCGAGCTGGAATGATTTTTGCACCAAAGTAGTTTCGGCCCTTTGTTTCCTGTGCGTTAAAGAATACACCGTATGATCGAGCAAGCTGAGGAACAATTACTCGTTCAATACCGTTAATGATGAATGTGCCGTGTTCAGTCATGAGTGGCAAGTCAGACATGAAAATCTCTTGCTCCTTCACACTGCCCATGATTTTGTTTTTGAGACGAACCATCACCTTGAGAGGTGCTTCATAGTTCATCTTGTTTTCCTTTGCATAAAACTCGTCGTGCTTTGGCTTATCGAGCTGATAGCTTACGAATTCGAGTTCGAACTTTTTCTCTGAATAGTCTTTTACGGCTGCAAATTCCTTGAAGACTTCATTGATACCATTATCGAGTAACCATTTATAAGAAAGAATCTGACCTTCAACCAAGTTTGGGAGCGGTGCAAGTGGCTCCTTAAATCTTGAAAATGTTTTTTTTGGACGCATTTATTATGAATAAATAGCTAATAGTAAATATAGCCAGGTATGAAAAAGAAACAAAAAGAAGTATCGTAGCCAATAAAATGCCCAAGAACGTCTGTTCTTTTGGGTTGGTGACTTTATTGAATTATGTGTACCGCTGTCTGTCCCTCTGCACAGCTGTCTATGGAGATTTCCGCGATGAGTCGGCCGTAAACTCAATCGTTATCGCAGACCCACATAGTAAACGAATTATCCACAGGTGTCAAATAAACCCTGTTGACAAGTCGTTTTGAGAAGAATTTGGATTTTTGAGGCTAATTTGAGGGCTCAGTAGGCGCAGGCGTATCCCCGGTTGGCTGATCTACGACTGGTGCATCTCCCTCTGGAGCTGGGTCTGACACGACATCAGGTGTTGTTGTGCCATTGTCTGGAGTGATATCCGGAGTAGATGAGGCTACAGGATCTGGTTCGCCTGATGTAATAGGTGCAGATGGAGATGAGACAATGTGACCATTGCCTGTTTTTGCGTCAATCAAAAGCTGTTTAAACTCGTCTTTTGTAACACAGACATCATCAACACACATCTGATCGTTCTTGTACTTCACCCATCCTACGACTGATGATGCCATGTCTGTCACCTTTGATGATAATTCCTTCACAGCGGATACAATGAATGGTACAAAGCCTGTCATGTTCAAACTCTTGTAACCAGTAATAGAATCTGTAGTTACTAACTCAGGAATGACTTGTTCAACGTCTTGGGCAATGAATCCGTATTTTTTGTTTTCTGATGCGCTATCTGAATTCCACTTGAAGGCAACAGGATTGAGACTAATAATCTTATCCAAAGATGAAGAAGACATGATTGACTCGATATCTTTCTTTAGTCGGATGTCAGAAGAACATGTTATACCGCCAGCAGTGTTTGGAGTAATATCACAAGTACCAACTGATCCCTCGAACCGTGCTACAACGCCCGTTGTAGATGATGCAACATGCAAACGATATAAAGGTGTTGTTCCAATTCCGACCAAATTCGTATTTGTAAATCGCATTGTTTCTACACCAGCGTTTGTCACAGCAAATGTGTTTGATGATGCACTAAAGAAACCTGTTTGTGGTGCAGCAATCGTAAGTGTTGGGGCACTTGCCGAACCGGCACTCGACACCCCCAGTGTTACTGATGTCAATGCATTATTAAATAACGCATTACCCGTTACTGTAAGCGTTGTACCTGATCCACTAATTGACAAAAGTGAAACAGGACTTGTTGTACCAATACCAAGTCGGCCTGCTGCCGTCAGAGTAAGCAATCGCGCATTTGTTGACGAAGAAACAGAGAAAATATCGCCTGAGCCAGCAGTGCCATATACATCAAGTCTTGATGTCGGAGTCGATGTGCCAATACCAATACCCGTCGTAGTAATACGCATACGTTCTGTTCCAGAAGAGCCACCCACGTTGAAACCCATATAGTTTGTTGGGTTGTCACTCATAATTATCCTTGCGCCTCCAGACCCAGCAACATTCCAACTTGATGTATATTGTTGAAGATAAAGTGTAGAGGGGTTAGTTATAGAAGTTCCACCAGAAAGCATCATTCCATTTGAGTTCCCTTGAACACCAATATGACCACGGTAATTATTTGAAGAATCAATAAATGTAATTGTTGGTTGATTTTGATAGTACGTTCCAATATTTGCATATTGGTAATCACCACTTGGATCAATGAGCACCTGTCTAGTACTACTTGAGAATGAGCCCTTACCAACAACGCTCAAAGGAAAAGATGGCGTTGAGGTAGCAACTCCGACGTTTCCATTGTTTGAAATATTAAACAATGATGTTAAAGCAGAGTTTTTTACTGAAAAAGCATATGTACTATCAGTAGAAGATCCCACAATAGCAACCTTTGCGTCCGGAGTCGT
>CAZCNA010000006.1:0-30207 GCA_964500215.1 uncultured Candidatus Saccharibacteria bacterium | reverse complement strand
TACACGGCTGGGGCGCTCATCGCCCGGGCTGTGTTCTTCCTGCCGCAGGCGGTGTTATAGATAGTATTCTCATTACTCCCATAGCAACACTCACATTTTATCTTTGGTTCAAGAAGCGCGGTGTTGATTATTCAAAGTCATCTCGTCGAATAATGGCCATCGCTGCACCACTTATCGAATTTATACCAGTGGTAAACGCTCTTCCCGCATGGATACTCGAAATACTTGTATTCAACGCTTCACTCAAAGCTGAACAAAAATTAAAAGAATAGTGATATACTATACGTAATGAAACAGGATAATGTTCTTGCAAAAAACATATATCTATATTGTCTCCTCTCTTTCGTGTTGGGTGTTTTTTCGCTTCCTTCAGTATCCGTAGCACAAACAATTCCTGATGGTGTTTCTATTCCTGGCATCATCGGTGATATTCAAGAACAAATTTCAACCGAAATTTATCCGCAAATTCCAAAACCATTCGAAGAAGTAACAATCACAGTCTCAGCCTATGGAACAGATCTTAACCGAGCAACACTCGTGTGGACATACAATGGCAAAGAAGCCTTGAAGGGGACTGGGGCAACTGAATTCAAATTCACAACAGGTGCGGTGGGTACACAAAACAACGTTGTCCTCAAAATAACACCGACTTCAGGCCCTGTTATCACAAAAACATATTCATTTACACCCGCAGAAGTAGATGTGCTCTGGCAGGCAAAGACATACACACCGCCATTTTATAAAGGAAAGGCGCTCTTTACCCCTGAAGCAGATGTTACATTCGTAGCTATTCCAAATATGATCCAAGGAGGAAAACAAGTGGCATCAAACCAAGCTGTATATACATGGAAAGTGGATCGCCGCGTAGAAGGTTCGAAATCAGGCTTCGGAAAAAATACATTTGATTACACAGGATCAATTATTCTCAAACCTCATCTCATTCAAGCGGAGACATATTCACAGGCTGATTCAAAAAATAAGGCTATTGGCGGGGTAACAATGAATGCACTCGACCCACAGGCGATCGTGTATCAATCACATCCTCTCTATGGAATCTTGTTTAACCACGCAATTACAGGTAACTTTTACCTCACAAAAACAGAAGACCAACTTGCTGTTTTCCCATACTACTTTAGTACAGTAAACAAAAACTCTTTTGTGACATATACATGGCGACTCAACGATCTCAAGATTGATTCACCTTCATACGAAAGCATTATGACATTCCGAAAAGAAGCCGATCAAAGCGGACAGGCTGCCGTATCTGTTCTCTTGAACAGTTCTTCAAAAATTCTTCAGCAAGCATCTGCACAGCTTTCAATTATCTTTGGTTCTACAAGTGCGTTCGGGAGATAGTAATCTTTTCTATTTATATTAGAATATACATATGACATCACGTTCTCTCCGAATCGTTTTTATTTTATCTTTTCTTTTGTTTGTATTGAGCGGTAGTGTGGTACAGGCGCAACAATCGCCCGTTGCAAATCTCAACAACAAAACAACAACACAAACGGGTGATTCATCTTGTAACTTCAATACCAACGGCCAAAAATACTGTGTTCTTGCGCCTATCGCAGGATTCATCGAAGACACAGTACAGATCAGTCCACAAGGCCTCACAGAGTATCTCAATACAGTATTTCGATTCGGTATTGCACTTGCTGGACTTCTCGCTGTCATCATGATTATTTGGGGAGGACTCGAATATCTTTCGACAGACGCCATCAACGGAAAATCAGAGGGGAAGAAAAAGATTCAAGAAGCGTTCCAAGGTCTAGCCCTCGCACTTCTCTCGTGGCTCATTCTCTACACCATCAATCCGCAAATTTTGAGCACCAATCTCACCATCGAAAAAATTCAAGCAAAAAATTCAGTGTCAGGAGGTACAGGAAACGGTCTTCAGACAGCATCAACAACGAACGGGGGACTAACAACTATCCCAGGAGGGGGCGTTCGATTGGACACATCCCAAACACTTACACCCGTTCCTGAGGGATATCAAATCACCCCCAATCGTGTTGCTATCGACACAGATGGTGCAGGCCAACCACCATTTTATGATCCACACTGGAAACCCGGCACGGCATACACACTTGAAGGAAAGCCCTTGGATGCAACAAAAGATTATTATGTAGTAATTCCAGAAGGATCAAATATCCCTCTCGGTACGAAAGTAAATGTTACAGATAACACAACGGGTAAAACACTACAGGCGATCGTTGGAGATGTTGGACCTGCAACAAATGGATACGGAGAAATTTCTTTTGCGCTGGCAAGAGATCTCGGAGCGTGGATGGCGCCAATGAACAATGGTGTAAACCAGGACAACATTACCTACACGTTTCTCACAAAATAACCCCAAATACTAAAAGAGATTTGCTATAATACAGAGCAATGAAAAAACAAACTCTCTTTGTTGGATTATTTCTTGCTCAACTGTTGCCAAAGCTATCGCTCGCAGCCGCAACTGATATTGTGTATCACCCCCTCGCACCGATTGCAGGATTTATTGACGGTGATATCACAATTAGTCCTGAAGGATTGACTGCCTATTTGAATACAGTATTTCGATTCGGTATTGCACTCGCAGGACTTCTCGCTGTCATCATGATTATTTGGGGAGGACTCGAATATCTTTCGACAGACGCCATCAACGGAAAATCAGAGGGGAAGAAAAAGATTCAAGAAGCATTTCAAGGGCTCGCTTTAGCACTCCTCTCGTGGCTCATTCTTTACACAATCAATCCGCAGATACTCAGTACGAATCTCACCATCGAGAAAATTCAAGCAAAAAATCCTGTAACTGGCGGAACGGGAAATGGTCTCCAAGAACTCACAGCCGAAGAAATACGAAATGCACAGGTAGAAAATGGCTATGCAAGCTCTACATACGGTCAACCTTTCACACCAGTAGCAGGAGATCCTGCCGCATTTCCCGGAATTGCAAATTACACAGGTTCATATACAGCTACAGACAACTCCGGCAGATCAGGAGCAATCTCTGGAACAATTCAGTATCTTAAAGATACTATTCCTACACAGTATTCATGTCTTGAGCCGACAAGCACATATAGAAGCCCCGAGCACAATGCCGAGGTTGGTGGATCGGGTACATCAGATCACCTCACAGGAAAAGCAATCGACTTCCACAAAGCACCAAATGCTGATCAAGCATGTTTCGAAGCTCAAGGAAAAGCACTCGTCGATTACATGGTTGCGAATGGACGAACTATTTCAGTTGACCAAGTTATTTTCCAAGACATGAACTATCGATCATCAGGAACTGGCTGGTCACGAGGTGGGGCAGTGAGTGGACATTACGATCATGTACACATCGGTCTTGAATAAGTGATAAACAATCTTCTTTTTTTGGTATACAATAGAGGAAATGTCTCGCAAAACAATTGTACTCATTAGTATTATATTTATAGGACTCGTTATTGGAGGACTCTTTGGATTTTATTTCTATCTCTATAATACAAACGGGGGAAGTACCGCAACAAGCACGAGTGCTGGAGGATTTTTCAGTGGGCTCTTTAATCGAAAAGCTCCAGAGCCAACAGCTCCTGCAACTACTACCGAAGAGATTCTCATTCGAAACGAAGTAGGTGAAGTGGTTCAACAGATTCCTCGTCTTCGAAAAATCACCGCAGAACTCACATCTGGCGCTGATTTCATCATCAAAGATGTCTATGCAACAACAACTCCTGCAACAACGACAAAATCACAAGCTCCAAAAGTAATAGGCAAAGCAGAAGTTATCCGATGGTTAGAGAGAGGCACGGGCAATATCTATGAAACAGCCACTTCTACCCTCACAAAGACTCGTCTTTCAAATACAACAGCCCCTCAGATAGAGGAAGCATATTTCACAGGCAATGGAAATGCCGTTATCACTCGAAAACTGGTGGGAACAACAGACACCGTAGAGACAAGATATGGCCAACTTAAGCCAATTACAGCCACTTCTACAGAGCAATCACTCGAATTTGGCACTATTTCAACATCTATCTCATATATAGCCATTTCTCCAGACAAGACACGTATGTTTTCTATCAATCCAATCGGGGCTCGAGGCAGTATTGCCAAGGTAGACGGCTCAAGCAAAACAACAGCCTTTGATTCTCCATTCACAGAGTGGCTCGCTGATTGGCCAAGTACAAACGCCATTATCCTCACTACAAAGCCTTCTGGCACAACAGATGGGTTAGCATACCTCTTGAACCCACAAACGCGCGCATTCACAAAAATATTGGGAAATAGAAAGGGTCTTACAGTACTTGTGTCACCAGATACAAACAAAATCCTCTTCGGAGAATTTGCACAAGGAGAATACCAACTCAATGTCGCTGATCGAAAGACGGGCGCCGTTCGACTCCTCTACATGAAGACACTTCCAGAAAAATGTGTGTGGAGCAAGATAGAAACATCGATTGTATACTGTGGAATCCCAACATCTCTTCCGTTCTCAACATATCCTGACACTTGGTACCAAGGAGTCGTATCCTTCTCAGATAGTTTGTGGCGAATAGACACAAACACAGGCGAAACACGGCTTATATTCGGCGCATTTGATTCAACAGACGAAGCGCTCGATATGACATACCTCACATTGAGTACAAAAGAAGATGCGATTCTCTTCCGAAACAAGAATGACCTCTCCCTCTGGAGCTATCAACTCATCCTTTCAACAACCCCATTGGCTCCAGGCGCTGCAACATCAACAGCAAGCAGCACTCGATAGGGAACAGTCAGCGAACAAGGTTGCCAGCAACGATACACAAACAAAAAAAAACACCCCTCCTTGTGGGTGTTTTTTGTTAAAAAAGCCTTTGATTGAGGCGTATTATGCCTTTTTCTCAGCCTTGATTGTCTTTCGGAAATACAATTCCTGACCGATGGTAAAGAGGTTACTTGTGATCCAGTACAATGTCACCGCTCCAGAAACACCGAGTGAAATGAAGAAGATAAAGATCGGCATGATGTATCTCATCTGCATATTCATACTTCGAGCGAGATCGTCTTTGAAATTTGGTTTGTCACTTGTGGCCACATGAGGAGGAACAGAGAGCTGTACAGAAATGAACTGCGATACAGATGCCAAAATGGCGAATATAATACTTCGCTTGCTCACATCAATGAGCCCCAAGAAGAGTGTATTCACCACAGCAGGCACAGAAACGAATGAATAGAGAATATCTGCATTCACATTCGGAAGACCTCCTTTAAAGAAGATAAAGGCAAGCGCGAGAATAATAGGGAGCTGAATCAAGATAAGGAAAATCCCGGCAAATGGATTCAAATCGTTCTTTTTGTAGAATTCGAGGAGCTGTTTTGCCTGTTCTTCTTTATTATCCTTGTACTGTGCCTGAAGCTTCTGCAATTCTGGCTGCAATTCACGCATTTTGATCTGCGTTTTCACAGATCCCTTTGAGAGAGGGAAGATAATGAGCTTTACGATACACGTAAAGATGATAACCGCCCATCCAATATCGCCTCCAGGGAGAATATCTATGAGGAAAATGAGGCCGTTATAGAGGGGATTATAAATAGCAAGGTGAAAAAGTGATGAAATCATAATATATATTAACTATGCCTGTAGTATATCGTTTTTTAGTAAAACCTGCTCAGTTTCAGCCAAAAGCCGTGCAAATTCGCCCTCTGTGACAGCGGGTCGGAAAAGGAAGACCAGTAAAAAGCCCTTCTGGAGGCTATATTCTTGGCACAATCGGGATAATATGGCTCTACCTCGCCGTTTTGCCTTATTTCGGAGCACAGCGGTCTTGAATACCTTCTTTGGGGCTACGAAAGCTGCTTGTGTGGCTCCAGTTGGCCCTTTTTTGATATATTTCAACAAAAAAGAGCCACTTTGAACGGCTCTTCCGTGGGACATAACAGTCGCCACACCTGCAGTATTGAGTCTCTGTACCTTTGAAAGCATGGATGCAGACATAAGAGGGGAGAAAGCTATACTGTTAACTTCTTTCGTCCTTTTTGTCGTCGAGTTTTGATCACTCGCTTTCCTCCATGAGTTTTACTTCGTGAAAGGAAGCCGTGCTTCTTTGCTCGCTTCTTCTTTTTAGGTTGGTATGTAATTGACATAGTATCGACATAGTAGCGTAAAAAATCATTTTGAGCAACTCGGTTGCTGTTTTCGACGGTTTTATGAGTTATCCACCTTCTCCACAGATTATCCACAGGTCGCAACATAGTTATGGGCATCCCGCAAGTTCTCTAAAAAAATTTGAAAGCTTATAATGTTTTCAACATGGACAGCAAAAAATTGTGGGACACAGTATTAGTTCAGATTGAACTCGAAGTATCTCGAGCGAATTTCAACACCTGGTTTAAAGACACCTACATACAGAAAGTCGATGGTGGGGTAGTGTACCTTGCTGTACCAAACACATTCGTAAAGGATTGGCTCTCAAACAAGTATCACAAGTCTATTTTGCAGGCGCTCCGAAACATGGCCGAAGGCATTCGAGCAGTAGAATACGTCATTTCTCAGCAAAACAAGAAGAAAGACGATATTGCTGTCGAAATTCCTACTCAAAACAAAGAACTTTCTCTCACAGCGCTCTTCATCAACCCTGACGACAACCTAAACCCACGATACACCTTCGAAACATTCGTCGTTGGCCCATTCAATGAGCTCGCGTATGCTGCCGCTCAGGCAATTTTGAAGAAACCTGTGGCATACAACCCCCTCTTCTTCTATGGAAATACAGGTTTGGGCAAGACGCACCTCATGCAGGCCGTAGGAAACCACCACAAAAATCACCACAAAGACAAAAAGATCCACTATGTGACCTCAGAAAAGTTCACTGTCGACTATGTGAACGCCGTTCAGGCCAACAAAGTGAATCATTTCAAGGAGAAGTATCGAAAATACGATATTTTCATCATGGATGACATCCAATTCCTCTCAAACAAAGAGAAAACTCAAGAAGAGCTCTTCCATTTGTTCAACTATCTCTACGACAATAACAAGCAAATCATCTTTTCTTCAGATGTTCACCCAAATTACCTCCAGAACCTCGAAGATCGCCTCAAATCTCGCTTTATGCAGGGTATGATTGTGGATATTTCTCCAGTGGATACAGAGTCTCGTATTGCTATTATCCAAGCCAAGTCAAAGATAAATAACTTTAATCTTAGCCCTGAAATTGGATATTTCCTCGCATCTACCGTCGAAGGCAGTATCCGTGAACTCGAGGGCGTACTCAATACCATCATTTGCCAGACACAACTCAAAGGAAAAGACCTCAGTCTCGCCGAAGTAAAGAATCTCACAAAAAATTCAGCAAAACCTCACAAAAACGTATCTGTGAAAGACGTCGTAAAAGCCGTTGCATCTTTCTATAACATTGATGAAGCAAGTATCTATGACAAGACTCGCCGACAGGAGGTTGTAAAACCTCGGCAACTCACGATGTATATCCTTCGAGAAGATTTCAATGTGTCTTTTCCTTCTATAGGACAAAAACTGGGGGGAAGAGATCACACGACGGTTATTCACTCATGTGAAAAGATCAAAAACGAGATAAAGAACAACAGTGAATTGATCGGTGAAATCAACCAGATTCGTGCTTTGATATAAAGGACTGTGGAAAACTCTGTGGATATGTGGGGAAAACCTTGGGATATCTGTGGGATAACCTCTGGATACGTTTGGGAGAGCCTGTGAAAAGCTTGTTGAAAAAGAACGAGTTGTACACAGCCTTCCATTTATCCCCAAATGAGATTCACTCTTCACCCACAGATTGTTTCCGGCTAAAATGTAATAAAAGGCTGAAAACATAACGGTGAAAGAAGTAATCCACATATCCACAGGTATAATAGGGATAAAAGGTTTTTAAATAGAAAATTAATTAATTATAAAAAAGATATGAAAGCTGAATGTGTTCAAGAAAAATTGGCTGAGGCGGTACACAAGGCAGAAAAGATAACGAGCAAGAATGCAACGCTTCCTGTCCTTAAGTGTGTCCTTATTGAAGCGACAAAAGAAGGTCTTATAGTTCGAGCGACAAATCTCGACCTTGGGATCGAGCTTTTTGTTCCTGCAAAAGTTCAGGTAGAAGGTTCTGTTGCTATCCCCGGCAGTACCCTCAATAGTTTTCTCTCAAACCTCTCTAATGAAAAAGGTGTAACCCTCGAAATGAAAGAAGGAAACCTCTATGTATCTACATCTCGATCAAGTACAACCATCAAAGCCTTTCCAACAGACGATTATCCTTCTATCCCAAAAGTTGATACAGCTTCTGGTTTTAAGATGCCCTCAGATGCCTTTATTCGAGGTTTAAAGAGTGTTTGGTATAGCTCTGCGACATCAAGTATCAAACCCGAACTTTCCAGTGTGAGAGTCTTTCCTGAGGACGAATCCCTCGTGTTCGTTGCTACAGACGGCTTCCGGCTCGCCGAAAAGAAAGTGAAGGTAAAACAGCTTCCTGAATTCAATCACATTCTCATTCCAGTAAAGAACGCTGTAGAGATTATCCGCGTATTCGAAGGAATAAACGCAGATCTCGCTATTTCTATCGAACAGAATCAACTCGCGATGGCAGCGGAAGGTATTTATCTCGTATCACGAACAGTCGAAGGAAACTTCCCAGACTACAAGGCTATTATTCCAAAGGAATTCTCAACAGAAGTGATTGTATTGAAGCAAGACCTCATAAATACCCTTAAATTGAGCACTATTTTCAGTGATTCATTCAATCACATCAAATTCATGGTGCACCCAGCAGCAAAAGAAATCGAACTCGTCACAAAGAACAACGAAGTCGGTGAAAACTCTTCAAAGCTCACGGGTGCCGTTACCGGAGACAGTCTCGATATCAACTTCAACTACAAATACCTCACTGATTCATTCCAAGCCGTAGATTCAGATAGTTTGGCATTCTCATTTAGTGGTGTGAATAAACCCCTCATTGTACAGGGCGTGAGTGACAAGAGCTTCCTCTACCTTGTGATGCCTATGAATCGGTAAAAGTGGTAGTATTGGTGTATGAGAACACTTGCCGACCTCCTCGAAAAATTCAAAACACTCCGCGATCCTGTCGAAGACAAGCATATTATTTCTGCCATTATCAAAGAAAAGACGGGCGTTGCCCTTGTTCCGTCTGACATGATGCTTCGGGACAACAAAATCACACTCAAGACACACCCAGCTATTCGCAGCGTTATCTATACAAACAAAAAACAGATTTTGGAAGCTATTCAAGCACATCCGGAATTAAAAAATCGCTCATTTTTGGATATTGTCTGAGCGATTTTTTATATCTCCACGTTTGCGCCTCTTATTCTAGATTGAAGGTGATTGAAGCTTCGTATCGTGCACCTGTCGTGTCGATATTGATTGCTCTGATTTTGTTTTCAGCACCGAGACCTGTAATGCTTGAAGGGATGAATGAGAAACTATATGGAGTTTGAGAAGATACACCCACGAATTGATTGTTTATAAAGTATTCAACACGTGATGTAGAAGGTGAGATATTCGCAACACTGATTGTTGTTCTCACATCCTTTTTTACTATTGAGTTATCCGCAGGAGAGGTGATAGTGAACGCCTGACCTGTACCCATTCCTGGCATTGTCACAGGCGTAGATGTACCCAGTGCGCCTTGGATAAGTCCAGCGGCCTGTGCAGATCCTGCCCAATTGAGAACACCGTATTCCCATAGATTGAACTGTGGGTCAGATGCAGGATTTGAAGGTGCGGCACCCTTTGGATTATCTTTATCAATCCAATAGAGTTCAGAGTGGACCTCGCCATTTGATCCATACCATTTGCCTTTGAGGAATGGGTTTATATCGTCTTCTGTATTTGTATCAGGTTTCTCAAAAGTTTCCGCAGGATATTTTTCGAGAAGATAATCCATGAGCTGTTTCCACATTGGCGCTACTATTGTCGCAGAAGCTTTTTGAACCATGGGAGTATTATCATTGTTTCCCATCCACGCACCCACAGAGATGTTTGGTGTGTATCCAATAATCCATGCATCACGTGAGTTGTTTGTGGTACCAGTTTTGATAGCCACTTGTCTGTCACCCGTATATCGAAGTGTAAAGATTGTATTTCGAGCATGCACATCAGAGAGTACATCATTCATCAATCGTGCTGTTTGAGCGGGGAGTACCTGAACAGAAGATGTCGCATATTCCTCAAGCGTATCGCCTTTGTTTGTTTCAATACGAATGATGGCTGTGTTTTTGTTTCGAATACCATCGTTTCCAAATACACCATATGCACCCGTCATATCGAGAAGTGATACTTCACCACCTCCAAGTACGAGACTGAGTCCGTATTGTGATGCAGATCCGAGACTTTCGATTCCCATCGCTCGCGCTGTACGAATCGCATTATCAATACCGACAAGGTACAAAAGTTTCACTCCGGGAACGTTTCGAGATTCCGCAAGGGCTTTTCGAAGTGTCATAAGACCTTTGAATCCACCCTCGTAGTTTTGTGGACTATAACAATTTGCACCAGATTGTCGTGGTTGACCCGTAACTGTACAACCAGTGTTGAATTCAGTTGGTGTGTCAAAGATAGGAGTTTCAGGAAGATATCCCTGATTGAATGCGGTTGCATATACGAATGGCTTGAAGGCAGAACCTGGTTGTCGCTGCGCTGTTGTTACGTTGTAGTTACCCTGAATATTCTCATCAAAGTAGTCACGAGAACCAACCATCGCCAAAATATGGCCTGTTTTAGGGTCCGTTACGACAATCGCACCATTTGAGGCTTTGAAGTTTTTTTCATTTTTTGTGACATAATCCTTCGCAATTTCCTCAGCTTTTCTTTGGATATCATAGTCGAGCGTTGTGATAACTTTGAAACCTCCAGTTTGGAGAAGTCGTTCACCATATTTTTCTTCGAGATAATCTTTTACATACATTACGAAATGTGGAGCTTTAATGCTTCCAATATTTCGTGGCTGGAATACAACCTGTTCTTTGAGAGCGGTATTGTATTGCTCTTCGGTAATGTATTTGTATTCATACATTTTCTTGAGCACGAGATTCTTTCGTTCAACGAGATCATCAACATGTTTTCCGTAGGGAGAATAGTATGAAGGAGCTTGGGGAATTGCTGCCAAATACGCAGCTTCAGCAATAGAGAGGTCAGATGACTTCTTTGCAAAGAAGATTGAACTTGCTTCTTCTACACCATAAATATTTCCACCGTATGTGGTGTCGTTGAGGTAGAGGTTGAGAATTTCATCTTTGCTTGCAACCTGCTCGAGTTTGATTGCGAGAATCCATTCTTTGAGTTTTCGAGAGATTCGTTTTTCAGACGTGAGAAGAGAGTTTTTGATTACTTGCTGAGTGATGGTAGATCCTCCTTGACTGAAATGGAGGGTAAAGATGTTCGCGATAATAGCACGAGCAATAGATTTTGCTTTGATTCCTTTGTGGTTATAGAAATCCGCATCTTCGATAGCAACAGAAGCATTTTTTACGTATGGAGAGATTTTGTCGAAATCAACAGTCGTTCGGCGCACCTTTTGACTGAGGTCATAGAGCAAGACTGTCCCTGTACGATCATATATCTTCGCTGATTGCCCGAGAAGGCGGTCGTCAAAGGAATGAAGGTCTGGCGTTTTGAGGCTTACTGCCCAGAGGAGAAATACAGAGAAAAAAAGCACCCCTCCCACCAAACACACGAGAATCGTGTCTCTAATAATGAGTTTTCGCTCTTTTGGATTTTTCCAAGCAATGCGAATGTGTCTCAAGAGGCGCTGACCAACATGAATAAGTGAACTTAGTTTTTTAATGAACCACTTCATACGTATATTGTTAATGTTATTATCGTTGCTTAGCATAATCGTATCACACAAACATTACTGCGAGTAGCAACAAAAGCACCGCAATAACGCTTATTTCTAGGCGCATAACATACCAAAAACAGGTGAAATATGCTAAATTGTATATATGACAAAAGAAATCGAAAACCTCCTTCAACGCGGTGTCGAAGAAATTATTGATAAAAAACACCTCGAAGAGCAGCTCGCCTCAGGTAAAAAACTCCGAATTAAGCTCGGAATTGACCCAACAAGTCCAAATATTCACCTCGGACGGTCTATTCCTCTCCTCAAATTACGTGATTTTCAAGATGCTGGCCACCAGATTGTCTTTATTGTGGGCGATTTTACAGGAACAGTGGGGGACACTTCTGACAAAGAGAGCGAACGACCCATGCTCACCGAAGCAGCTGTTGCTGAAAACCTCAAAACATACATTGAACAGGCCGGAAAAGTGATTGATATCAAAAAGGCTGAGATTGTATACAACAAAGAGTGGCTTTCCAAGCTCACCTACGGTGAAATCGGCAAACACGCGGATATTTTCTCATTGAGTGACTTTATCTCTCGTGAAAATATCAAAAAGCGACTCGATGCGGGCAAACGAGTGTCTCTTCGAGAGCTTTTGTATCCATTGATGCAAGGCTACGACTCTGTCGCTGTCAAAAGTGATGTTGAAGTGGGAGGTACAGATCAGAGATTCAATATTCTCGCAGGACGAGATATGCAGCGGGCATACGGACAGGAGCCACAGGATATTATTCTCGGTCCATTGATTGAAGGACTCGACGGTCGCAAGATGAGTTCAAGTTGGGGGAATACAGTGAACCTCTCAGATGAGCCAACAGATATGTATGGAAAAATCATGTCTCTCAAAGATGAATTTATCATCAAATATTTTATATACCTCACACGTGTGGACATGAAGACAGTTCAGGAATATGAAGAAAGTATGAAGAATGGATCAAATCCAAAAGAAATAAAAATGAAGTTGGCATTCGAGCTCGTGCGAATGTATCACGGAGACGAGTCTGCAGAAAAAGCTCAGGAATATTTCACAAAAGCTTTTTCTCAAAAAGAAATTCCAGATGAAATTCAGACTACTGTCGTTGATTCTGGCGAACAACTCTCAAAGATTCTCATTGATTCAGCGGTAGTTGCGTCAATGACAGAATTCAAACGACTGGTGAATGAAGGCGCTATTGCAACAGCCGAAGGAATGAAAATCGAAGATTTTAATTTTCCAATTACAGAATCTGTGACGGTGAAAGTAGGGAAGCGACGATTTCTTAAAATTTCAGTGAAGTAGTTGTGAAGATAGGGTAAACAAAACCAATTCAAAGTCAAACCAACATTCACACTTGGTGAAATTCATAATTATTCATACTTGTTGTGAATAATTATGAATTGAACCTAGTATGAAAATTTAGTAACCATAAAGTACCTAATCGTACCCATAGTACACATAGCACCCACATTGAATGTCATGATATCAACCGTGCGTCGAGATCGCACGACAATAAATGAAGAGGCGGGGCTCCGAAAGGAGCCCCGCCTCTTCAATTTTACCTTCTATCGTACCGTCTGTTGTTTAGTAATCCTTTGGTTCACCGTGTTCATCGAACTCACTGTACGGTGCCTCATCGTCATATCCGTTGAGAAAATAATTTTTTGCAATTTCTTTCTCTTCAACGTCTTCTTCTTCTGTCCCCAAAAGAGAAATTGATGAATGTCCATGATTGCCATCTAAATCATCTTCTGCGAGATCATCTTCATCGAGAGGTTCCTGATCATGCGCTGGTGCCATCGTTCGTGTCGCGTTGAACTCCGGTTCTGTCTCTGTTTCTTCTTCCAATGTATCTCCTGTGGGGAGATCTAAGTCGTCTGACATATTGTTATATAAACTATTTTATTATATTTAGACTTATATGTAACATACTGAAAAAAATATGCAAGCAACAACATATATGTGGAAAACTATTTTCGAGGTTTGTCTTTGCCAAGAGCGAAAAAAGCGAGTGCTATAGCCACCGCATCGTATTCATCATCGAGGGCTTTCTTGTCATTCATTCGTATAAGGAGGGAGACCATTTTCATCATTTGATCTTTTGAACTTTTGCCATCTCCTGTGATAGCGAGCTTGATTTGAAGGGGATTGAATTCTTCAACAATCAATCCATTGCTGATTGCCAAAAAAATGAGCATCCCGCGCACTTCTGCAACCCGCATGGCTGTTTTCTGATTATTCGATAAGAAAAGTGTTTCGATTGCCAATGCATCAGGAGCATATTCTATGATTGCCTTCTGTACTGTCTGTCCGAGCACCAACAATCGTTGTTCAAAAGAATCCTTCGGAGATGTACGAACACAAGCAGAATAGAGAAGCTGCTCTTTTGCGCTAGCTGATTTTTCAACAACAGCCACGCCCAATCGTTCATATCCAGGATCGATTCCTAATACTTTCATACTATATATAGTACCACTTCCGAGAGCCCACAGCAGAGAGCCTTATAATTTCAATTGTCTCTCTGCTGGATACTCAATATTCAAATGCGCATAGCCCGCTTCTGTCACAACACGGCCGCGAGGTGTTCGTTCGATGAATCCAAGCTGAATCAAATAGGGTTCATTGAATTCTTCGATGGTTGCCTGATCTTCTGAGAGAGAAGCAGCGATGGTATTGAGACCAACAGGTCCACCGTTATATTTTTCTACAATAGTTTTCAAAATCTTGAGATCAGATTCTGTGAGTCCTCGATGATCGATGCCCAAAAGAGCTAACGCTTCATCAACAATCTTTTTTGAAAGAGGTGCTTTTTGAATTTGTGCAAAGTCACGACATCGCTTGAGCAAATAGTTTGCTGTTCGTGGTGTTGATCGACTTCGAATTGCAATTTCATGCAACGCGCTTTCTTCTGCTTCGATGTTCAAAATCTCTGCTGACCGTCGTACAATTTTTTCGATTTCTGATTCCGTATAAAACTCCAATCGAAACACACCACCAGAAAATCGTGATCGAAGTGGTGATGAAATCATTGCGATACGTGTAGTCGCAGCAATGAGAGTAAATGGGGGGAGGTCTAACTGTACAGTTCGTGCAGATGGACCTTTTCCGATAATGATATCAATTTGACCGGACTCCATCGCTGGATAGAGGACTTCTTCAACAGTCTTGTTGAGTCGATGAATTTCGTCTACAAACAACACATCGCCCGGCGAAAGGTTGGTTAATACAGAAGCAAGGTCTCCCACGCGCTCGATCGCTGGGCCAGACGTCACCTTCATCTGCGCTCCGATCTCTTTCGAAATCAAATACGCAAGAGTAGTCTTTCCAAGACCAGGTGGTCCATAAAACAAGAGGTGTTCAGGTGGGTGATTACGCTCTTTTGCGGCGGTGAGGAGGATTTGGAGGTTCTTTTTTATGTTCTCCTGACCAATATATTCCTCAAATTTGTGAGGACGAAGTGTCTGATCGAGGACTCGGTCTTCGATAGGGCGTTCTATGAGATTCTGGTCGGTGATGTTGGGGGTGCTTGACATAAAAATATATCTGTGCTAGGATACTATCAGTATCGCACACGTGTATCGGATGCGATTTTCTTTTGTCCAAGCACTTGTTGTAGGCTCCTCGCGAGGGGCAGGCAATAAATGATTGCTCAAAAGTAAGTATACTCCAAAAGTATACAAAAATGGATAGGGTTGAATGTGGTGCCTAAACGCGCTATACTCATCGTCCGTCCGAAAAACAGCAACGGCTCCTTGAATTTCTAAGCAATACAACCTCCACGGGTCTATCGGTGTTTTGTAAAGGACGTTTTGGTGCGGATCTTCGGATCACGTTCCTGAAACTATCCTTAACGGCTCACCGGGCTTTTGAATCTAGGTTCGAAAGCATTGCTTAGAAATTCAAAGGGCTGTTTTTTTGTACCCACATATTGAATTCCTGCCTCAAGCTTACGTGTCCGAGGCGCCACAGTCAATTGACGCCTGTGTATAGATTGTGGCTTGCTCAATTTGTTCTCTTTTTGAATAGTTTTGAATCGCGTTCAAATACTAATCGTGAGATCCTGCGTCTTTTTCTGTTTGGATTTCTGCTGCGATGTCTACTACTCGTTCGAGTTCTTCGAATGTAGTTACACCACGGAGCACTTTGAGTACGCCGTCTTGCCGCATATCAATAATATGCTGAGGCAAGGCGGCTGTTTTTATTTCGCGTTCACTTGGAAGTTCGCGAAGCGCTTCTTCGATTGCCTTGTCTGCGATGATTGCTTCGAACACACCGATTCGTCCGCGATATCCTGTGTTGTTACATTTTTCACAACCGACTGTTGTCCAGACTTCTGTAGGTCGAGTAGGAAACTCTGTTGCTTCTTCGAATCCTTCGAGTGATTTCAATACAGCATCAACAAACGGCGCTCTGTTTTCTGGGAGGGGAACTTTCTTTTTACAATCAGGACAAAGAACTCGCACAAGTCGCTGCGCAAGCGCCAAGTGAATCGCTGATGTGAGCACTTTTGAATCAGCACCAAGGTCGATGAGTCGTGTGAATGTACCAGCCGCGTTGTTGGTGTGAAGTGTTGAAAATACGAGGTGACCCGTGAGTGACGCTTGAATAGCCGTCATCGCTGTTTCACCATCTCGAATTTCACCCACCATAATGATGTCGGGGTCTTGTCGCATCGCAGATCGGAGACCGGATTCGAATGTGTAGCCTTTCTTTTCTTCCACCTGTGTCTGCACGATACCAGGGAGGTGGTATTCGATAGGGTCTTCAATTGTGATGATTTTGTATTCAGGACTCTGAATATGTCGAAGACACGCATACAACGTCGTTGTTTTTCCTGAACCTGTTGGACCTGTTGTGAGAATCATACCGTTTGGTCGAGCGATCTGGTCTTGAAGAATTTTGTATAGACGGTTTGGCATACCAAGAGACTCGAGAGGCACAGAAATGGCTGTAGGGTTGAGGATACGCATTACCACAGATTCGCCGTACGCGCCTGGAATTGTAGAACATCGGATTTCTACATCACTCATATATACCTTTACGGTGAATCGTCCGTCTTGTGCAGCTTGTTTTACATTGAGCTTCAAGCCAGCGAGCAATTTGATTCGAGAGAGAAGCAAACCGTATGTTTCACTATCAAATTGAAGCACTTCGATGAGCACACCATCGAGTCGATATCGAAGTCGAGCATATGATTCTTCTGGTTCGATATGAATATCGGATGCTTTTGTAGAAAGAGCCCCCGCCATAATAATCGCAAGCACCTTTGAAACACGGTGGCTTTTTTTGATTGCGAGCGCGTCTTTGATGAGCACTGTAACGTCTTCAAGTTTTTTTGTTTTCTCGATGAGTTGTTCAACTTCTTCGTTTGAGATATCGAGTGATCCAGCTTCGGTTTCGAATGCAAAAGAAAGATCTTTGTATCGACTCCATGCTTTGTCGAGACTTTGCATTGATGCGAGATAGAGAGTAGGAATATATCCTTTGCTTTCGAGTGTTTTTATTGATTCTTGTGTTGCTTCGTTATTTGGAGCATGAATAGCGACAGACAATTTTTTGCCGACAATATCAAAAACAGCAAGAACATTTTGTCGAGATTCTTCTTCTGGAATAAGTCGAAGCGCATCCGTGTTGATTGGAATTTGGGTGAGGTCAACATGGGTGATGCCGTATTTTTCGGAAAGCATTTCCATAGCCTGCTCTTCTTCCTCGATCCGGAGCTGTCGAATTTTTTGATTTTGTTTATCTTCGTCGAAAACTAAAGTCATGAATATATAATTAGGTTAATGATAGTGCTCTTTTATACTCCGGCCGATTCTGACAGGGTAGTTGCAGAGAGCACACATACGTAAGAACCCCTGTATTTTACCGTTTTTAGGAGAAGAGGGCACTACTTGATTTTATATACATAGTGTGATATAATACTGATCGTACGGTTCTTTTACACCAACCATCCATTATTCGACTCGAAGGACTCTTTTGTCATAGCAATCTGCTGCTTTTACTCTCTTAATCATGTGCTCTTACACACTATCACACTAGGTGTGAAGAAAATTGCAAAAAAATATACAAAAAATGTGAAGCAATCATGAAGAAAGTATGAAAAAAAGCCATAGATTGCTATGACAAACAAGCAAGTCAGTCGCATCGGGACGAGCCTCTGGCTCGTCGGAACAATCAACATCAACAAGGTGCGGGCGATGATCGTGGCCATCTTGGTCGCGCTCGTCTTCCTGCCAAACAATGCCTCTGCTGGCGGTTTCCGCTGGCCGTGGCAAAAGCGCGATGATCGGCGGGACAACCGCTGGTCGCAATGGCAGAATCAACCCTGCCAGCAGCAATATCTTCGCACGTCCGGCTGCCAGCAATGGCAAGGACACTCGGGGTACTGCGGCGCGCATCACCAGCAACTCGGGTATTTCTCTCGCAACATTTGTGGGGTAGGCATCAGCCTCCTCATCAATCGCGGAGTTATCCTCGAGCCTCAGCCTGTGTTCATGGGCCGCGTGGCATCGTGTGGATCGTCGGGCGAACGCATGGAGCGTCGCCAAGTCGGCGTTCAAACACACGAAGTCACCAAAACGTGGAAGGACTCTGTGTGGATCGAGGGGCCGTACTCCGATGAGGAATGCAGTCAAATGGCCAAGGAGGCGATGCAAGCCACTTACGGCCAACCGAACCGCGAACAGAAGGTCCGTGCATACATCCTCGCCCGCATGCCTGATGCGAAGGTCACCTTCAGACGGGAAAACACCGGCGAGACGACCAGTTCGTCCACCGAATACTTTCCTGATCAGCGTCAGCCATTTGATGGCGGGTACGGCGGCAACATCCAGAACGGTAATTACGGCGTCCAAGGTCAGGCCCGACTCATAATCACGCCTGATGGGCAGTGTACCTTCAGTGGTGGTGACCCGGTCTACGGCAACGGATGCGAGAACGGCTATGGCGGGTTCGACGGCGGTTATGGCGGTATGCGAAATACCACCGAGATCCCCGTTGTTTCCCGTAGTGGAAACCAGACGACATTGATGTCCGACGGTGAATACACCGCTCGGGCAAATCAGCAGTGGGGCTCGCACTATGTGCAAAACCCCGCGGTGGTGCGCCGTGGCATTCAACCCATTCGTGGGTGGTAGGTGTGAGTTGGCAGGGAAAACCAGCTCAACTCTCTTAAGGATCCTTCGGGATAAGAGAGCAAAGGGGCCGGCAGCGACATTCGTCGCGCCGGCCCTTTCTTTTTGAATTTATTTTCATATTTATTTTATATTTTCCTTATCAAAAATGGTTCGATTATACGGCTCTATGAGGCTGTATTTTATATATTTCTCCACACGGATCTCAAAAGACAAGGGTATTGACATTCACCATAAAAGGGGTTATAATTACACCAGTAATCAAACTAAAGCTCAAGGGCTACCATTGACCGTAAGGTCGTTGTGCCCCTATGGGCAATGGTAGTTCTTTGGCAATTCAACCAACAAAAATCGGATCTCAAAAGGATCCACGGGGACAGAAAGGCCCCATCTCTCATGAAAAAATTCAGCATCGATGCAACTACCACGCCGAAAAGCGTGGCGGATGCAGCAAACACACTGGCAACAGAAGCCGGTGCCATTCTCCAGCAGTCGCAAGACTTGCTCGGAAATAACACCAACGGAATCGACCTGCGTCTCGTGCAGGCCAACGCCTTGAGCCCGACCAACAAAAAATGGAAGGACAAAAAGGCGGCAACCGTGGCGCAAATCGAGATCTACAAGTATGCGGCGCAGGCCTTGATTGCGGAAATCGCCATGGCTGTGACCAATACTCGGACGAAGGCTCAGGAGGTGTATGCGGATTCGACGAAGGTCGGCGCAACTGCCAGCACCCTCGAGACCAAGCTCCGCGAGGTCGAAAACCACGCGCAGTTGGCCGAAGACAGGAAGGTGGAATTGGAAAAAATCCACAAGATGTCCACGGCCCTGCTCGCCGAAGCCACTCAGCCGCGCTTCGCCAAAGGACAGCGTGGGGCTTGGATGGCCGAGCTCTTCAGCGGCCGCGTTCTTGCGGGGTCGGTTGCAGCACTCATCATTGTGCTCTGCTTCTTGACCTTCATGTTCAGTCCGGGCAAGCGGGATGACCGCGCGCTCAAGGCCGAACAGAACAAGGTTGCCCAGCTTCAGAAGGATCTCGAAGCGGCGAACGCCAATAATTCCGACTTGTCGGACAAGTTGGTGATCACCGACGGCGATCATAGCAAGAAGTCGGAGATGGAAGCCGAACTCATTGAGCTCAGAAAGTCCGTGGAAGCACTGACCGCAGAGCGCGATGAAGCAAAGCGCCAAGTGGCGACGATGAAAGTGGAAATGGTTCCGCTCGCTGACCTCAAGGCTGCCAATGCCGAGATCGCCAGGCTGAAGGAAGCCGGTGCGAAATCAGCGGTAACCGAAGCTCGGAAGTCCGTGGTTACGACCACGACCTCTGACATCCAACCTGCGCGTATGCGTAATGGTGGCGGGTCAGCGGATAGTCCTGCGGCACCAAGTGCCGACGGCTCGTTGTCGTTGACTCCTGAGCAAATCCTGCAGGCGATGAAAACGGGCGATATGGTGTACTACACCAGGGAGGATGGCAACCCCAGCTATTTCTTCTACAACGACGGGCCGCCGAAAATTCGGCCCGCCTACATCGCCCGCGCTTTGCAGCAGATTGGCATCCGCAAGATGCCCGCGCGCTCAAGGCAGGGAACGCTGGTCAATTGGGAGGATTGAATGCCTTCACGGTAGTGGCACAGGGCCATTATCGTACATTTATGAGGCCGCAACGTTCGACACGTTGCGGCCTTTTTTCATACAAGGATTACGTTTTTGACAGGATAGTCAGACCATTATACTGGCAAATTTCCAAGCTTTTCTTTTGCATATTTGTGTTACCATATTCGTATGAACGTCACTCCACACATAACTCATATTTCGGTAACTTCAACGTCTCTGGCCGATACAAAGCGCGTTGCCCAGGAAGTGCTCGCGGTTCTCAAAAAACAGGCGTCGCATTGTGCGGCTAACACATCTACAGAAGAAATTGCAGGAGCTATGATTGTGGGACTTCGAGGTGACCTCGGAGCAGGCAAGACTACATTTTCTCAGTCCGTGGCGGAAGCGCTCGGCGTTACAGAAGTTGTGACAAGTCCAACGTTTGTTATTGAAAAAATATATTCAACAACAGATGATGTGTTTAAACAGTTCGTGCATATTGACGCCTATCGACTCGAGGGAGGAAAAGAATTGAGTGCTCTCGATTTTGAACGAGTGATTCGAGATCCACAAAATCTTGTTTTTATAGAATGGCCGGAACAGATTGCTGATGCGCTTTCTCAAATTCAGAATGTGTTTATGATTTCTTTTGAATTTCTCGATGAACAAACAAGAAAAATTTCATATGAAGATTTCATCAATTAATATGTATATTTTTTAAAAAGGTTCAATTAATTATCAAATTATTCTACGCATATGCCAAAGACATCTTCAACAAAATCTGAAAAAGAACCAAAGAAAAACTCAAAAGGCAGTTCAACAAAAAATTCGGCTGCGTCTGCAAAAAATGAATCACCAAAAACATTGGTGCTCCTCGATTGTCACGCCATCATTCATCGCGCATATCATGCTCTTCCTGATTTTGCATCGAGCAAAGGTGTACCAACAGGCGCGATATATGGCCTAGTTTCTATGCTGTTGGGGATTATCGAACGATTCAAACCGGATTATATTGTTGCTTGTTATGACTTGCCTGGTCCTACGTACAGACACGAAGCATATGACGCATACAAAGCCGGCCGCAGAAAAACAGACCCAGCTCTCGTGGAGCAGTTGAAATCTTCACGAAAAGTATTCGAAGCATTCAATATTCCAACATATGACAAACCTGGATTCGAAGCTGACGACATGCTCGGTACAATTGTTCAAGAAATTTGTGAAGGAAAAATAAAGGACGACGGGCATAAAATAAAAGTTGTCATTGCGTCAGGTGACATGGACACATTGCAGTTGGTGAAAGGCGACGATGTTCGTGTGTATACCCTCAAAAAGGGAATCAAAGATGTCGTGGTTTACGATGAAGATGCTGTAAAAGAACGATATGGATTCGAACCGTTGCTTCTTCCTGATTACAAAGGACTTCGAGGAGATCCATCAGACAATATTATTGGCATTCAGGGCATTGGAGAAAAAACAGCAACTATTCTCATTTCACAATTCGGAACTATAGAAAATATTTATAAAGTTTTGAAGAAAAATTCAGATGATATAAAGAAAGCTGGTATTTCTGATCGAATCATCGAACTCCTCAAAAATGGCGAAGAAGAAGCTTTATTTAGCAAAATGCTCGCGACTATTCGACGAGACGCGCCTATTGATTTCAAACTTCCTGAAGCGTCATGGAAGGATTCATTTGAATTGGCTCCAGTTGAAGCACTGTTCAAGCAATTTGAATTTCGAACATTGGGTGTGCGCTTGAAATCGGTGATGGGCGTTGGGGGAAGTGTCAGTGGTAAAGCTGATCAGTCCGGGGAAAATGGCGACGTATCAGATATCGAATATCATTCACAAAAAGAAGATGCAAAGAAAGCAGAAGAGCTTAGCATGCTCACGGCAAATCTTTCTAAAGAAAAGATAAGAGAATTAACTATCGCGTTGTGGGTGCTCGATTCATCTCTCACCAATCCATCAATTGAAGATGTCTTCCAACATACGAATGCAAAAAGCGCTGATGAGGCTGAACAAATGCTCCTTTCGGAGATGAAAAAACAAGGTGTAGAGCGGGTATTTTTCGATATTGAAAAGCCGCTCATTCCAATCGTGAATGAGATGGAACGAGTGGGTGTGAAAATAGACTGCGAATACCTTAAGGATCTATCAAAAAAATATCACAAAACACTCGCGTCACTCGAACAAAAAATTTGGAAGGAAGCGGGCATGGAATTCAATGTAAGTTCACCAAAACAACTTGGGGAAGTGTTGTTCGACAAGCTCATGCTCGGCGGCAAAAAGATTAAGAAAACATCAACAGGTGCTCGATCTACAAAAGAATCTGAATTGGAAAAGATGAAGGGCACGCATCCAATCATCGATTATATTCTCGAGTATCGTGAGTTGGCGAAACTCCTCGGTACATATATTGATCCTCTCCCAACAATGGTAGATGAACATAGTCGCGTACATACAACATATTTGCAGGCCGGTGCGGCGACAGGACGAATGGCTTCACAAAATCCAGGTCTTCAGAATATTCCAATTAAAACAGAACTCGGACGAAATGTTCGAAAAGGATTCATTTCTGAGAAAGGATACAAATTGGTTGCTTTCGATTACTCACAGATCGAACTTCGAATCGCTGCGTGGCTTTCTGATGATGAAAAATTGATTGATATTTTCAAGAAGGGAACTGACGTTCACACGGGCGTTGCTTCACAGGTATTCAAAGTTGATCCTGCGGATGTGACAAAAGAAATGCGTCGACAAGCGAAAGTAATTAACTTCGGTATTTTGTATGGTATGGGTGTGAATGCACTCAAAACTAATCTTGGTAGTACTCGAGAAGAAGCTCAGAATTTCTACAGCGAATATTTTAAAAACTTCAGCACTCTTGCAGAATATCTTAATCATGTGAAGGCTGAAGCAAAACGAACAGGATACACAGAAACGCATTTTGGACGACGAAGATACTTCGAAGGCTTCAAGTCTGCACTTCCGTTTATTCGTGCGTCTGCAGAGCGAATGGCCATCAATGCGCCTATCCAGGGAACTGAGGCCGACCTCGTAAAGATAGCAATGGTGAAGGTTCAAGAACTTTTTACTAAAGAAAACATAAAGAGTGACGATGCCCGAATCATCATGCAAGTACACGATGAATTGGTGTACGAAATCAAGGACGAACTCGTTGAATCTCTTTCAGAAAAAATTAAGGCTGCGATGGAAAAGCTTCTCCCACTTTCTGAGACAAAGGGAGTGCCAATTACTGCTGAAGCTCATATTGGTACAAGTTGGGACGATATGAAATAGGGTATACTAGGTTATACACATCTTATCCTCTTATCCACATGTTATACGTCATTCACGGCAAAGAAACACATAAATCCCGCAAAAAGCTTACAGAGCTTGTGGATAGTTTGTTGAAAAAACGCCCAGATGCGTCGCTTTTCAGATTAAATTCAGAAAATTGGAATGAGGCAGCCCTCAACGAGCTTATCCAGAGCCAGGGACTTTTTCTTCCAAAGTATATTATCGTCCTCGATCAATTGTTGGCGTTGTCTGGGGCAGGGGAGATTGTACTTGATCATATAAAAGAACTCGCTGAATCAGATCACATATGTATTTTGTTTGAAGAAAAGCTGAAGGCTGCTGACAAGAAAGTTCTCGAAAAATATGCAGACAAGATTCAAGAGTACGGTGCCGAAGAAGCTCCCAAAAAAGAAGCTCCGCGAACATTCGCGCTTGCTGACGCTATTGCAATCAAGGACAGCAAGCGCGCCTGGGTTGTACTTCAAGAATTAATGAAGAAAAACACAGCTGCAGAAGAAATTCATGGAGTATTATGGTGGCAGTTCAAATCGATCCTATTATCACGAACCTCAAAGAATGCAAAAGATGCAGGTCTGTCACCATTCGTATATCAGAAAGCCGCTCGTGCAGCCGGAGCGTGGAAAGATGGGGAGCTCGAATCTGTTGTTGATCGTCTCGTGAGTATGTATCACAGAGCACATCGAGGAGAGATTGATTTCAATGTGGAGCTTGAGAAATTTATACTTTTCCCTGTTGAGAAAGCACAGACATTTTAATACAGAATTATTTATGAAATTATTTGCAGTTGTTGGTCACCCACTTGATCATAGTTTGTCGCCGGTTCTCTTTAACGCTGCATTTCATGCAATGGGTATTGATGCTGTATATTCCAAAGAAGACGTAAAGAGTACAGACCTTCCACAACTTATACACAAAATACGAACAGGGGAGCTTTCAGGTCTAAGTATTACTCTTCCGTACAAGGAAACAATTATTCAATATATAGATGAGCTTACACCCGAAGCTGCAGCAATCGGAGCAGTGAATACGGTATACCTTTCGAATGGCAAAGTGATTGGTACGAATACTGATTGGATTGGTTTTGATATGGCGCTTCGTTCGCACATTGATCCGACGGATAAAAAAATTCTTATCTATGGTGCCGGTGGTGCAGCTAGAGCTTGTATTTATGCACTTTCACGATATTCAAAACATATATACATCACAAATCGTACTGCCGAGAAAGGAGAGGCCCTTGCTCGTGCCACAGGATGCAAGTATGTTGATACGACTAATCTTCCGAATGTAGATATTCTTGTTCAGACAACATCTGCTGGTTTGGATGGACAGAGTGGGTCACTTATTTCAGAAGAATATATGAAAAAAGTAGCATTCGTTTTCGATGTCATGTATGGGAATACCGATACCGTTAAGATGGCTCAAACAATAGGTATTCCTGCGGCTGACGGAAAAGACATGCTGTTGTATCAGGCAGTAAAACAGTTTGAGTTGTTCACGGGACAAAAAGCGCCGGTGGAGGTTATGAAAAAGTCTTTAGAATAATTTTTTAAACTTGGCGAGATACCTATCTATTTCTTCATAAATAGACCATTTCCTTGGTCAGCAGAAACATTGTTTAGCCAAAGTGTTGGTTTGCCCCATGTGGCTTTGAATGTTGAGTTACTTTGAACATCGAGCACGAACATTTCTTCGTCCTTGTTGAATTTTTTGTCCATACCATCATAAAGATTTGCAGCTTCGTCACTCAAATCATAAGAATTAAAAAAGAAATTTACACGACCTGGTTTTGTAGTGTATGTAAGATTGTATTGCTCGTACACCATTCTGCCGAGTATTGTGAGGTGCGCTTTCGTAGTATCAATAACCTTCAGTGTAAATTGTGTTCCAGAAGAATCTTCATACACATACGTACCTTTAGAAATAATTGATTGTTCTACTTCAGAATGTGCAGACGTTTGCACAATATTTTTTCCATCAAGTTTTGCATTAATAGATACTGAAGTTGTGGCAGGAACAGTAGTATCAGTAGTGCTCGTATCTGTATTTAGGACACTCTCATCAGTATCTGAGTTGTTTTTTGTTGAGTATACATATGTGCCTCCTGCAATCAGTGCTACTGCGATGATAATAATGATCGCAATTCCAATAAATCCATGTTGTGTTTTTTTCATATTTAAAATTTTAATATCCAAGCTGATTGATTTATATAATCATTTCCTTGTAGAATCTCTCGGACTTTGACGGCCTCTTCCTCAGAGAGATGATACTTTTCAATAAATATATTTGATAATCCTGCTACATCTCTATTTTGAATTCGTTCAAAACTAATTTCCAAATCTTTCATAAAACCCTCAATATCTTCTATTGTACTAAAGAAAAAGTCAGCACGTTTAAGTTCTGGAATAGTTCCACTAAACAATTTTTTCGATGCTGTCTGTAGTCCTTGTGGGCTAGTACTATTTGCGCCTTGGTGTTGAATAATCGCTATCCGTCTTGTAACGCGCTTAATTTCGCTCAAAATTGTTTTCTGATCTTCAATAGAATTCCAGGCGAGTGCATACCGAGCAATAGTGATATCTGTAGATTTATCTGCAAGAGCAAGTCGAGATAAGTTGGACGCAACACGATAGTCTGCATTATTTGATTCAAGACTACTTTGATTTATATCAACAGCGACTGTTTTGAAACTATATTCAGGCAAGAGACCCACCAAGTCTTGCAAAAACTCGCCTTTGTGGCTGCCTAAATCAGTAAGACTATATGTACCAGGTTCAACATTATTTCTAATTAATTCTGAAAATAGGGCAGGGGACTCTTTATATATCAAATAAGCTGCTTCAGAGGCTGCCTCTCCATGAAATATCGTTTCGGCATTTGGGCCCTGTTCTTTTGGATTCATCTGCATAATTGTGGCATATATGAACTATTTATCAAAATAGAATACGAGCACAGTAGATACTGGTCTCGTAGGCCCCTTCGGGAAATCGGTCACAGGTTCTTTTATTTGTGCGCCCGGTAGGAATCGAACCTACGACCCTCTGCTTATAAGGCAGGTGCTCTACCGACTGAGCTACGAGCGCGTGTGTCAAAATATACCAAAAATTCACAAAAAGTCCAATAGCAGACTTTTCAGCAGGGCAAGGTATAGGCGCCAAACTGTCGCATCAATCTTCTACAACGGCAAATCGATGGCTGGAATGCCTGCTCCTGAGAAGAGCAATGAGATTGCGATGAAGAAGAGAAGTGCATAAATACCCAATGAACTTGGAAGCATTGAGGGTTGTCGCAACTTTATGATGTATGAAATGAAGGTGATGATGGCTACGATGATTGCAGCAATCTGTGTGCCAAGTCCAACGATGAGAAAGATACCCACAACAATCTGGAGAATGCCCAAAAGTGTGAGATATACACCAGCGGGTCGAAGATTTACGGATTCAAAAAAGTTGAGTCGATGTTCGCGCTCCTTTGTGAGCTTGTTCCAACCGAAATAAATGAAGAAAAATCCTGTAATACAACGAAGAAATACAGGAGCGAGGAGGGCATAGGTGAGAAGCTCTGGGAATGGATTTAACATACAATTATGGTAGCATGGCCCTAACAGGTTGTTAAGCATTTTGAAATCAAAATGCGAACCATATTTGAAGAGAGACAACATCATGCCAAAGACTGCAAAAAATAAAAAAATACCACAGACAATATCAGTTGTATTACCTGATATTCGAAGCGCCCACAACGTGGGTTCTGTATTCCGTACAGCAGATGCTGCGGGTGTTTCTCACATATATTTGGCGGGACACACGCCTTGTCCTGTTGATCGATTCGGCCGAGTTCAAAAAGAGATTGCGAAAACAGCGCTCGGGGCAGAGCAGGTTATTCCGTGGACATATGTACCAACAGTTGCACCACTTTTGCGGAAGCTAAAAAAACAGGGAAGCACGCTTGTTGCTATCGAGCAGGCAAAGAATTCTGTTGATTATCGTAAGATGCCAAAAACGGGGGACATCGTACTCATATTCGGAAACGAGGTTGATGGAGTATCGGCTTCTGTATTGAAAGCCGTTGATTGTGTCGCAGAAATTCCAATGCGAGGTACCAAAGAGTCATTGAATGTAGCCGTAACGGCGGGCATCATTCTCTTTGAGATGATTCGATAATTAGTATTTCTTTTGGTGGGTGTCGCAGAAGTGTGCGCTTCGACCGCCAACAACTTTTCGTATGATTGTGCCTTTGCACCCCTTTTTTGTACACGCTTTTCCTGTTCGTCTATATGCTTGGTGATGGTCTTGAAATTTGCCGGCTTCTCCGTGGATGTTTCTATAGTCAGACATTGAGTCACCTCCAAAATCAATACCACGCGCGAGTGTCTCTTTTATTGCTGTATATATGAGTTTCAGCTTTTCTTCAGGAATTGTTGATACGCGATGTTCTGGATGTACACCTGCGCGCCAGAGCACCTCGTCAGAATAAATATTTCCTATACCTGAGATGAGTCGTTGATCCATCAGTACAGTTTTGATACTACCAGTTGATCTTTTGTTGAGTCTTTCTTTAAGTACCTTTAATGTAAATTGTGCTGTGAGTGGTTCAGGCCCAATATGTCGAAGGTCATCTGACTGTTCGAGTGCGTCTGTTTCGATGAGCGTCACTTTTGCAAACTTTCTCATATCAGAAAGCACGAGCTGTTTGCCGTTTGAGAGGCATAGTACGAGATGAATGAATCGATTGAATGGATCAGCGAGGGGAGAGGTTGTGTCGACTGGCGTCCAAGGATCGCGGGTTTTCTTTGAATCAAATGTATATGTGCCGTACATAATGTGCCCCGTCATTTTCATGTGAACGAGAATAGTCTGATTGTTGGAAAGATGAATGAGAACGTTTTTGCCTCGGCGAGAAGAACCTGTGATTGTTGTGCCGCGAACATTCTTTTTGAAACGTTTAAAAAAATCAGGATTTTTTATGTTTTCCTTGTTGATATGATGGGGACTATTGTAATCCGTCCACACATCGGTAATTGTGAGACCTTTGGTAATCGTATGTATACCGTCTACGGTAGTTTGAACTTCTGGGAGTTCTGGCATAGCACCACTATACGTGAAATTAATCTTCAGACAATCTTGATGAAAAATTCATCAGAGTTGTGATTCTCTTATTTTCCTAACGAACGGAGAGCCGCTTTTACCTTTTCACCAGTATCTTTGATATCTCGAGAAATTCCTTCGAGGGCATCACGAGCTTCTTTGTGATTGTATCCGAGCATTTTGAGCGCTTCGATAGCATCGACATCGCTTTGTCCTGTGAGTCCTACGGCTGATGTCGCTTCTTCTGTTGTATATACAACTTTGTCTTTCAATTCGAGAACGATTTTGTCTGCAACTTTTTTGCCAATACCTGAAATTTTTGTGAGATATGATGTTTCGCCAGAAATGATGGCTTCTTTGAGGGAAGTGATGGTTGTGGCGCTGAGAATACCGAGTGCAGATTTTGGTCCTATACCAGAGATGGTGATGAGAAGTTCAAAAAATTCTAAAGTATCTCTGTCGAGAAACCCATAGAGATCGAGTGCATCTTCACGTACAACCGTGTGAATCCAGAGACCTGCTTCTTGGCCTACCGTGAGCTTATTGAGGACTTCTGTTGGTGCGGCCACCTTGTATCCTACATTGCCTGTATCAATAACCACGTAGCGGATGTCTTTGTGGAGGACTGAGCCCCGGAGGTATGCAATCATAGGGCTATTGTACCAAAATTTGACGGTTACCGCATACTGGACAGCAATATGGCCATGGCGGCAAACTAGCCTGGAACCATTGCAAAGATTGGCTTTTTCTGTTATTCTCACAGCAATATGCCAATTACACGATCAGCCAAAAAAGCACTTCGAGGCTCAGAGCGAAAGCGAGTTGTTAATCTTCGACGAAAGAAGAAGCTTGATACTTCTGTAAAAGATGTAAAGAAACTTGTTGTATCAGGTTCAAAAGCCGATGCACAAAAAGCTCTTTCTCTTGCATACAAAGCAATCGACAAAGCTGCAAAGAAGGGTCTCATCAAGAAAGGGGCCGCAGCTCGAAAGAAATCTCGAATCAGTGCTCTTGTGAAGAAATCTTCAAAATAATATAAAGTTAGTTTAATAAAAAATTCCTGAAGATACGCTTCAGGAATTTTTTATTTTTATCTGTGTTTTGGGCGTAGTATATATGTGTTTGTGAGATGTGTGAAATTCATAACAATTATGAATAATTATGAATAATTATGAATTTTACCAAGTACAAAAAAGTACATATAAAAACACGTGAAGAAACAGTAGTATTTTGTGATGACAGGTCTACTA
>CAZCNA010000005.1:19946-33379 GCA_964500215.1 uncultured Candidatus Saccharibacteria bacterium | reverse complement strand
GGGCTTTTTTTTTTTTTTGGTGCTTTTTTTTTTTTTTTTTTTCCTTCTCCCCCCCACCGGGGGGGGGCGGCCCGTCCCGCCCCCCCCCCGCCTCTTCTGTATTTTGCGTGCACATATATATTTTCACATGCGTATTACAAATATATTACTAGTGACTCAACAATAATTCTGATAAAATAGAGAAAACTTCATGGAACAAGTTCTCAATTCGTTGAAAGGTATCAAATTAGTCATCATTATCTGCATCGCAGCATTATTGTTGTCCTTTCATGTTGCCTTCGTCTATTTCGTAAATTCAACATTTCTTTCTACATTCATTAGTAAAGACGCCGTAGGATTTTTGTACACCCTCGGAGCCATCGTGAATATCGCATCATTCCTTCTTATTCCAAAACTCACTCGTAAAAAGGGTGCGTTCAAGCTCATTATTTGGTTTACCCTCGTCGAAATGGTGGCCCTCCTCGGGATGGCATTTTCACCATCAGGCATTATTACTGCAGCATTGTTTGTATTACATTTTGCAATGCCTTCTCTCATTGCATACTGCATGGATATTTTATTGGAAAGCCTCGGAGACCTTAAAACAATAGGAAGTCTCCGAGGCATTTACCTCACCTTGGTCAATATCCCTTATGTTGTTACTCCTTTTGTGGTGGGACTTATCCTTATCACCCCTGAATATTGGAAAATCTACCTTATTTCAGCGGCATTTCTCTTACCATTCCTTATTCTTGTTATCAGTTATTTCAAAACATTCAAAGACCCTCAGTATGCGAGCGTCGACATCAAAGAAGTGCTTCCTTCGTTTTATCACAACAAGAACCTCTTTGATATATTCCTCGACAACTTCCTTTTGCAATTTTTTTATGGCTGGAGTGTGATTTATATGCCGCTCTATTTGAGAAATAATATTGGATTCAATTGGGAAGAAATCGGACTTATGTTTAGTATCATGTTACTCCCCTTTATTATCTTCCAAATTCCAATTGGCCGTATCGAAGACAAAAAACATGATGAGAAACAAATACTCATTTTGGGCTTCGCCATCATCGCGGGATCTACCCTCATTATTCCGTTTATACGAGATGCAAACTTCATATTATGGACAATTATCCTCTTTGTGAGTCGTATTGGCGCCAGCATGGTCGAAGTATCCTGTGAAAGCTACTTCTTTAAGCATATTACGCCCGATAACGCGTCATACATTAGTTTCTTTAGAATGACGCGTGCCCTGCCATTTCTCATCGCTCCGGCCATTGTAGGGCTTAGTTTCATCTTTGTAGGGTTCTCCTACAGCTTCGTAGTACTCGGCGTTATCATGCTCCTCGGCGTTCGGTACGCCTTCCAAATCAGCGATCGATAATCGCCTATTCTTTTTTCATACCTATTCTTCTTTTGTAATAGTGATCTTGATTGTGTCTGGAGTGAATCGTTTGAGTTGCAAATATTCTGGGTATTGAATCTGACTTTCTGTAAGTCGTATTGTGTGTACTCCCGGTTCGAGTGTTGGCAATGTGAGGCGCACACGAATATCACTTGCTTGAACAGAAGAGATATCATATTCAGCTCCATTCACAGCAACATTCACTGTTGATGGCGATACCTGTGTCACTACATATCCCTGTGGTACGCCCCGGATTTCTATCGGCGCCGCAAAATCTTTCGTTACCGCTCCGGCTTGCACCACGAGAATAAACCACAAAACAAATGCAATCACCACTGCCAATATCTTTGATATAAAATTATGAATGAAAATATATTTCCACATTGGTGGAGGCACTTCATCATGCTTGTTCTCTTTCATAAATCGCTTGATGATATCGTCCAATTCTCCAGCACTCTGAAGGCTGATGAGCTTGCCGCCTTCTGCCACAGAAATAGTTCCCCGTTCTTCTGAAACGATGATACCGAGGCAATCTGTACGTTCACTGATACCTATTCCCGCTCGATGTCGAGTTCCCATCGTCGCGAATCCTTTGAAATCTTCTGCCAATGGCAAATGTACGCCGAACTTTTTGATACGCTTGTTTTCGATAAGCATTGCCCCGTCATGCCCGGGCGTTGTGTGATCAAAAATACTGAGAATGAGTGGCGAAGAAATTTTGCCATCAAGGGCAAATCCACCCTCAACAACATCATCTAATGAGTGCTCTCCTGTGATGACAATCAATGCGCCAATTTTGAGGCGAGCCATTTCCTGTACTGCCTTTACAATTGTTCCTGAAATCTCCGCACTGAGAGCACCTACCTTTCTATTGAATGACTCTCGACTGATAGCAAACCATCGAAAAAAGCGCCGTATTTCGCGCTGAAATACAATAACAAAGATAACGAGAAAGAAGGTCAAAATAGGCTGAAATAACTGTCGTGTGAGACCCAAATCAAACACCCGCGCAATATAACTAATCACTATGAGCGCTGTAATACTTGTATAAATAAAGTATGCCCGAGTCTGTTTGATAAACAACAACAACAAATATATAAAAAAGGCAGAGATGATAATATCAATAATCTGCGAAAAACTAAATTGAGAAAATACAATAGAAATTGTCGACGATATTCCTGATGCAGGGACACTCGCGAGTGACTCAATAAAATTCATACGCTTACAAGGCTACACAACTATTAAACTTTTTTACACTATCATTATACTGCGCAATTTTTGCTTTGAGGGATGTGAGCGCAGTGTTATAGACTTCAACTAATTTGTTGTATTCGTCTATCTTATTTTTATACTCCTCTCCGGTGCTCTGGTCAATATCTTTTTTCATTGCTTGAATAGCCGTCTCTTGTGTGAGGAGATTTTTTTCGAGACCGTCAATTACCTGTTTTTCTGTTGTGCTTGGAGAAGGACATGTACTAAGGAGTGTTCCAAAATGCTGTACGGCAATCCATTGCACTTTCCCCTGATATGCATGTTGACCAACAGCAACACCAATTTCTTTGTATTTTGTATTGAGAATATTTGCCTTGTGTCCAGGACTTGCCATCCACGCCGCCACAACATTACTATCACCTCCGAAGTTTCCGAGAGCGAGGTTCTCGCCAATCACAATAAATGCATAGCCTTCTTTTTCTACAAGATCCGTCACACTCACACCACTCGGTGATACGTGTTCAAAATACTGATACTTGAACATGTCTTCGAGTTTCAACTGAGCAGATGCAGCGAGCTTTGCATTTTCTTTGAGCTCCGAGAGGCCAGCTTTTCTTCGTTCTGAGTTTGTATATGTAATAATTCCTTTTTCACTGAGACTTGTGGTGGTATCAACCGAAGCCTTGATCGGTGGCAGTGGCGTTGCTTTACTCGTCGTAGCCGTAGGCATAATAGGACCAGGTCCAGACTTCAAGCCGACTGTAGTCGTTGCATTTGCATATGGAACGCCCTTTGGCTCAATGTCTGCTGTAGCAGAAACACCTCCTGGAAGCGAATTGTAATCACCCAGTGTGGTTGTAGCAGATTTGATAGTGGTAAAAAACTCCTTGAATGGTTTTACAAGTAGTGTATCGAGATTAGGTGCAGAATTGCTTATTGGATCCCTCAAAATGTAAAGACCGCCAAAGAAGATGCACAAGAGTAAAAGGGCTCGCAATATAGACATAGTACAAATTGTACCCCTCTTCTTTTGATAAAACAATAGCAAAATACTACTTCAACAATGTGCCTTCGAGGAGCATAAATAACGGTATTTCTTTGCGAGCGAGATCTTCTGCGGCAGCCTTCGGACCCTTTTGACTCTTCTTGTGAGAAGTCCATTCTTCGAGGCGAGTAACAGCAAATCCCCGCTTTGTGAGCCATTTCACAAACACCTGCAACGGTCGATGGAATGAATATGTATACGTCTTCTTTTGAGATCCAGGGTGCATGTCTATCTTGGCACTACTTTCGGAAAGATATTTGTATACAACGCGGCCTTGGCGTTTTTTGGATTCGTCAAAAGACCAGTCTGATGCCTGTGGAACGCGGAATGTCGGGTGGTTAAGTACAAGAATGATTCGGCCACCAGGTTTGAGTACTCGCTGGCATTCTGCAAATGTCTCATCGAGCTCTTTTATATTTTGCGTTGCCAATACAGACACGACAGTATCAAATGAGGCATCTTTCAAAAAACCGAGTTTGTTTGCTGAAGACACTTCGAATACGACATTCGGAACGCGAATTTTTTTCTTTGCTGTTTGAATGAGTTCAGCTGAAATATCAACACCGACAATCTCAGCTCCCGATGCAGCAAAATGTGCCGTGAAAAATCCTTGGCCACAAGCCAAATCAAGAATTCGCTGATCCCGTTTAGGATCAACGATTCTCATGAGATTCGGAAGTATCACTTGTTGCTGATACGAATCCTCGTCTGCTAAATATTCATCATACCAAGAGGCAACACTGCCCCAAGACGTGCTTTTATTCATCTTTTTTTGATCGAACCACCTTTACCTTGGCTTTTGCCTTTGGCTTACCTGACACTACTTCTTTTTTTACATTTTTGGCGATATTGCCAATTGATGCTTTTACTTTTGCTACCTTCTTTTTGCCTTGTTCAATTTCTTTCTGAATATTTTTCCAGTGGTCTTTGATTTCTCGAGAAATCTGAACGAGTTCTCGTGAATCAATATGCTTGAGTGACTGGTATCGTTTGAGGACACTATCAACAACCTGATGATATGCTTCTTCGTTTACGTCCTTGAGACCTTCAATCTTTTCCAAAATTTCTCCCTTTGCTCGTACTGTCCATCCCTTGATTTCCTTTCGAGCGTGTTTACCCTGCTTTGTACCATAGAGGAAATATGCGCCCGCTGTAGCTGCTGCCACGGCTCCGATAATACCTCCGACGATTGCTGTGTTTTGTGCTGTTTTCTGTGTTTTTTTTGCCATAAATAGTATATAAGGTTTAGTAATTATTCTTCTTGAGGTGCTTCTTCTTCTGTAGACGGTTCATGTCGTGGAGTCTTACGTCGTGGAGAAGGTCTGTGAGCCTCTCGGTGTCCCTCTTTTTTGGGACCGAAAAACCGGCTAAAAATGCTGCTAATAGGCGCCACTTTCATGCCTTCTTCTCGTATTCGTGTACGGATGGCTGCGATATCATCTGTTACATTATCACTTTCCTCTTTAATTTTCTTTGAAATATATTCAATATTTCGCGTGATTTTAATTATATAAAACAAGAGTATCGCCACCCCAATGGCCAATACAATTGTCACAACACTGGTAATAAAGAAAAATATATTTGCTTGAATGAGTGTTGTCATAAATTACATATTAATTCCTCCCGCTGGCAACAATGGTGGAATGCCATGTTTTGAAAGGCCAAATGGGAGGAAGGCTGTTAACGCAAGAACAATAATTATTAATATCACCACAAACCCGAGAGAAATGATAACTTTTTTTCGATGATCGCTCATGCACAAATTATACTATAAAGGATCTGATCTTCGAAATGACTTCATCCACTGAAATATGTGTTGTATCAATGACATGGTCGAAATGCGCATCATCCGTGTACAGCTCGATGCCATAAAGGTCTTTGTAATGTTTGAGGGCCTTTGTCTCTCTATACAACGTTTCGGCTTTTGCCTGATCGAATGTCAGACCGTCTCTATCTGCAACACGTTGTACGCGTGCATCGAAATCACAATCGAGCTTAATTTTTATTGAATCAGGAATAAAGTGCCATGCAAGGCGACTTTCAATTATAAAAGCGGCGTGTGATCGGCCATATTCTGCAAGTTCGTTGTCGAGAATATTGTCGAATTCAGGATTCTTTTCTGTAAACGCCTCAAATTCGAGGAGTGACATATTAAGTTCTGCTGCTTTTTTCCTGAAGATGTTACCAGAGGAGATAAAGGGAACCTGAAGTTCTTCTGCAAGACGTTTCCCTGTCGTAGAGGTGCCTGTACCGGCGAGACCGAAAATAGTTACTTTTGCCATGCTTTACTTTACACGAAATTGAAGATTCGTGCAAAAATGGATCCTGAAAGCCCCAATACCTCCCCGTGTTCGTTTGTATGATTCACTCCCCGCTTCGTAATGAGTAATAAGAGAAGTAAGCTGGCTGTTATATAAAATGCCCCTATAGAAAGCGGTGGAAATATATGTGATGGCGGCAAGAAATATCCCAAAAAGACCATACTCAAAGCCCCAGGAAGCCCGATATCATGAAGGCGGCGTGTAGCAATCGAAAGCAGCATACATGAGATTGGTGCTAATACGATTGGTACCAGAACAATCCATCCCGTTGTTGCTGGATCTGTTACGAAATTCACAACATCACTGAAGATTGATGGAATAAAAAATGAAATAATTGTTAAGGCGAAAGTTGGAAGAACGACAGCCAATCCAAAGAAAAATAAAAATCCCATAATAAAATCACGTCTTCGGAGCCTTCCTGAAAATAAATGCATTTCTACAGAATGGATGAACCCCTGCTTGCCGAGGAGCTTGTGCTTTTTGAGTGGTGGCAAAAAGTTGTGTGCAGCAACGATGTCTTGGTGCGTACGTTTGTGTGACTTCTTTACGGATACGAAGCCCTCTTCTATCTGATCATCCGTAAAACCAGCTGTACGAAGAGCGGCCCGAATAGTATCGAGAGGTACTGCTTGTTCGAGTTTGTGTTTGATAAAATTGATGAGTCCTTTATCTACCATATGCATAGTATATCACTTACAAACAAAGTGTATAACCAGAGGCTTGTTTATTTTTCTTTTGTGACGACGTCTTGTATATGACTAATATCTATTTCTTCAGGAAGCTTCGCGCTTTCTACAGAAAATTCTCCGATCGTTGTACGACGTAATTCTTTCAGAACACCAACTGTACCGAGTCTTTGTGCGAACTCTTCTGCAAGAGAACGTATGTATGTGCCACTTTTTACATAAAAATGAATAGTGATAACAGGGTTTGCAGAGTCAGTCGTATCAATCGACAATAGTTCCGCTTGCTCGATATGCATGATTTTTGTAGGAACATCAATCTCCCTTCCTTTTCGTGCATATTCATAGAGTGACTTGCCGTCCTTTTTGATCGCAGAATAAATTGGTACTGCGAGTTCAATATCCCCATTCATACTGGTGAGAACTTCTTGAATGATGTGTTCTGATAATGGAGGTACAGGTTTTTCTTCGATGACATCGCCTTCCAAATCGGCAGTTGTCGTTTTTTGTCCCAAGATAATTTCTGCGGTATATGATTTGGGAAGTCCCAAAAGGGTTGCCAATTGTTTTGTATCCTTACCAGTGGCGATAATCATCAACCCTGAAGCAAGCGGATCAAGTGTTCCCCCATGCCCCATTTTGGGAGGTTGAGGATGAAGTTTGTGTTCTTTTTTTTGGACAATGCCTAGGGTGCGGCAACGTCGTTGAAGAATACGAATAACGTCATATGAAGAGATGCCTTTTGGTTTATCCACGAGGAGAATGGCCATTTCACCAATATACCAAGGAACGGAATTTATACAAATATTTAAATAGTACAAATGAAACAGCCGGCCCGCTCTGCCGTGAGTACAATTCAATGGAGAGCGGGCCGGCTGTTTCTATACCACCATCAATACTAGATAAACATTCCAAACACAATATTCACAATTGCCATAACGATTGCAAATATGAGTGCTGTCCCGAAGCCTGATATTTCAAATCCTGGCACAATATTTGCTACTAACAATATAAGCAACGCGTTAATAACAAACGTGAAGAGTCCAAGCGTAAGGACGTTGATAGGAAGCGTCAATGCAAGAAGTATTGGTCGAATGAATACATTCACTACGGCTAATACAATTGCTGCAAGTATCGCACCTGTAATGCCTATTTTGGCACCTGGCACGAGAAATGTCGTAACTACTAAGACTACTGCTGTAACTATGATTTGAATGAAATTAAACATAATGGTGAATTAATTTTATACACAAAAGTGCTCCGCGGAAGGAGCACTCTTGAAACTCAGCGATGTTAAAACGTCATATATCCTCGCGCTCTCAAAAGAATTGAGATTGCCATATGAGCTTGTGTCATCGGTCCAAAGTATCCTGTGTTATACACATGTACTCGAGACTGATAGTTTGCGAGACCCACCTTTGTTCTTGCATCAAATACACCCTGTGTGTATTGACCAGACGAAAGGAATCCCGTACTAAGAAGATAGTTTTGTAATGCTGTTACAGGCGCACCTGTCATACCTTCTGATATGTCCATTCGGGCATTTAGGTATGGCCACATACCTGACATAGCGTCAGTTACTGTGGGTGTAGTAACAGTCTGTGCATCAGCTACAGAAGCAAATCCGATAGCGAGTACAAACGCTGCCACTACAGCTACTGAACATAGTGTTATTTTTTTCATGAACGTAGTTGGTTAATTATATTGTAATAAGGTAGACGACCTTGAGTGTATAAAGCATATTATCGCCTATACCCTGGTTATGACGCTTCAAAATCAAAATATTACACCATATATCTTTACAACACAGAATAGACCCCTGAATGGAAATATGGTTAAAAAGAGAAAACCCCGCAAAGCTATAGCCTTGGGGGTTTCCTCAGATTTGGGCTCTATTTCGAGGTATTTTTCTGATTCGGAGCTATCGGTTACCTTGGTCAGAAATATAAGAGAATGTCACAGGAGCTGTCCCTGAAAAGGTAAATCCTGGGTTACTTGAATAGTTGCTTGTTGTGTATCGGGGACCGGCTGTCTGTTGTGGATACTGATTGTAGCCGTTGTATCCGTTTGATCCATATCCGTTCCCATAGCCACTATTATATGTTGGATAAGCACTATACCCTCCTGTATAGCCGTTTCCACCACATGAACTATAGCCACATGTTGGCGTATTGTAGACTACTGGCTGAGGTGAATAATATCGTGGTGCTGTGTTGTATCCGTTTGAATAGTTTGTCGGATAGTAGTTTCGAGCTGTCGCATTTGGTGTTTCAAAATACGTATACCAAGGGATTGGATACTGATAAAACGTAAATGCATCAGGTGCTCCGTAATTGGCGGCGTCTACCTTTTGTACGGGTGCAAAAAGAGCAACCAAAGCCAAAATACCTATAATATAAGCTGTTTTTTTCATACTCGTAAAATTTATTATTAATAACAGACGGGGGTTTCAATACTGTTACTGTCTAACTTTAAGGATTTTTGTGTGTTCGTCAACCATACCCCATTGTACGGTTTTGGGCCTCTATTCAGGACTTTTTGAGGAAAAATGTATCATTCCTTAAGGTCATTTCCATATACTAAAGGCACAACTTGGTAGTCGAACAAGTTGATTAATTATTACCGATTATGAGTGATCTTATCAAAAACGTATTATCTCATCCAAAGGCCCGAACACCACACGACGTCAAAAAGGCAGCTTTCAACACTGCCCCATTTGACCCATGGGCGGCTTAGTAGATTATAATAAAGAAATAAATGAATACTTTACTTACCAAAAGTGCACAGGTACTACGAAAAAGTATTCATTTTTTCTATACACATCTTCTTCAGCCAAAGTCAAAAACAGAGGACTCTCAACGAAAGGAGTTTATCTTGAACATTATTCTATTAAGTTCTATTGTTCTTGTAACTTGGTCAAATGTCTTCCTCATTACTGCACAGATACAAAAGGGTGACAGCTCACACGGAGCATCGTTTATTCTTTTCACAGGATTTACAATGCTCTTTGTTGGTCTGTATATATTGTCTCGAACAGGCAAATTTATACAGTCTTCATATATCCTCATCATTTTGTATTACCTCGGTGCATCGTATGCTGCATATCGGTGGGGACCAAGTCTTCCCGCCTCCCTTCTCGGATTTGCATTGGTGATTGTTATATCGAGTATTCTCATTAACACTCGTTTCTCTTTTGTCATGGGTGTGTGCATCTTTGCAACGATATCTACACTCGGCTATTTCGAGGTTAATCAAAAAATACTTCCCGACAATCATTGGAAGAAAGAAGTCTTCATTATGGGCGATGCAATTGAGTATTCCCTTCTTCTCTTTGTCATCATGATTATTTCATGGCTCTCAAACAGAGAAATTGAAAAATCCCTTTTTCGGGCCCGCAACTCTGAACAGGAATTGAAAACTGAGCGTGATCATCTCGAAGTAAAAGTTGAAGAGCGAACAAAAGAACTCAAAAAGGTGCAGTTCGAGAAGATGTCTCAACTGTACAGGTTCGCCGAATTCGGCAGACTATCGTCGGGGGTATTTCATGATCTCCTCAATCCATTGAACTCTATTACGCTCAATGTGAGTGAACTTGAACGAGTTGATACGGAACACTTTGCCAAAATACAACCGCATATTGAAAAGGCAATTCGAGCCAGCCGCAAGATGGAGCAATTCATTCAGATTGTGCGAAAACAAATTACGACACAAGAGTCGTGTGCGCTGTTCTCTATAAACAAAGAGATTATGGAAGTTTTGTCTATTCTCGATTATAAAGCGAAGAAACTGAGTGTTGATGTGTCATTTCAGGCGGATTCAGAAGTCGAATTTCAAGGCAACGCACTCAAGCTTCACCAAATCGTAACGAACCTTGTGTCAAACGCTATCGACTCATTTGAATCGATTGTTGATTCCCGCAAGAAGACTGTACATATTACACTTCGTGCATCAGCTGAACATATAAAGATTTTTGTGAAGGACACGGGCTGCGGTATCAGAAAAGATATTCTTGCTCATATCTTTGACCCTTTCTTTACCACAAAATCTTCAGCAAAAGGCTCAGGTCTCGGACTTTCTACTACAAAACATATTATTGAGAAAGACTTCAACGGCATAATATCCGTATCACCAAACGCTCCATATGGAACTCTGTTCATAATCACTATTCCCAAAACAACTAATGACCAGCAACCTGTCATCAAAGATAGTACTTCTCTTGGCCCAAACTAAAAGACGCTTCGAATCGGCCCAACAATCTGATGGAAGTTATTTGTCATATTCATCTCCCTCAAAAAGCAAATTTGAAAAAGAAAAAATATACAAAACAATATTCACCAATTCGCTTGTTCTTTATTGTCTTTCATCTATTCCGGAATATCAAGAGGAATCTTTCACCCATACAGTAGCAACCTTCTTATACAAAGAACGGAGTGAATCATGGACGTGGAATTATTGGGTGAAAGATTCTGACGAATACCGAACATTACCCTATCCAGACGACGCCGACGATACCCACTGCGTGCTGTCTGCGCTTCACACATATGACCCTGCACGTATCAGTGGGTCGGCTTTTGCGAGCATCATCACATCACTGACACATATTGAATCTGCGCCTGGTGGGCCTTATAAAACATGGTATACATCAGCAGGAGCCCCACAGATTTGGCAAGATATTGATATTGCTGTAAATTCGAATATCGCGTATTTTTTGTCGTTACGGGACATTCATCTTGACGGACTCACTTCATGGATAGATTCAAGAATAGAATTGAACTCACTGAACTCCCCCTATTATCCTAATTCTATTCCTATTCTTTTTTTCATTTCCAGAGGATATCAAGGACAGCACAAAAATACGCTCATTCGAATCATCCAAGACTGCCTACTGCAAACCGAGTATTCAGGCAGCCCTCTATACACATCACTTTGTGTTATTTCACTTCTTACCTTGGGAGTGTCACCGAGCGCACTCAAACATCACATTCAGTTTATTATCTCTGAAATTGATAACGACAACATACAAGCAGAAGCATTCTGCATCGACCCAGCTTACAACAACACAACCTACTATGGAGGATGCGAAATACTGACAATATCATTTTGCTTTTATGCATTATCATTATTCAAGGAAACCTGCAGCCAGGCGAAGCAAAGGCGGCAAGACAATGAATCGCTACTCGCAGCAGAACAATTCAAGTCCGAGATTGTAGATACTGTAAAAAATCGGCTTGCGGAATTTTCTGATCATCAGGCTTATATTGATAAAGTAGCAGAAAATGCTCCACGGCTTCAAGCAGTTCTCTTTCCCTATTATTTTCACAAAGCACTTCAGCCACGATATGCAGATGCTTCATTGCCGTCCCTCAAACCAACATGCTGTTTACAACTTCTGGGTTGGATTGCATATACCATACTTGATGATGTTATTGACGATAAAACGAATATACAGCTTGTCCCCTTATCGTCTGTGTGTCTCGTTCATCTCTCGACAATATGTATGACAGAACTCATATTCGAGCGAGAGCAACAGATTCTCATCGAATATATACAAACTATGGAAGTATGTAATCTGGAGCTCAGTAAACATCACGCATACAGCATTGATGGATCGATTCTCACACCCCCTCCACCAGCGAAGCTGCACTACCCGACAGAGTATTTGTACAAAAAATCATGTGCCCATATGCTCGGCGTACTTATCCTCACCATCAGGTCTGGATTTGGAAAAGGTTCAACCCCCTTCAAAACAATTGAGCAATGTATCCAACACTATCTCATTGCCAGACAGCTCAATGACGACGCGCACGATTGGTATCAAGATATGCAAAAAGGTATATCAAATTATACCAATACACTTGTTCTGCAAAAATTTCTAACAAAATACCCGACAATAAGCACGGTCAATATTTTTGTCTGTAAGCAAGAACTCGAACATCTATTTTGGAAGGATGTTATTCCTTATATAACCGCGGAGATACTTCTACATACACAAAAAGCTCGTGAATATCTTCACTCTCTTCAACAACTGTCCATATTCTCAGATATATCCCATATCGAGTTACTTCTATGTGATCAGGAGCAGGCTGCAAAAAAAGCCCTCAAAGAGAGCTCCTTTTTGCTTGATTTTCTGACTGAATACGAACAGCTACATACTAGATAAACTTGAACGTTCGAACCACTGTGTCGAATACATTCTTGGCCTTCTGGACATCATACTGCACGATGCCTGATTCTGGCGGATAATTTTCGAGAACTGTGTAGTGAGTGAAGTAACTGATTGAATAACATTCCCCTTTATAGAGCGTAGAATACACATGTACATCGTATCTGTTACCTGCTCCTGCATCACTATAACTATATGTAGTGAATGGCTGTCCTTGTAATTTCACATTTGCTTCATGTTCTGATGCGTATGAAGGAACAGCAAGACAGCTTTTCACAGCAGCAGCAACGGCTGACTTTCCAACAAACAATTTTTGTTCAGAAAAGTTTGTCTTTGGAAATGCTTCCCGAGGAACATACAATGAGGCAAACAATGTGCCTGATGTTGTCGCCCCTGACTGCCAAGCATCTCCATCTACAACTGCGCCCGTTGACTCACGAAGTTCTGCGATTTTTGGATACGTGAATGTAAAGCCACCTTTCACATTTGTGTATGTCGCCATTTGTACAAATTTGTCGTCTTTGGTTGGAACAGGCACTCCTGATTCATCCACCATCCAATCCGTGGTTGTACTCGTCTGTTCGCTCATAGTTACGGTCTTTTCAGAAGTAAACACATATACCAT
>CAZCNA010000005.1:0-19936 GCA_964500215.1 uncultured Candidatus Saccharibacteria bacterium | reverse complement strand
TAAAGAGAATGACGTACAATATGTTCTTTTTCATATGGTTTAAAACGTGTCGGACTGGTATACGTTACCAATCGTAAACGCATGTACTTATTTACGTTGTTAATCGAGCAACACCTGTCTTGTAGAAGAAATGCTTCACTATTTCAACCGCGACATAATACGCAATCAATATGCCTACAATTGAACTTATAATTGGAAGCGAAATAGGCATAAAACCGAAATAGTGCCCGAGTGGTGAAAGTGCGACAATCCACGCGATACTGATTGCACCTACTGATCCCACAATCACATATGGATGTGGCCATGTCGCTTTAAAGAATGGCAGCTTTGTTCTGATGAAGAAAATCACAAATGTTTGAGATGCAAATGACAAAATAAACCAGCCTGTCTGAAAGCCGCCATCTGTGAGAGCAAATAGTTTATACAATACATAGAACGCAATAAAATCAAATACAGAACTGAGCGCTCCAAAAACTATCATAAATTTTTTAATAAATTGAATATCCCATGGATGTGGTGTGTTGAGCACGTCTTTATCCACGGTATCGAAGGTCAACGCAAATTGTGAACTCTCATATAACAAATTATTAAGCAAAATCTGCACAGGTAACATAGGCAAGAACGGCAAAAACAACGATGCGCCTGTCATTGAAAACATGTTACCAAAATTCGAACTTACCGCCATGGTGATATATTTCACGGTGTTTGCAAATGTTTTACGGCCTTCGACTACACCATCAACGAGGCGTTCGAGACTTTTTTCTACGAGGATAATATCCGCAGCTTCCTTTGCGACTTCTACGGCATTGTTCACAGAGATTCCGACATCAGCCGTACGGAGTGCCGGCGCGTCATTGATACCATCTCCCATATACCCCACAACATGGCCACGCTTTTGCAATGCATCAATAATGCGATTTTTTTGTAACGGACTCACCCGCACAAACAATGTATGTGCCTCAGCAACTGTGCCAAGCTCTTCATCAGAAAGTGCTTCTAATGCTGGACCCTCTATTGTCCCCTTACTCACCAACCCTACCTGCGTTGCAATACGTTCTGCAATCAATCGATGATCACCTGTGATGACTTTAATCTCGATATTACGTTGTTTAAGTTCTAGGAGAACTTTCTTTACATCTGACTTTGGTGGATCAATGAATGAAATATATCCCACAAATTGCATATTTGTTTCATCCTGTTTTGTATATGTAGTCTGAGATGATGAAACTTTCTTTGTACAAACACCGAGTACACGGTAACCATCTCCAGATAATTTTTCAAAGAGGTTTTTTGCTTTAATCTTTTCTTCATCATTGAGTGTTGAAATTTCCCACATGGCTTCCGGAGCGCCTTTTGAAATGAGCCTCCGTTCACCGTCCTTTTCAAACACAATAGAATCTCGACGTCGCTCAAAGTCAAATGGAAATTCATCAATCTTTTTGTATGAAGAAAGATCAAATGCTTTGAATTCCACGATCGCTTCATCGAGTGGGCTTCGGGTACCTGTATGAAATCGACTATCTACATATGCGAGTTCTAACAAAGACGCTGAATCTTGTTCATTAATATCAATACAACGAACAACACTGATTTTGTCTTCTGTAAGTGTACCTGTTTTGTCGGTACATAATATATTCATTCCACCAAAGTTTTCAATCGCAGAGAGCTTCTTCACAATTACTCCTGAATGCGACATACGAATAGACGTCTTCGAAACATTGAGGGCAATAATCATCGGGAGCAGTTCTGGTGTGATTCCAACGGCCAACGCCAAAGCAAAAATAATTGTTTCCAAGAGCGGCTGATCTTTGAATGCATAGACAGCAAACACAAAAACAGCCATACAAATGACTACTTTTGTAATAAGAAAACTAAACTGTGCAATTCCCTTTTCAAATTCACTTGGTTCTTCTTCTTTTTGGAGAAGCGCGACGATACTTGCGAATTTTGTATCGTAGCCGGTCTTTTGTATTTCTACTGTAACTCTTCCCGATACTACACCACTACCGAGATATACTTCGGAACCGATGGGTTTTTCTACAGGAACTGACTCACCCGTCAGTGATGACTCATTCGTAAAGAAGTCATGGCCATCACGGACAATACCGTCCGCAGGAACGATGTTACCAGCTTCCAACAACACGAGATCACCAGGAACAATTTCATCTACTGCGATTAATAATTCTTTGTCATCACGAAGGACTTTTGCCTTTGGGAGAATCTGTCGTGCAAGTGCATCTGCTGCTTTTTGTGATTTATATGATACTGAAAAATCAATAATAGAACTGGCGATAACAATAAAGATAATGAGTGCCGCACTAATTGTAGCCCCTGAAAAAAATGAAATAAGGGCTGCAATAATGAGTAATATAATAAAAGGGCTCTTGAATTCTTGAAGAAACGTCTGAAATGCAGATTGCCGTTCACGTTCAATAAACTGATTTTTTCCGTATTGTTTCTGTCGTTCTACGACTTGAGCGCTCGTGAGTCCTGTCATGCGTTGTATATTATATGTAGATTAATTTTACCATATCTTCAGCAAAGATATGTTTCTAGAGTGGCAGTCTGTGTTTTTAGCAATACTTTAAAAATACTTCTTCTTTTTGAGCTTTTCAGGAAGAAGATCCTCTTTCGTATATTGTTCATATCCTTTCCCGTATCCGAGATTCTTCATGAGTTTTGTTGTGGCATTGCGGATCTTCATAGGAATTGGCAAATTGCCATATGTTTGCACGTCTGCCATGGCTTTCTCAATACCATCATAGGCTCGTCTGTCTTTTTTTGATGTAGCAAGATACACCACACCATGTGCGAGATTGATACGACATTCAGGAAGGCCTATTGTCTCAACGGCTCGAAATACTTCGTTCGCCACAACGAGAGCGGTTGGCTGAGCCATGCCGACATCTTCACTTGCAAAAATAACCATACGTCGTGCAATGAATTTTGGATCTTCACCTGCGTCGAGCATGCGGGCGAGATAATAGAGCGCAGCATCCGGTTGACTCGCCCGCATGCTTTTTATAAATGCAGAAATCGTATTGTAGTGTTCTTCTCCTTTTTTATCGTATCGAAGAAACTTTGACTGGAGTGTTTCTTTCAGATGATCGAGTGTAATATTTTTGTACAAATTCACCGTTGCTTCGAGCATGGTCAAGGCTTGTCGTGCGTCGCCATTTGCCATAGATATAAGCCACTCACGAGATTTCTTGTCTATCTTTATCTTTGTTCGGCTGATGATGTGAGACATTTCTTCGTCAGTGAGTTCGTTCAATACGAATACACGACAACGTGATAGAAGCGCGGAGATAACTTCGAAGCTCGGATTCTCTGTCGTGGCGCCGACAAGCGTCAATCTACCTGACTCAACGAATGGCAACAAAAAGTCTTGCTGACTTTTGTTGAAGCGATGAATTTCATCGAGAAAAAGAATTTTTGGTTTTTGATTAAGTGACCGAATGCGGCCATTAAGTGTGCCAGCATCAATAATTTTTCGAATATCATCCTTGCCCGCAGATACCGCAGATAATTCATAAAAATCTGCATTCAAGCTTTTTGCATATATTCGTGCAAGTGTTGTTTTGCCAACTCCAGGTGGTCCCCACAAGACAAAAGAGAAAAGATGTTTTTTCTCAATCGCAATACGAAGTGGTTTTTCGGGTCCCACAAGATGCGACTGTCCAATATAGTCATCGAGAGATTCAGGTCGTAGTTTTGAGGCAAAAGGCTCCATAAATGAAGTATATATGTTAGGATAGCGGGTATGCAACGAGTATCTCAAAAACCCTTATCTACAGCCTCAGGACAGTCTTGGGATGTGGTGGTAATCGGCGGCGGCCCGGCCGGTATGATGGCCGCCGGACGGGCCGCCGCCTCAGGTGCCCGAGTCCTCATCCTCGAAAAGAACAGCCTCCTCGGTAAAAAACTTCTCATCACAGGTGGTGGTAGATGCAATATGACGAATGCAGAATTCGACACAAAGAAGCTTCTCTCAAAATTCAAAGACGCAGATAAATTTTTATTTTCTGCATTTTCAAAATGGGCGGTACAAGATACCCTCGACTTTTTTCATTCCCGAAAACTTCTCACAAAAGAAGAGGCCGGCCAGCGAGTCTTCCCTATTACCGAAAAAGCAGAATCCGTACAACAAGTTCTCATTCAGTATATTAAAGAAGGAAACGTTCAGGTTCAATTTGGTGCAGAAGTAAAAGAATTCATACCTGACGAGCATAACGAAAAAGCCCCACGCGAATCTCAATCTCAATCACAACCATCTTCAACTATTGATCAAAAAAAGATAAAAGCAGTTCGACTCAAAAACGGCACAATTATTTCAGCATCTTCATTTGTTCTTGCGACTGGTGGCACATCTCGCCCAGAGACCGGATCAACAGGTGATGGATTCGTATGGCTCAAAAACATCGGCCACACCGTCATCGACGCCACACCATCTCTTGTGCCCGTTGCCATCAAAGACGCCTGGGGCAAGAAACTTCAAGGCAAAACGCTCGATGATGTAAAAATTACCCTCCTTCAAAACAATGTGAAGCAGCAATCAAAAAAAGGTAAAATTCTTTTTACACATTTTGGTATTAGTGGACCTTCAGTACTCAACCTCAGCAAAGACATCGGTGAACTCCTCAAATACGGCGATGTCGTCATTTCTCTCGATCTTCTTCCATCCCTCGATTACGGTATGCTCAATACGACTCTTCAGGACCTTTTCAAAAATAACAATACAAAGAAACTAAAAAACGTACTCTCTTCTCTCATCTCTTCTTCACTTGTCGAAACTGTTATTGAAATTGCAGCAATCGATCCAGATGTATTTTGTCACAGTATCAGTCGCGAAGAACGAATTCGACTCACGAAAACCCTCAAACATCTCGACATGAATGCGCATCACCTTCTCGGCAGCGACAAGGCAATCATCTCGAGCGGTGGCGTGATTCTCGAAGAAGTTGATTTCAAAACAATGCAGTCACGAATATATCCCAACCTATATCTCGTTGGTGATGTACTCAATATTGATAGACCTTCAGGAGGCTACAGTCTGCAGTTATGTTGGACAACAGGACAAGTCGCGGGCACACATCTTGGCGAACTATACAAAGCTCACTAAAACCTCACTAAACGAGTACCGTCTTACATAAGAATCACAGCACCAGCAACCACAAACATCAACAGTGTCACCGCCCATCCGACAACCGTCGTAGATGGCTTATTTACATGCTCTTTCATCACTGATTTGTTGCTGCTCACGAGCACAATAAATACCAATACAATCGGTGCTACGACGCCATTAAACACGGCTGAATAAATGAGTGCTTTTATAGGATCGAGTGCTGTAAAGTTAATCACCAACCCTACAATCATAGATACAATGATGACAGCATAAAACGCTGTTGCCTCTTTGAATTTTCGATACAATCCATACTTCCAATTCATACTTTCAGAAATTGCATATGATGTTGACCCAGCGAGAATAGGAATGGCCAAAAGTCCCGTACCAATAATACCAATCGCAAACAAGAGATATGCACCATCACCAGCGAGCGGCCGAAGGGCATTCGCAGCATCCGCCGCAGTGCCAATTGTCGTAATACCATGTGAAAAGAGTGTCGCTCCACACACAACAATAATAAAGAACATCACAAGATTCGAAATAAACATTCCTGTCCACACATCAATTCGCATGTTCTTTATTTCGTCTGGATGCACATCAGACATAGGAATCTGTACAGGTGCGTCTTCAGGAGATAATTCACCATGCAATATTTTTTCTTCAACTTCTTGGGAAGTCTGCCAGAAAAAGAGATATGGAGAAATAGTTGTGCCCAAAATGGCAGCTACAAGTAACACGCTCTGTTTTGAAAAATCAAATGACGGCACGAATGCAACAGACAATATATGTGACCAATCCAAATCAATCGTAAACGCTGTAATCACATATGCGAAAAGAATGAGCGCAAGCCATTTGAGATAGTTTGCATACGTTTTGTATGACGTAAAAATCTGCAACAATAGACTAAGAATTGTAAATGCAATCACCAAAGATACAAATGGAAACTGTGGAAACACTAATTCAGTTGCTTTAGCCATTGCGCCGAGGTCTGCACCGATATTGAACGTATTCGCAGCAAACAGAAGTATTGTCAATACATACAACACTTTTCGAGAATAGAGTGTTCGAATATTTGCAGCCAACCCCTTCCCTGTCACCAATCCAATACGCGCACACATTTCTTGAACTACACCCATGAGTGGATATGTAAAAAACGCCAGCCATGTGAATGCGAATCCATACTGTGCTCCTGTTTGAGAATACGTTGCAATTCCAGATGGATCGTCATCCGCTGCGCCGGTTGTGAGTCCTGGACCTAATTTTTTCCAATAATCTTCAGCAGCTTTTACCGCATGTCTGTCTTTGATAAGTTTACCGATAAGTTTCGAGACATGAAGGGTCGCATGCATACTGCGTGATGGTATGGTGAGAACCTTTTCAAAAAGTGGTTTCATAATATATCCATAATTGTATGCTGAATTTGCGCTCACGGAAAGGGTTTATGTTATAATTGTCTCCATTATGATAAAGAAGATTGTTCACTTTTTCGACAAATTAGAAGACATTGTCCGCGGAGAGCTCAGTAGAGCCCCGATTATATACGCATTCGTAGCCGGTATTGGGGTTGTGCTCTTTTGGCGAGGCGTGTGGCATATTGCAGATCAAATCCCATATTTTAATGGAACGCTCTCATTTTTTGTTGGTTCTATCATCCTCCTCATGACAGGCGTATTCGTCTCATCGTTTGTTGGAAATAGACTTATCATCTCGGGACTCACACAATCAAAAAAATTGACAGATAAAAGTTCTCAAGAAATTGAAGAGGAAATCGCAGCAGAAGAACATAATCTCGATAGTATCAAAAAGACTCTCCAAAAAATCGAACAAGATATCGAACATCTTCGATAGTCATTTCACTATTGACCTCACCATTCCGAAATATAACAAAAGGCTCTCGCATCTACGAGGGCAATAACAATCTTTTCTTGAGTATTCATAAATATAAAATTAGTATCAGTAACACACCTTATAACGGTGCAATTTGGGTGAGATTACAATATTCGAGGCAGTTTATTTCAAAGCACCTTTGTGTTGCGCACTCCAAGCATAGAGAGCCACGGCTGCAGAGGCTGCAGCATTGAGTGATTCGCAGTCCGCACTCATTGGAATAGAAAGTGGAATGTCGCATAGTTCGAGTGTTTTTTGGCGAATTCCTTTGGCCTCATTTCCCAAAATAAATACAGTTGGTGTATCAAATGTTTCTTCAGTAAGTGATTTCTTTGCTTCCCCATCGAGTCCATAAATCCAGAATCCTTTTTCTTTGAGATCGCGTACAGCATTATTTACATTTGCCACAGTCACAAGCGGAATACGGAATGCCATGCCGGCAGATACTTTCACAACAGTGCCCGTCACTTGTGCTTGATTGTGTTCAGGAATAAGTACACCAGCAATACCAAAGGCTGCAGCAGATCGAATAACAGCGCCTACATTTTGTGGATCTTGGATTTCGCCAAGAACGACGAGACATGTATCAGGATTTATTTGAAGTTTTGCTGCAAATTCTTTGTACGGCTTCATGAGTGCAGAAGCAGAGATAATACCAATCACTCCTTGATGAACTGCCTTCTGATCCACATCACCCATTAATTCTTTTGGAATTTTACCTGAAGAAAATGCTGCATGCTGAATGCCGTTCTTTTTGCATAATGAAATAAGCTCTTCATCTGGTGATCCATCTTCGATAAAAACTTTCTGAACAGTTTTCGGAGCACTTTGCAATGCCTCATGCACTGCGTGTTTCCCATAAATATAGATATCGTTTTGTGTCATATATATGTGGAGTATACACGGAGAATGGCGTTCGCGAAAGAGGTACCGTTGTCAGACGACCAAAAATATGCTCTAATGATGCCATGAAAAAGAAGGACCGCTATCACGCCCATATCCAAAAGAAGACAAGTCAGAATTTTTGGGACAATGAATACAAGGACGGAGACAACCTTGCCCTCTCTACAAACCCCAGTGAAGACCTCGTCAAATTCACTCGATGGCTCGAACGTGAGCACGGACGACTCTTCCTCAACCCTATTGCCTCTGTGGCCGACCTTGGTTGCGGTAACGGACGAAATCTCATCTACCTCTCTACCACCTACGGTATGCGAGGTTTTGGCTGTGACATCTCAAAAGAGGCCATTTCACAGGCAAAAAAGCGAAGTAAAGACCTTCCTCTGCAATACGAAGCTCGATCTATTGCCGAAGCACTTCCCCTCGAAGACGCCTCACAGACACTGGTGCTCGACATGATGACATCCCACTTTTTGACATCCGACCAACGCGTTGCCTTCAAACATGAAATCGCCCGAGTCCTCAAACCTGGAGGATGGCTCTTTTTCAAAACATTCCTTCTTGATGAAGACAAACACGCAAAGCGACTTCTCTCAGAACACCCTGCAGCAGAAGCAGGATCATATATCCATCCAAAGATTGGCGTTGCCGAACACGTATTCACCGAAGAAGAAATTGTGGAACTCCTTTCTGACCGATTCATCATTCACAAGGTGTTAAAATCACACGGACATCTCCGTACTCGTGGTGCAGCAAAACGCCGAAGTATCAGTGTCTACGCCCAGAAGGTAAAATAACATTCGTCCAAACAACAATCGAGTACAAACAAAAAACCGCCCGAAGGCGGTTTTTATCAAATAGTGTGAGTACCGTATTACCCAATAAATGTAAGGGCTTTCCCGGTCTTGTTTCCACGACCTGTTCGTCCAATTCGGTGAACATAGTCATCGAATGTGGCTGGAAGTTCGTAGTTGATCACATGACTTACATCAGGAATATCAAGTCCTCGCGCAGCAACGTCTGTCGCCACGAGAATTTGTACTTGATCGTTTTTAAAGTTTCGAAGCGCACGCTGTCGCTGTCCCTGGTTTTTGTCACCGTGGATAGATTCAGCCTTGAACCCTCGCTGTATGAGAGATTGTGAAAGTTTTTCTACTCCGTGTTTTGTTTTTCCGAAGATGATTACTTTACTAAAATCTTCTTTTGCCAAGAGATCATGAAGCACTTCAATCTTGTCCGCACCTCGCTCTACGCGCACAACATCCTGATCAACGTTTGCAGAAGTGTCTCGTGTTTTCACAGAGATTCGTACAGGCTGATTGAGGAAGTCATTGATAAGAGCTTCGATTTCTCGAGAAATAGTTGCAGAGAAGAAGAGTGTCTGACGGTCCTTTGACATAAGGTCCATCATATATCGCATATCAGCAACGAATCCCATGTCGAGCATTCGGTCAGCTTCATCAAGTACTACTGTTTTAAAGTATGAGAGATCAAGCTTTCGTCGCTGAATGAGGTCTTTGAGTCGTCCAGGTGTACCAATAACGAATTGGTTCTGGTATCGAAGACTGTTGATTTGCTTTCCGATTGGAGCTCCACCTACGCAGCATACAGAATAAATCTTCATGGCTGCAGTAAATTTCGCGAGTTCATCCTGAATCTGAATAGCGAGTTCTCGTGTTGGAACAACGATGAGAACTTCTTCTTTTGGATCCTGGAGAACTTTGTGAATAAGAGGCACAAGAAAGGCAGCTGTTTTACCAGTCCCTGTACTTGCAATACCTACCACGTCCTGTCCTTTGAGGATATGAGGAATGGCTCGGTCTTGAATTGGTGTTGGAAGGTCGTATCCGATATCAAGAATATTTTTCTTGAGTCGTTCGTCGATGAGAAAATCCTTGAACATATGTTCAGGAACAAATTTTTCTACTTCTTCGGTAATAGTTGCTTTGTTAACAAATTTTGAAAAGTCGAGACGTGGGCCACTTGATCCGAATGATCGTCGTGAACCAAATCGTGAACCTCCACGTGATCCGAATCGAGAACCACCTCCTCGTGAGAATGAGCCGGCACTTCCGCCACGTGAAAACGAGCTTGCGCCCGCAGGTCGTGATGAAAAAGATCCAGGACCCGCTCGGCGGCTTCCTGAAAATCGACTTGAACTTGTTGATGGTGCGAATGATGATGACGCAGATGCTGGTCGAGATGACGGTGCAGAAGATCCGGCTGAATAGCCAGCTCCACCACTTGTTCGTGATCCTGATCGAGCGCCGAATTTCGGAGCGCCGACTGAAGCTGAACGTGGACGTGCACTTGAGCTTGCGCCAAATGATCGCCCGCCAGCTGTTGGCCCTTTTCGACGAGAAAAAGACCCTTGTTTGGGTGAATTATACATAATGTTTATTTGTACCTTGAGAGTACGTGGCACAGGCCACTATCGTGGTGCGCCTCTCGTCTATAAATGATAGGTGTAAGTGACGAGGAGTCTCTAAAGTTTCAAATAAAGGCTATGTGTGGCCCTCGATATTCTTTCCAAGGAGATTAACAAATCTCGAAAAAACAAAACTATTGAGATGTCTTACCTATATATAATATACCTAATATGGGGGTTTGTCAATATACGGGTTTGAGGCTAATAGTAGCTCTCCTCTACTGCATCCCAAGTGACTTGGGCTGCTTTTTCTTTGGCTTGTTGCTTTGGAGCATATCCGAGAATGGCTCTCCCCAACTGCACATGAAGGTATGAGACATTGGGACCCACGATGTTTTTGATTGGAGCAAGACGAATCTCTGTCTCGCCGTCTGGCAAATGATCTGCGAGTTTTTTGAGAGCTTGTTGAATTTTGACGAAGTGCGTTTTTGAAATTTCTTTTTTGAGATATGAAATATTTATATGAGGGTCATCTTCGAGCAGCTTTTCGATATGAGACACAATCGTTTCTGGAGACAACCCACGCATGAGTGCAATCTCATGAAGGTCATGTTGTTGTTCGATGAGTAGTGCGGTCTCTTCGTATGTCGAAAGTTTTTGTTTTTTCTTTTTTGGTTTGGCGTATTCGAGGAAGTCGTCTTGTTCTGCCTTGAGTTTGTCTGGAGACATGAGGAGGAATGTGGACTCAGCGGCTTGTGATTTTTCTCTCAAAAAATCATCAAACTCGAGTACGTCACCATGCACCTCGAGAGCTTTGTCATTGAGTCCGAGAATAGTGAGGCCATCCATCGTGCGCACTCGCGAGAGCGCCACGTATCCCATGCCCGGCTCGAATGATTTTGACAAATCAACTTCGATAGCGTCGAGACTCATGCCCTGACTCTTGTGCACAGTGATCGTCCACGCATGACGGAGGGGGTACTGCAAAATCTCGGCTTTCATTTTGCCGTCTTCTTCTACTTTCCATGATGCGCGTTCAATGGTGATGATTTCGCCTGATGTCGTACGGATGCGTGGATCTTGTCCAGGTTTGCATGACACCACAACACCCAATGTGCCATTCACATATCCAACATCAAAATTATTCTTTACACACATCACACGCGCGCCCACTTTGAGACGGAGCACTTCAGGAGCGAGACATGATTTGCGGAGGGTTGCAGCAATGCTCTCTTTGCCTTTTGATTGCATGATGTGTTCTGCTTTTTCGGAACTGCGAAGTTTTTCGAGTTCTGTAAAATTGAGTGTATCCACATCAACATTGTGTGTGAATAGTTTTGTAGGTTCGATATCCGTGTATGTTCGTACATTGAAACGCTCTTTGAGGTGCTTCTTTGCGGAAGCTGAAACATCGCCAGAACGAATTTCATTCAAAATAGTGTTGATAACGGCATCCTTTTGGCGGAACTGTTCTTCAAGATAACAAATAGTGAAATCTGCTTCACGCCACGCATCTGACTTATATATGAATTCCCCTCTCGGCTCCCCGAAGCGACTGACTGGAGGAAGCTGAAAAAAGTCTCCACACAATACGATCTGAATACCGCCGAACGGATCATTGTTGCCTTTCATTGTTTTGAGAACGCGGTTGATGAGATCAAATCGAAAATGATGAAGCATAGAAACCTCGTCGATGATGAGCACTTTTACTTTTTCAAATCGATTGGAGAGATATGATTTGCCGCCGAGATCTTCGAGCTCAGAGTCAGTCAAAAATGAACTGATGCCAATCCCCGCCCATGAATGAATAGTCACCCCACCCATATGTGTAGCGGCGATACCTGTTGATGCGGTAATACCCACCTCAATGTCGTGCGCTTTGAGGAATTCTATATATGTGTTGATGAGGTGGGTTTTACCACTACCGGCAGGACCAGTCACAAATACATTGCGACCTGTCTTCAATATTTCGAGTGCGTCTTTCTGCTTCATACGAGTAGTTCTATTATACCGCTATATCCATGCCTCTATCTATGACACAATGTCAATAAATGTGGGCTAATATACATCTTCAGAAAGAGTTCTGAAAATAAGCCAAATAAGTTCTGAAGATTCTCTAGGAACTCATTTCTTCGAGGAGCACCGAAAGGTCTTTGTACCGCTCTACCACGTTCTGTTTGTGACACATCCAAAATACAGTCGGATTGAATTCTTCGATAAATTCATAATCGTGACTCACGAGCAAAATTGTACTTTTTGATTTTTTGCAGGCATCGAGAAGAATTTCCCATGTCACTTCATCCAAATGGTTTGTCGGTTCATCCAGAATAATGAGGTCTGGTTTTTGTCCAAAGACAAGCGCGAATCGGAGTCGCATTCGTTCTCCTCCAGAGAGACTGTGAATCGGTGTTTCCATTTTGTCCGCATCGAATCGCATGCTGCCGAGCACAGCGCGCGCCTGTACTTCTGGACAATTCAATTTTGTCATAACAATATTCACAGGAATGGCTGCAGGTTCGAATTCAACATGCTGGTCAAAATATGCTCGCGTGATATCCGTACCCCATGTCACATCACCGGATGTGAGAGCATATTCACCCATGAGACATTTGAGGAAGGTAGATTTTCCTGAACCGTTTCGTCCGAGGAGTACGATGTGTGTGCCAGAGCGCATTTCGAGAGTGAGTTCTCGAAACATATCGCCTTTCGTACCAGGATATCGAAAGAAGCCTTTGTTCATACGACACAATAATTTCCCAGCATGAAGGCCTTCGCTTTGCTGATGAATTTTGATTCGTGTTTTCTTGTCTTCTGGTCGTGAGTTATCGCGATGATCTTGTTTGAGTTTTTCGAGTTCTTCTTTTTTGTTTCGGTATTGTGCGATTCCTTTTCCACGAAGAGCCTTCTGGGCCAAAATACTGATTGAAGATTCGATTTGTTTAATGCGTTTTGATTGGGCATCATATGATCGCTGAAGTCCGCCAATGCGTTCCATCTTGCTCTCTATATATTCATCGTATCCACCTTCTGATATATGGAGCTGCCCATTCGACATTTCGGCAACTTTCGTAGCGAGCGCATCGATGATGAGACGATCGTGTGATATGAAAATAATACTGCCCTTGTATTCTTGGAGCATACGGATGAGCACCACTCGACTGACGATGTCGATATGGTTTTCTGGTTCATCGAGAAGGAGCACGTCTGGATTCGTCGCGAGCACCGTACTGAGTGCCACAATCTTTTGCTGACCTCCCGAGAGGGAGCCGCATGGAGTTGTCATCTTTTTTTCAATACCAAAACCCATTTCGGTGGCAATGGCCTGCGTGCGTTTTGTGAGATTGATTCCTGCCAACTTCTCTATATATGTAGCGATAGAAACGTCTTTGTATGACGCATCGAATTCCTGAGGTACATATGCAATACGCATATGACCAATTTTTTCGATAACACCAGAGTCTGCGGTATATTGACCAGCGATAATTTTGAGAAGAGTAGATTTTCCAGAGCCGTTTTCACCCAAAATACAAAGCCTTTCGTTTTCGGTACATCGAACAGTCACTCCCTTGAGGAGCAAATCTTCTTTGTATGAAAATGTGATATTTTTGAGTGTAATCGTCCGTTGCATATAATAGTTATAATATGGTACCACCAAATCGCCAAATCACCTCTTATCACACAAGAGATGAAGAACTCATCAACAATATATAAAAGAAATATGAAATTATCCTGATCGAGAATATCCCGACAAGAGTCGCTACTTAACACTCTTACTTACAATCTTGAGAAGTTCGCCGTTGATATAAATTTCAGCTGCTTGTACACCAGGAAACTGGAGTGCTGTGTCACCTACCTGAAGACCGATTCGGGGATCATCACAGAGACCGTTGAGTTTGTATGTTCCTGTGAGATAAACCTTTGCTGTGTCGCCTTCTATAACAGCTTTGTCATATTTGAGACCTTTTTGTGAAGACATAAAGTTTCCTGGCTGAGCATCTGGTGCCGGCCATGATTCTTTCTTTGCAAAAAGTGCCTTGAATGATGCATCGAGCGGAGAATTTGTGGGAGCAACTTTCACTTCTTTGAGACTAACAATATCACAACCTCGCATCCGTGCATGATCGCCATCTTTTGTTGGTTCACTGAGAACTGCGTATTTTACTTTTGTCACTAACGTACTTGTGCTCTTTGATGAAGATGAAAGAGAAATTGCAGAGAGCACTGTAGAAGAAGCGGGCGCCGCCAATGGTTTTGCTTTCTTCATTGTAGAAGCAGATGCACTGAGCACAGATGATACTTGTGCCTCGCGCACACTCTCTGATTCAGATGGAATAACTGCCGTAGAAATCTGATCTACAGACGATGGATGAATGAATTGAATACCAGCATATGCACCAATAATAATACCTATAGTAATGAGAACAAAGACGAACGATCGTACGCGGGATATGGGAACGAAATCATTATTCATAATAAAGAATTATATCATACCCAGCGAAGACAATAAAAGCGTTACATACGCCTTTTCATGGCTTCACAGAGCCGTTTAATAAGATTACAAAATAAAAACAAGGGTCTGACAAAAATACAAAAACACCTTGAAAGGTGCTGTTGTAACCGAACTTAGATTGCTCGCTTCTTCTTTCCACCAGCTCGATTCTTTTTTACAGGTCGAGCCTTCTTGATTGCGAGTCGCTTCTTTGTCTTCTTTGATCGTGAAGTCGGGTTTTTTGTATTTGTACTTTTTCTTTTTGCCATGTGTATATTGTATCGCATTTATATGTGGGAGTACACAGCAAGATTCACAGTTTCAGTACAATTCGACAAAACTATATTTCTATGATAAAGTATTGTCTCTTATGGAAAAGCCCTCATACCCAATGCGAATAAACAAATACCTTGCGAGCCAAGGACACGCCACTCGTCGAGAGGCGGATGAACTGATTCTCAAAAAGCAGGTCTATATCAACGGCAAAATTGCTGTACTCGGTGACAAAATAAATGAAAACGACCATGTCGAAGTACGAACTGGTGGGAAAGCAAAAAAATATCAGTATTTTGCATACAACAAACCAAAAGGCGTACTCACCCACTCTGCAGAACGTGGTGAAAAAGACATCAAAGGATCTGTCTCTCTCAAAGGTATCTTCCCCGTTGGCCGTCTCGACAAAGGATCACATGGCCTTATTATTCTCACTAACGATGGCCGTATCACTGACAGACTCCTCAATCCTGAACACGAACACGAAAAACAATATATTGTAAAAACAGCAAGCAAACTCCGACCAAGTTTCAAAGAATACATGGAAGCTGGTGTAGAAATCGAAGGCTACGTTACAAAAAATTGTAAAGTAAAAGTGCTCAATAGTGGCGTGTTTGCCATTACTCTTTCCGAAGGGAAAAAACACCAAATTCGACGAATGGTTTCAGCGATGCACAATGAAGTGACAGACCTTCAGCGAATCAAAATTATGAATATCAATCTCGGTACATTGCCTGTTGGCCAATACCGACCTATCGAAGGCAAAGAACTCGAAGTGTTTCTCCAAAGTCTCGGTCTTTAATTCTAATACTGCCTCATACTGCGTTGTATCTCTCGAACATCGAGTTCCCTACCTAAAATTTCCGACTATCATACGCCCAGTGCAGCAATGCCTGGCGTTGTTTTGTATGACATGCAAAATCATGCACACGACAATTGTTAGTGATTTGAGCAATATGTCGCACCATTGCCTTCCATCGTTTTATTTGACGGAGGTCTTCTTTTTCAATACGTCGTCCACGATAATATCTGCAATACCATTGGAACCAACCACGAGGATCGTCTTTGTATATCCATCCTTTTTGTCGCCACACAGAGAGTGGTTGTGAAGCATTTACGCCAAAAAAGTTGAGGGATGCATCATGTTTTTCTGGACAAAGTTTTGCTTTTGCAAACCAGTTTTTTGGAAATTCATCGCGGCAATCAGTCATGTATTTTCCACCAAATACGCCGAGTTCGAGCATTTCTCGAGGAGTGAGATCTGGTTTGAATTCAGGATGAAAATGTTTCCCCTCAGGCTCCGTACATGTGTACGTATACCCTTTCTGCATTTTGTCATTAACAGTGATGGTCATATATATATTTTATAAAAATCGAGCTTTCAAATACAGTGCTATTTTGTGAAATGGTGATACCGAGATTCTTTGCTCAAGCGCCGATGGTGATACAGCCTGGATCTTTTCGAACAACGTATGATAGTAGAGATACGCCAATCGAACACCAGCACGTGCTTCTGTTGGTAATTGCTGAATATATTCTTCAGCTTTCGCAAAGTCTTTTTTGATGTCCGCTTCAATTTCTGTTTTTTGATCGAGTGTGAGAGGCACTTCGGTAACACCGGGAAAATATATTCGACCCCGAATGTGTGCATCGGCATCAATATCCCGCAAGAAATTCACTTTCTGAAATGCTGCTCCCAAAGCTCTCGCACCTACTTCGAGTTTCGATTGTTGAGCTTCATCCCCTCTACAAAATACAGCGAGACTCATGAGGCCAATGACTTCGGCTGAGCCGTATATATATTCATGATACAGCGCTTCATTGTATGAAGTAACTTCTGTATCAAATCGCATACTTTTGAAAAATGCTCGGATGTAGTCAGGTGATATGTTGTATGTATGAACCGCCCATTGAAATGCATGCGAAATAGGATTACTACTATATTGAATACGAATCGCTTCAAACAAATTTGCCTCGAATGTATCGAGCTCTTCGAGTGGATTAATTCCTTCCCAATCAGCGTCGACAATCTCATCAGCGACACGAACCATTCCATAGATGGCATATATCGCTGGTCGAAGTGACGGATGAATGAGCGTCAACGAAACGCTGAACGACGAACTGTATGCTTCTGTGAGCACACGCGCCTGTTTGAGTGCTGTCTTGAGATAGAGGTCTGTTGAGGTTGAGGTATTCATACTACTTATATTATGCGGTACGTGACTGCAATGTGGCAATCATATTCTGAAATGCTAACTGAGCGGGTTCCGAAGACACGATGGCATTGAGCCAAGATTGAGCGTCTTTTGTGTACGTGTCACGCAACAGTTCTGTTTCTTTCTTAATATTATATGTTTCAAAGAGTGCGCGAACTTCACTTATATCTTCGTCCGTCGCGTGAGGATTTCCGTACAATTTCAAAAAACGAGCTTTTTGATCTGCGGGCAACATATGGAGGGCTTTGCAATACAATATTGTTCGTTTGCCTTCCCGAATATCTCCGTCATTTGATTTCCCTGTCTCCGCACTATTTCCAAATACACCAATCAAGTCATCCGTCAATTGATATGCAATACCGAGTGCTGTCGAAAGTTTCTTGATTTCGGTGATATATTGTTCCGATTGCTGTGCAACCAAATATCCTAATCGCAAAGGTAATTCAAATGTATATGAAGCAGTTTTGTGTTCGTACATTCGGAGGATTCGTTCTTCTGTTACTTCAATATCATCGAGACCAGTTGAAACAAGTACATCAACCAATTCCCCACCCGCCACTTTCATTGTTGATTCGAGCATCACATTGAAAATGAGAGCTTTTACTTCTGGTGTAAGCTCTGCTTTTGCGATTGCTTGTGAACTGAGGACGTGTGTAATATCACCGGCAAGAATCGCAACATTGCTTGCATATCGTTTTGCAGATTCAGTTCCAAGAGATGCAAACTTTTGCTGGTATACACCTTCTACATTTTGTACACCGTATCGTACATAATCATTATCAATAATATCATCGTGAATGAGCAAAAAACTGTGAAGCAATTCTAACGCTGCTGCGACCGAAATAATTTCATCTTCATTTGTTCCTCCTGCTCCTTTATACGCGAGATACATGAGATATGGTCGGAATCGTTTTCCTCCTGCCGACATATATCCTTTTATCGTCTGAACCAACTCCGTAAAAAGCGGGTCGATTTCTCCGGTAAAAACTTCGAGTGTACTAAACTGCTGTTCTATTTCTGCGTTCACAATACTCTTATATTCTGAAAGTGTTTTCATTTCGTGTATTCTTTACTAATTCTTTTTGCGACAAGGTCGGCACTGATGAGACATACGGGAACGCCAATTCCAGGATGAACTCCTGCCCCCACATAATAGAGATTCGAAACTTTCTTACTCTTGTTTTGAGGACGGAAGACGGCGGTCTGATTGATAGTATGTGCAAGTCCCAAAGCTGTTCCACCAATACTATTATATCTCGATTCAAAATCCTGTGGACCAAATATCTTTTTGTATATAATGCGTTCTTTGAGATCCGTCACGCCCGTTGTCTTGGCTATATGATCTAAGACCACATCTGCGTAGGCTGTGCATTCTTCAGGTGTACCGAATCGAGATGCAATAGGCACAAGCACAAACACGTTCTCATCTCCTTCTGGTGCTACAGTCGAATCTGTTCGACTCGGCGTAGAAATATAATATGAGGGATTTTTTGGCCATTCAGACTTTTTGAAAATGGCATCAAAGTGTTCATCCCAATTATCTGAAAAATAAAGGGTGTGGTGTTTGAAAGCGTCAATTTTTCCCTTTATACCAAGATACATCAAGATGGCAGACGGTGCCAATACGGCCTTGTCCCAATATGCAGCGGGATATGAACGATATGCCTCATCGAGCAATTTGGTTTCTGTATGATGCATGTCTGCATTCGAAATGACAATATCGAATTCCACTCTATTACCGTCTTCGAGAATGAGTGCCTTTGCTTTTTTGTCTACCACTTCGATATGTTGAACGGGCGAATTGAGCACATACTGTACGCCGTATTTTTTGCCAATATGTTCTAGGGCTTCTACTAATTTGAAGACACCGCCTTTTGAATAAAATACGCCAAGTCCAAAATCCGCGTGTGCCATCATGGCGTAGAGAGCCGGCGCATTATACGGAGATGCTCCCAAAAATACCATTGTGTATTCGAGAAGTTGCCGAATCTGTTTTGAGACAAAGAACTTTCGGATATATCGGTCAATACTTCCAATGAGCGGTAACGTCCAAAGGGCTTGAATACCTTTGAAGCTAATCAAATCAAATACGGTACGATACTCTTTGTACAAAAAATGCTCAACAACGAGATTATATTGTTTTTCAGTTTTTTTGAGATACCGTTTGAATGTTTCTCCAGCCCCTGGCTCAAAAGACTCCACTACCGTGGCAGCCTTCTCAGCAGAAAACGGAATATCAGTTGGACCCTGAATTTTTTCAAAAAATATTCTATATGCAGGATCAAGTTGCACGAGATCGAGATGATCATGAATATTCTCCCCGACTGAAGCAAAAAATTTCTCAAACACATCGGGCATGAGATACCACGAAGGCCCCATATCGAACGTGAATCCAGCCTCTTTGAATACGCCAGCTCGGCCACCGAGGACCTCGTTCTTTTCGTATACAGTGACGGTATGACCTTGTTTTGCAAGTTTGATAGCAACCCCGAGGCCGCCTATTCCAGAGCCGATAATAGCGATTCGCATGAAATCTGATGTGGGTTATAATTAACCGTATTATTCTATCACAGCCACTCATATTACCCTTATGACTCATTATTGGTATCTTATCGCGCTTGTGGGCTCTTTTTTGGGGGTATTATTCTATGATATTCGGCATACGGGTGTTATCCGCT
>CAZCNA010000004.1:12710-33604 GCA_964500215.1 uncultured Candidatus Saccharibacteria bacterium | reverse complement strand
GACGAGCATTTCTCAAATTAGCAGTCAAAGAACCTACTCTCCAAGTAGTGGCAATCAATGACCTCGCTGATATCGAAAACATCGCATATTTGATGAAGTACGATAGTACATACGGAAAATCTGATCTCGATATCAAGGCAGACAAAGAACGAGGTGTGCTCATCATCAATGGCAACGAAGTAAAGTACTTGAGTGAAAAAGAACCAAGCAAACTTCCTTGGGCTGAACTCGGCATCGACATTGTCCTCGAATCAACTGGATTGTTTACTTCATTCGAAAAAGCAAAAATGCATCAAGACGCTGGTGCAAAACGTGTTGTTATTTCAGCTCCCGCAAAAGACGAACCAGGATCTCCTGTTCAAGGTGTGACCGTACTCATGGGAATCAACGAAGGTGCTCTAGGTGATGCTTCTCTCACATCAAATGCATCATGTACAACAAATGCTGCAAGCCCACTCATTTCTATCCTTCACGAAACTATCGGTATGGAGAAAGCGATTTTGAATACAGTACACGGATATACAGCAAGTCAGTCTCTTGTTGATGCTCCAAACAAAAAAGATTGGCGTGAAGGACGAGCCGGCGCGATGAACATTGTGCCTTCTTCAACTGGAGCGGCAATCGCAACTACAAAAGTTATCACAGACCTCGCTGGCAAATTCGATGGCGTATCAATGCGCGTGCCAGTGATTGCAGGATCTATTGTTGATGTGACATTCATTGCAAAGCGAGCAACAACAAAAGAAGAAGTAAATGAGCTGTTGCGAGCGGCCGCTCGAGATCCTCGATGGGCAGGTGTCTTCGAAGCTTCAGATGAAGAACTTGTTTCTCGAGATATTATTGGCAATCCACATGCATCTATTGCAGATCTCAAATTCACTCGAGTAGTTGATGGCAACCTCGTGAAAGTACTCGCATGGTATGACAATGAAATGGGGTATACACATGCATTGTTACAGCATGTTGTTAAAGCAAGTGAACACATACAATAAATATGAAACTATTCATCGGATCGGACCATGCAGGATTTGAATTAAAGGCATACCTCACAGAGCATCTTTTAAAAGACGGCCATGAGGTGATTGATTGCGGCGCACATGAACTCGTAGAAGGGGATGATTATCCGCTCTATATTTCAAAGGTTGCCAAAGACGTATCCGAAATATATTCGGCTATCGCATCTGGAGAAGTATCAGAAGGAAAGGCGGATGCGCGTGGAATTGTGATTGGTGGTTCAGGCCAAGGCGAAGCTATTGTTGCGAATAAATTTCCACATATTCGGGCAGCCCTCTATTACGGCGGTCCTGATGAAATCATCACACTTTCTCGTGAACATAACGACGCCAATATCCTTTCGCTCGGAGCGCGCTTCCTTTCTCCACACAAAGCATACGAGAGTGTGAAGCTCTGGCTCGAAACTGAATTCTCAGAAGACGCTCGACATGAACGTCGCATAAATGAAATAGAACAATATCCTGACGCTGGCTTATTTTCATAAGCGCAATACTCACATCAATATAATAGAAACCGAATATATGAAAGAAATCATCCCGGCAATCATGCCCAACAATTTTGAAGACCTCAAACGACATATCGAACGCGTTAAAGAATTTGTGTCGACGGTGCAGATAGATGTCATGGATGGAAAATTTGTGAAATCAAAAAGTTGGCCTCTTGTCCGCGATGAAGACCGCGATTTTCTCAAAATCGTCAATCAAGAAGAAGGACTTCCATATTGGGAAGATGTGAATGTTGAAGTAGACCTCATGGCAACAGATCCAAAAGTTCATGCAGACCGATGGGCAGCGGCGGGCGCTTTGCGTATTGTATTGCATTATCTCAGTGCGCCACGAACAGTGATTGCACCACTATTAGCCGAGCTCAAAGAAAAAGGTGTAGAGACAGGTATTGCGTTCACATCCAAAACATCTATCGAAGATGTGATTGCTTTTGTAACAGAACAGCGCGCATCGATTGATTTTGTGCAGTTTATGGGAATCGAAATGATTGGCCTTCAAGGTGAGCCGTTCGATGCAACAGTAATTGATCGCATCAAACTGCTGAAAGAAAGCCTTCCTGATGTCATTGTTTCTGTAGACGGGGGAGTTGATTATGATACCGCCCAAGAACTTCTCGAAGCAGGTGTTGATCGACTCGTATCTGGATCAGCTATTTTCAAATCAGAATCCGCCGAAGACGCTATTTTGGATTTCAAAGATTTGCTCAAAGAATATTCTGCATAGTTGTACGCAGTTTGCTGTGGCATTGATACAAAAGTGCGTTATAATACGTGCATACGCACACCATGTCTCTTACTGACCAAAAAATTATAGAACTTCAAAAAAAAGCAAACGACATTCGTATTTCTATTATCGAAATGCTCGCTGCTTCAAAGACATCAGGGCACACCGCAGGTCCTCTTGGCATGGCGGATATTTTTACGTATCTCTATTTTCATGAAATGAAGCATGATCCAAAGAATCCAACATGGAAAGATCGGGATCGATTGGTACTTTCAAACGGTCATATTTGCCCAGTGCTCTATGCCACAATGGCGCATGCAGGATATATTCCTATGGAGGAACTCAGTACATTACGAAAATTCGGTTCAAAATTGCAAGGACATCCGCATCGAGAATATTTGCCTGCATTAGAAACAAGTTCAGGACCGCTCGGTTCTGGATTGTCACAGGCTGTTGGGATGGCTCTTGCCGATAAAATGGATTATGGAAGAGCCATCCCAAAAAACGTCTACGCATTGCTTTCTGATGGAGAACACAACGAAGGACAAATTTGGGAAGCAGGACTTTTAGGATCAAAAGAAAAATTGGGCAATCTCATTGCCATCATTGATAGGAACAATATTCAAATCGATGGATACACAGAGGATATTATGCCGCTTGCACCGCTCTACGAAAAATGGAAATCATTCGGCTGGCATGTCCAAGAAATCGACGGACATGATTTCCGTGCTATAGACGAAGCTGTATGCCAAGCAAAAGTAGTATTCGATAAACCATCAATTATTATCGCACACACTGTCCCTGGACGAGGCGTCTCATTTATGGAAAATAGATATGAATGGCACGGTATCCCACCAGGCCTCCAGGACGTCGCTGGCGCCCCAAAGAAAGAAGATCAGGTACAGGCCGCCCTCACAGAATTGAAAGCCCTCGGCGCCACGTTGTAATAAAGGAGAACAATACGTATGAACCATCATGGCATCAAAGTTTAAAGAAATTGTATTGAATACGCTCGGACTTGCACTCATCAATATTGATATTGATGCAGAATTTTCTGATTCAATCATGGAAAAAACAGAAAAATGGTTTTGGGTGATTGTTGTGTATGTCGCACTCGGTTCTATTTCATATCTGATATAATGAACACATGTTTGTAGCACCTATTAATCCACGCATATTTGAAAAAGACGTTGACCTTGTGCCAATCCGAAAAGGATTTGGTGAAGGACTTCTTGCCGCAGGCGAACGAGACCCTCGCGTTGTTGGATTGTGTGCCGATTTGACCGAATCAACACAAATGCATTTTTTCAAAAAGAAATTTCCTGAACGATTTGTGGAAATGGGAGTGGCAGAACAAAATCTCGCATCTGTAGCATCTGGTATGGCCGCATCAGGCAAAATTCCATGTATCACATCGTACGCGATGTTCAGCCCAGGAAGAAACTGGGAACAGATTCGTACAACTATTTGTTATAACGATCAGAAAGTTATTATCGCAGGATCTCATGCCGGTATTTCTGTGGGGCCTGATGGTGGAACACATCAGGCCATCGAAGACATCGCTATCACTCGAGTGATTCCAAATCTCACTGTCATTTCACCATGCGATGCTATCGAAGCTCGAAAGGCCACACTGCTCGCCGCATCTGATGCAATCAAAACGCCTGTGTATATTCGTCTTTCTCGTGAGAAAAGCCCTCTCATCACAACCGAAGACACACCATTTGAATTGGGCAAAGCGCAGATACTCTATTCATCTGACACACAGAAGCTGAACAAAGAGCATGCCGACGTTGCTCTCATTGCCACAGGCCCTCTCGTATTCAAAGCGCTTGAAGCCGCACATTCACTCGAAGCACAAGGTATCGCCAGCATCGTGGTGAACCTTCCATTTATCAAACCATTGGATACAGAGACAATCACAGCTGTCGCAATAGAAGCGGGCGCAATTGTCACAATCGAAGAACATCAAATCGCAGGAGGAATGGGAAGTGCTGTTGCAGAATGTCTTGCACAGTCACAGCCAACACCAATTGAATTCATCGGAGTAAAAGACGCATTCGGACAATCAGGAACACCAGAAGAACTCCTCACACATTACTGCATGGGAAAAAAAGACATCGAAGCAGCAGTTCAAGCTGTCATCAAAAGAAAATAAAGAACTATTAAATAGTCACAGGCTTCCAATCTGAAGGACCTTGTTTGATGAATTCTTGAATTTGAGTTTTATTCAAAAGGCCTTTTTGTGCACCTACATACTGACACACTGACATAGCGTTGATAGATCCCCACTGCATTGCTTCGGCAACTGTATGATTTGAAGCGAGCGCAACACTGAAGGTTGATGCATATGCGTCTCCGGCTCCTGTACGTTCATATGCTGGTTTTTGATCAGGATAGGCCTTGAGAAATACGGCTTCGCCATCAATGTATGTATATGAGCCATTTGGGCCATCTGTAATGACTGGTAATTCTGGTCCGAGTGTTCGAAGTCCTGCAAGAAGCACTTTTGGGTCTCTATTTTGAATTCCTAGAATTCGTTCTGCTTCTTCGAGATTACAGAAAAATATTTTTGTTCGTCGATATATTCGTTCGAGCGCAGTTGTGCCAAATTTTATGTGATATGTTCCCGGTTGAAAGACGAGATTGATTTCAGGATGTTCATCGAGATAATCGGCAAGGTCTTGATGAAAGGCGAGTGATTGTTCACCAAGTGAACTGAGGTAGAGCCATTTTGGAGAACCTACATGAGGCAGTACATAAGGGAAGTTTTCATGCTTGATGAGAATTGTTCGTTCGTGTTCATACCAGAGAACATAGTGATAGTTTGTCGAAAGTCCTGGATGACGAACGATGAATTGTGTATCAACATTATTTTGTACAAGCGCATCGATACACTCAGTACCATGACGATCATTTCCCACATTCGAGATGAGAGCTGCGTGAAGTCCGAGTCGTGCTGCTGATACAGCAGCGTTGGCGCTGTTACCAACAGCCGGTAATTCTACAGCGAATTCGAATGGAACTTTATCACCAAAAGGCATACATATTTCGGATGTTTTTGTTGCCGAGTCTTTCACTTCGTGGGCGGTTTTGAGGCGAATAAACGCGTCGATGACGGTATCGCCAATCGCGACAAATTCTGGTGTTTGCATGTACAAAATGTTACTTATATCTATAGCTCGATTATAACGTAGCTTGGTAGGTTCTGAAAGCCAGATATGATATTATTTTTGTATGAATATGAGCTTAAGAGAATGTATTGCCCAGGCGGTACAACAAAAACGGGCGGTTGGCCATTTTAATATTTCAAATATAGAAGGGTTGCATGCGATTTTCGCGGCAGCACAAAAATTACAGGTGCCAGTTATTATTGGTGTATCGGAAGGTGAACGAGATTTTATCGGAGTACGTGAAGCGCGGGCGTTGGTGACGACACTTCGCGAAACGTATAACGCACCAATATTTTTGAATGCGGATCACACATATAGTATCGAACGAGTCAAAGAAGCCATCGACGCAGGATATGATTCTGTGATTATTGATGCTGCAAAAGTGTCGCTCGCAGAAAATATCGCACTCACCACGCAGGCCGTTGCATATGCCCAATCAGTGAAGGCATCAACAGGACGAGATGTGTTGGTTGAAGGGGAACTTGGATATATTGGATCATCATCAAAAATGCTCGATGCAATTCCAGAAGGTGTGGGATTAGATCCTGCATCTCTGACATCTGCTGTTGACGCACAGGCATTTGTTCAAGCGACAGGTGTTGATTTGTTGGCGCCCGCCGTTGGAAATATTCATGGCATGATAAAAAATATGCCAAACCCAAAGCTCAATATTGAACGTATCGCGGAGCTTGCAACAACGGCGGGCGTACCTCTCGTGCTTCACGGAGCGTCAGGCATTTCTACAGAAGATTTGAAAGCCGCCGTACAGGCAGGCGTAGGAATTGTCCACTACAATACCGAACTCCGCGTTGCTTTTCGAGATGCGCTCAAACAGTCACTTACTGATCATCCTGATGAAGTTGCACCATACAGAATTATGCAACCAAGCATCGACGCAATGCAGGCCGTTGTAGAAGAGAAATTGAGAGTGATGAACAATTTATAAATAAAATATAAAGATAATGGCTTCCATCAAAGAACAGATTCAGCAGATTATCAAAGGTGAGGTTCGTGACGACAAAGAGACACTTATACAATACAGTCGAGATGCAAGTGTGTGTCAGGTGATGCCACAGATTATCGTTTTTCCAAAAGACTCTGCTGATATTCAGGCACTTGTTCGATGGGTGCATGAACACAAGACAGAATATCCTGAACTTTCTCTCACGCCCCGATCCGCCGGTACCGATATGTCCGGTGGCCCGCTCGGCGAATCCATTATTCTCGATATCAACAAATACATGCAGGGCGTTCTCAAGATTGTAGACGCCCAAGCCACTGTTCTCCCTGGTACCTTTTATCGTGACTTCGAAAAAGAAACACTTGCTCAAGGATTATTTTTCCCTTCATATCCTGCGTCAAAAAATATTTGCACCGTCGGCGGTATCGTTGCCAACAACGCTGCGGGGGAGAAGACACTTACCTACGGACAGACAAAACAGTACGTGCGAAAGCTCAAGGTTGTTTTTGCAGATGGACATGAATACGTGGTGACGCCACTGTCATACGATGAACTCATGCTCAAGATTGCACAGCCAGATTTTGAAGGAAGTGTATATGCCAAGATTTGGAAGCTCATTTCTGACAATCAAACCGACATTACTGAAGCTCGACCACACACCGCAAAAAATAGCGCGGGATATTTCATCTGGGATGTGTGGAATGCTGAGACAAAGATGTTTGACCTCACAAAACTATTTGTCGGTTCTCAGGGAACATTGGGCATCGTGACAGAAATCACCCTCGATCTCGTGCCTGTCCAAAAATACACAAAATTGCTCACAGTCTTTTTACCAACACTCGACGGTATTGGTCCGCTCGTAAATGATATTTTGAAATACAATCCAATTAGTCTCGAGTCATATGATGAAGATACGATTCGGCTCGCCATCAAATATTTTCCAGACCTCCTCCGCAAGGGAAATTTCAAAGAAGCCATCGCGTTATTCTTTAACTTTTTGCCTGAATTTTGGATGGGTATCACAGGAGGCTTTCCAAAATTGGTAATGCTCATTCAGTTTGAAGGCAATGATCCCAAGCAGCTTTCAGCCAGTGTCAAAGGTCTTCAGAAAAGTCTTCAACACTATCACTTGAAGACGCGGCGAATCGGCGGCGAATCGCGTGTAAAAAAGTTTTGGACGATTCGCCGCGAGAGTTACAACTTGCTCCGAGCGCATGGGGCAGGCAAGAAGGTTGCCACATTCATCGAGGACGTAATTGTTCCACCAGAACATCTTCCTGAATTTCTCCCACGCCTTCGTGATATTTTGAAATCATATGATCTTACGTACAGTATTGCCGGTCACGCCGGAAACGGAAACTTCCATATCTTTCCACTCATGGATTACACAGATCCCCGACACGTTGATCGCGTTCTCGAAATTTCTGAGAAAGTATATAGTCTCGTTATCGAATATGGCGGCTCAATCACAGCAGAACACAACGACGGAATTTCTCGAACGCCCTACCTTCACAAAATGTTCAGTCCCAAAATGCTCGATATTTTCTCTCGTATAAAGGGTGTGTTTGATGATCAAAAAATCTTCAATCCGGGCAAGAAAGTAGGGGGTACGCTTGAATACTTCAAAGCACATATAGTGAAGGAATAGGCCCCAAAAACCTCAAAAAAGCCCTCTAGAATAGGCATAGTCCTATGTATTGGCGGGTACCCCAAAAAGTCCGTTGTGGGGGCCTTCCAGAGCCCCAGAAGCCCCAAAAGTTGCCTTTTTTGAAGAAATATATATAATGATGGCCTATGTTAACGCTAACTATTGAAAAGCGAGATGGCAAGCTTACAGACGTACGAAACGAAGGAAAAATTCCTGCTGTTTTCTATGGTCCAAAAGCCGCTGCAACATCAATCGCTGTAAACGAAATCGAATTTAATAAAGTATGGAAAGAAGCCGGTGAATCAACAGTAGTAACACTTACAGGCTTGGGCGAAGACCACGATGCACTTATTCACGACATTGACCGAGAACCAGTAAAGGGTGCTATCCGACACGTAGACTTCTACGTTATCGAAAAAGGAAAGAAAGTACAGGTTGCTATGCCTATCGAATTCGTTGGCGTTGCTCCAGCTGTAAAGGATCTCGGAGGAACACTTGTAAAGGTACTTCACGAAGTAGAAATCGAGGCTATGCCAAAAGATCTTCCACATGCTCTCGAAGTGGACATCTCATCTCTCGTTGACTTTGATTCTCAAATCAAGGCCTCAGACATCAAACTTCCAAATGGTGTATCTCTTGTAACAGATGCCGAAGAAGTAGTAGTACTCGCAGCTGCTGCAAAAGACGAACCAGAAGAACCAGCTGCTCCAGTTGATATTTCAAGTATCGAACTTTCAGTAGAAAAAGGAAAGAAAGAAGAAGACGAAGCTGCTGCGGAATAATCTCAGAGGAGACTTCGCACAGATCGAAAAAACACAGCCACCTGCTGTGTTTTTTCTTTTTCTTCATATGGTATTCAGAATATATTCTGAATACGTTCTGAAATGAATGCAAACGGGCGCCCGACTCGCTTCACCCCTCAACAAAGCCGTGAAATTGGCTATAGACGTGGCCGGTGTCATTTACTATAATCAAACGTATGTTTCGTTCATCATATGGCATGGGAAAGACAGTACGCATTCTTGCTAGTATCCTGTTTATCCTCACATTTATATTTGTAGTGACACTTAGTAGACCGCAGACGACTGATGCCCAGACAAATCCCAACCTTACTCCTGAACAAGAAAGAATTCTCCGAGCCGAATTGGCTGATATCGAAAAACAGATTGCAGAGCAGCAAAGCATTCTGACAAAAAAACAACAAGAAGGATCATCCATCCAGCGTGATATTAGTATTTTGGATGCCCAAATCAAACAGGCAAAACTCAAAATCAAAGCGCACGATATTGCTATTCAGAAACTAGGCAAAGATATCACAGTCAAGACAAATACGATTACAGCTCTTTCTGGCCGCATCAACAAAAACAAAGAATCTCTTCAGCAAATTCTCGAAAAGACAAACGAACTCGACAATTATTCAATGGCCGAGGCACTTCTCAGTAACCAAAATATTTCCACATTCTTCTCTGACTTTGACGCATATAGCGCAGTTCAGAAATCTCTTCAGGAACGCTTGAGCGAAATTTCATCTGCAAAGAAAGAGGATGAGATTGCTCGAGAAGAACTCGACGATAAACGAAATCAAGAAATTGACACGAAGGTGAACGTAGAATCAGAAAAGCGCAAAATCGAAAAAGCTGAAGCTGAAAAGCAGCGATTGTTGAATTTGAACAAGTCTGAACAGAAGAACTACCAAACCGTGATTGCCGACAAGCAGGCGAGAGCAAACCAGATTCGAAACCAGCTCTTTGCCCTCCGAGACTCTGCTTCAATCAAATTCGAAGATGCGGTGAAGTATGCAAAGGCAGCTTCCGCAAAGACAGGCGTTCGAGCGGCGTTTGTTCTCGGTATTTTGCAACAAGAAACAAACCTCGGTAAAAACGTAGGTTCATGTTATCTCAAGAGTGAAGACGGTTCAGGTGTACGAACATCAGGTACAGCGGTCTCAAACCTCATGAAGCCAAGTCGAGATGTGCAGCCGTTTTTGGAAATTACAAAGAAGCTCGGACGAGACCCATTCAAGACGCTCGTCTCATGTCCGTTGTCTGTAGGATATGGAGGAGCGATGGGACCTGCGCAGTTTATTCCATCAACATGGGTACTTATGGAAAAACGAGTGGCCTCAGCACTCGGCAAATCAGTGGCCGATCCATGGAGTGCACCAGACGCATTCATGGCCTCTGCGATGTATTTGACTGACCTTGGTGCAGCGGGAGGTAGTTATTCAGCGGAGCGAAATGCAGCATGTAAATATTATTCAGGACGATCATGTAGTGGCAGTAACACATTCTATGGTGACCAAGTGATGGGCCGTGTGCAGACACTTCAGGATAATATTGATATTATCTCTGCCAACTAGTTTAGTTTTTCTTTATGAGATATTTATCTCGTACCGTATAAGATATACGAATGCTCCTAAATAAATTTCAAAATACTGCCAATAGGGACGTGATTCTTTTCCTTCGAAATAAGTCCGAAACACTGAAGCAAATCAGTTTAGATATCGGTCAGGTTTGTATAGGATCAGTATTTATTGGAAATATTATAAACAACCGTCCAAGTCTGTTTGGAGCACTGATTGGATTGATTTTGTCACTTATTTTTTGGATAATAGGGATATTATTAACAAGGTAAAGTAACAACTCACGAAAATGTATTTAAACTATATTATATTGGGCATTCTTGCAGTAATCATGCTTGTACTGAGTATTGTTGCTCGCCTGGGGAGTAAATATGACAAATAAGGTATATTTTTAACCTCGTATTCGCTAATTAATGGCCTAAAATATGGCTAAAAGTGCCTTGCGAGGCTCGACGGAGCGAGCACGAGGAAAATCGCAGCAGCGATTTATCCGTGCACTTTTAACCATATTTTGGCCAGACTTGTGTTTTTTAGACTTAATGTTATACTCATTCCACTATGAAAGCTGATATCCACCCAACATATTATCCAGAGGCAACCTTCACATGTGCATGTGGAGCTAGTTACACTATTGGTTCTACAAAGGAGAAATTTTCTGTCGAAATCTGCGCAAAATGCCACCCATTCTATACAGGTAACGAAAAGGTAATTGACACTGCTGGACGAGTAGAAAAGTTCAAGGCTCGACAGGCTGGTTCAAAGGTTTCAAAGACAAAGAAGGAAACTTCAAAGAAATAACGTCCTCCTCGAAAAGCCGCTCTCAACTCATGGGAGTGGTTTTTCTTTTGGAAAGGGTATAATGACAATACATCTATGGATTTAGACGCATTAAAACAGAATCACAAAACAAGCTTCCTCGCATATGAATACGAGCGGCTTTTGGTGCAGAAGCAGGAAGTGGAAACGATGGCTGCTGATCCTTCTATGGCTGATCTCGCGAAGGACGAATTGAGTATACTTGATGAACAATTAAAGGGTATTGAAGAAAAGATAAATGAAATCTTAAAGGCCGACGAGGTTGCAGAAGAGTTTCCTTCAGAAATTATTCTTGAAGTTCGTGCTGGCGCAGGAGGGGACGAAGCCGCCCTTTTTGCCGAAAATTTGGCAGCCATGTATATGAAATATGGCGTAACACAGGGCTGGTCTTCAAAAATTACTGAATTCTCAGAAACAGCTTCAGGTGGATATAAAGAAGCCACTATCGAAATGCGAGGTCCTGAAATTTACAAATATCTCCGATACGAGACAGGTGTACACCGAATTCAGCGAGTTCCAGAAACAGAAAAATCTGGCCGAATTCACACATCGACTGCATCCGTTGCTATCTTGCCAATTCGAAAGAAATCAAAGATTGAAATCAACCCAGCCGATATCGAAATGGAATTTTCACGATCTGGTGGTGCCGGAGGTCAGAACGTAAACAAAGTAGAAACAGCCGTACGATTGATTCACAAGCCGACGGGTATTGATGTGCGATCTACATCTGAACGATCACAGCTCAAGAACCGAGAAAAGGCTATGTCTATCCTCACGGCAAAGCTCGAACAGCTCAAAGAAGAAGAAGAGGCAAAGAAGTTCGCGGCCAACCGAAAAGACCAGATTGGTACAGGTGACAGATCCGAAAAAATCCGTACCTACAATGTTCTCCAGGACCGCGTAACAGACCACCGCCTCAAACAGTCATGGCACAATATTGAGGGTATTTTCCTCGGTAATATTGGCCCTATTATTGACGCCCTCCAGGCCGGTAAAACAGGCGAGGGAAGCGACGAAGACGACGAATAAGCCATATTCTTAGAGGTGTTGCGATTTATAGGCCTCTATGTTACACTCTCTCCTACATATGCCAGCAAAAACAGACCAACAAAAACCGCTTATCGAAGCCATGTTTAACGCAGGGGCTCATTACGGTTTCATCAAATCACGTCGACATCCGACAGTGAAGCCATTTATTTTTGGCACAAAGAACAAGATTGAAATTTTCGACCTTGAAAAGACAGAAGCACAGCTCGAAGCTGCGCTCAATTTTATCAAAGCAGTAGCAGGTACAGGCAAGCAGCTTGTGTTTGTTTCAGGTAAAAGTGAAGCAAAAGAAGTAGTTAAAAACGCAGCTGAAAGTATCGGCCAGCCATTCGTTGCAAGTCGATGGGTAGGAGGTACATTCACAAACTTCGAAGTTATTCGAAAGCGAGTTGAAAAGCTTCTCGACCTTTCATCTCAAAAAGAAAAGGGCGAACTTACAAAGTACACAAAGAAAGAGCGACTTATGATTGACCGAGAAATCGAACGACTCAACGCACTCTTTGGTGGTATTACATCTATGGCATCTCTCCCAGGTGCAATCTTCGTGGTAGACACAAAGAAAGAACACATCGCTGTAGCTGAAGCAAAAGAACGAGGAATTCCAGTTGTAGGCCTTGCTGGCGCTGACTGTGACGTTACTGTCCTCGACTACGCAATCGTTGCAAACGACTCTGCTATCGCAAGTATTGAATTCTTCTCAAAGAAAATTGCAGAAGCCTACTCAGAAGGAAAGAAGATCGCTAGTGGCAAATAGGTAGTTTTGTGTAGTATAATTAGTACTACACTTATTTATTCATTTAGTTCTAGTTGAGACTGACTAGAACCTAGGTACTAATCATATGGCAATAGAAATCACAACAGAACAGATTAAAGCTCTCCGAGACAAGACAGGCATCTCTGTCATGCAATGCAAGAAAGCTCTCGAGGAGTCTCAGGGCGATGTAGAAAAGGCATTGGTTATCCTCCGAAAGAAGGGTGCTGAAATCGCTGCAAAAAAGTCTGACCGAACTCTCGGTGCTGGTTCTGTTGCTGCCTATATCCACGCAAATGGCGCTATTGGCGCTATGGTAGAGCTTGTATCTGAAACAGACTTCGTATCAAACCATGCTGAGTTCAAGGCATTGGCATACGATATCGCAATGCATATTTCTGCTTCAAATCCACAGTTTCTTCGAAAAGAAGACATCGGAGATGAGGCAAAAGCAAAGGCTACTGAAGTCTTCAAGGCTGAAGTAGAAGGCAAGCCTGAAAACCTCAAGGAACAAATCCTTCAGGGCAAGCTTGATTCATATTTTAAGGATTCAGTTCTTCTTGAACAAAACTTCATCAAGAATCCTGACCTTACGATCGGTCAGCTCATTGAAAACGCTATCCAGAAATTCGGTGAAAAAATCGAAGTTTCTCGATACGTTCGAATGAGCGTGCTCGACAAATAGTTATGATACTCATGTATACAATTTTGGCGGTCTCCTTTTTTGCGTCGGTCACAATGATCTACGCAAAAATGTCAGAGCTTACGAATGGTAAAAACATTCTGCATATCTCTACACCCGAACGGGATGCAAAGATATTGGCGATGTGGAGAGCGCTCTCATATCGAATCACTCATGTTAGTCGGAAGTCACTCACCGAGGCCTCCCATAAAGTCATAGTGAGTGTAGAAAATTTCTTCCTTCGACTCATCGTGAAGCTTGGAAAGAAATTCACATCGCTCGGCGATATGGTGCGAGGTAAGGATATTCCACGAAATAGAGGGTCAGTCTCATTCTTTTTGAGAGAGATTGACGAGCCCGTGAACAAGCATTCACAAGGCTTGTAAGAAAAAAGATTTTTGCTATACTATCGGTACAAATTGCCACTTTAGCTCAGTTGGTAGAGCAACTGTTTTGTAAACAGTAGGTCCCCGGTTCAAGCCCGGGAAGTGGCTCCAAAAAATGCCCCGTAAGGGGCATTTTCTTTATTTTATAAATATGTTTGCTGTAATGTCATCGAGAAGTGCTTGAATGGCTACCCAGATGTTTTATTTGAGGGAAGTACCAACGCCTCGGAGGGTATCGATGATACCGATTGGTGATCCTTCTGATTCACAGCTTTCTCCGACATATACAAGACACTGAGCTCCACCTTGTGTATACCCGCCAATTACATTCGGGCCAGCAGTGAATACATTATAGTTTGCATGAAGAGTAGAAATACCAGGGGTATAGAGAACTGTCACTGTATTATTTGTTACTAGGTCTCGAATATCAAGCATGACACTTACTGTACAGGTACAGTAAGTCACGTTCACTATTTGACCTCCGAAGAAATCAATATTACGAGTACCTCCAGTTGTTCCTGATGTCCCACCGCTTGTGCCTCCCGAACTTCCACCGGAAGTACCGCCAGACATGCCACTAGCCATACCAATGCCTGCGATAGCTGCACCACCTCCGGCAGCGGCACCGATACTTGATGATTGAGGTGATGACTGTGAAGAGGATTGTGATGAAGATTGACTATTAGAGCCTGATACATTTGGCCCTTGTGTTGTGGGTTGTGCAGGCATCATTTTGACAAGCTGATTGAGCTTATTCCGCGTAAAAAGTCCTACAACGCCCGTAGGTGTTAGTGAAAAGGCTGGGGTGAGGATCTCGTTTCGATATATCTCCTGGAAGCGCATAACAGCATCCTTTGTCTTTGACCCAAAGTATGAGCTCTCCTGGCCTGCAGAACCCGCTCCAGACGCTGATACTCGTGTACGAGGATCCATATTGAGAATTGCCTGAAGGTAGGTCACATCAGGGCTTACTGTCTGACCTATCTTGAGATTTTTTGTAAAAGAGAACGATGCGGGAACAGTAGTTGCCATTGCTGTATTTACAAAAGCACAAAAACAAAGAGCCCCTACGATAATAGATGCTCCTGTTCGAAATGGTGTGTTCATATAGTCGCTATTATATCATTCTCACTCTGAAAGTGAACATAAAAAAGGGGAGGTTGAGAGGGTGTGGTCGAAACTATTTTTTCGTCTTTGTTGTTGCTTTTGTACTTGAAGAAGTTGTAGCTGATGTAGATGAAGCAGCTTTTTCTTTGTCGAGCTTTTTGAGTTCAGGGATGAGTTCTTTTACTTGTTCAATACTGTTGAATCCATAGAATGTATCGTCGTTATATACGATAGCTGGGAGTTTTTTGTCGTCGAGTTTGTAGATAGATTTGAGGGTGTCAATTGCAGAAAGCTGAATATTGAAGTCAAATGAATAGATACGCATCTGAGGATACTGTTCGCGGAGGTATGAGAGGACATATCCCATCTTTTCACAGTCAGGACAATTTTCTTTGTCTGTATAGAAATAGAGTACAGCGATTGGTTTGAGATTATTACATTTTTCGTTGAGCTGCTTCATGAGCAAGAAGTCTTTGATTTCGAGGAGGGAATAGTTCTTCTTTACAAAGAGAAGTTCTGCGTCACTACTGTTCTGGTTTGATTCGAGATATGAAAGCTTTGTGGCGAGGGTGTTGAGCTCTCGTGAAAGAACAGAGTCCGTGAGGTTCTTGCATGAAGATTCTTTGAGAAGATCGAACTGGGATTCAGATGAGAGGAGGTCGAGAGAAATCTCATCTTGGATAGTTTTTATATCTTCAAATCGCTGCTTATCAAGCATACTATTTACGTACAAAGCCCCTCCGAAAATGATAAGGGTCAAGATGAATGTTGCTGCGTATTTTTTCCAATCAACTGGTTGTCTCATAGTAATAAGTGATTATATTAAGTTAATTAACGCCATGCTGCGTCCTGCTTTCGTATTGTATTATAAACCGACGTAATGAGCCATAAAGGTGAAATAAGGGAATATAAGAGAAGGAAATAGACGATATCCATAATCTTCGCATCTTTTACGCCAGCCAATCGCTTGCCGTACCAGATAGAGAACACAATGAGTGCAAGCATGAGTACGCCGAGGACTGAGGTGAACTGAAGGTTATAGTACCACCAATCAAATGTAAAGGTTGGCGTATTCCAGTGCCATCCAATCACCCGAATCTTTGCTATGCCTTTGATGGCTGACATAATCCATTGGTATAGATTGAACATAAGGAAAATGAGTGTACCGATGATAGTATAGAGCGCTGCAGGAAGCACAAACAATCCAAGGTTCCCGTATTTTGGATTAAAGAACATTTTCTTGTAATCAATGGCATTCTGAATGAAGCCGCCTGTCCATCGTACTCGCTGTTTATAGAGCTTATAGAGGGTTGGAGGGCCTACTGTATATACGATTGCCTTGTGAGCGTTCGCAATTTTGTAATGATGAGACTGAAGACGGAGGGCCATTTCGAGGTCCTCTGTATTGTGGGCATGTCGATAGTTTCCAACTTTACTGAATACTACTTTTCGAAAGATTGAAAATGGCCCTGGTGTCACATACTGTGCGTCGAGAATACCAAACAATTTTCGTACGAAAACACCCATGTTATATTCTGCATTTTGTACAAGACGAAGAATTGTATCAGGATTCTGAATCTTGAGTGTTGGTGTTACAGCCATCACATCAGGATCCGCAAAGTTGGGCATGATGTGGTTGAGAGCTTCCGGATCAACAAAAGAGTCCGCATCGAGACAGCCGATGTATTCACTTGTTGTGTGTTCGATACCGTAGTTGAGAGCAGTATACTTTCCACCATTTTGCTTTTGATGAAGCTCGATTTGAGGGTGCCCTACAAATTTTTGGACGAGATTCCATGTGTTGTCTTTTGAGCCATCATCGACAATCATCACTTTGAGTTTGTCTTTAGGATAATTGAGCCCAAGAATAGAATAGACGGTGTTTTCTACCGTCCGTTCTTCGTTGAATACAGGTACCAAAATAGTGACAGTCGGGAAGTTGTCTATCTTTTGCGAAGCCTGCTTTTTTATCGTCTGTCTATGCTCAAAAAGCGTAATAAGGAGGAAAATCTGCACATATATAGATATGAACAGAAAGGAATAGGCGAATAGTGTTAATGCGAAACCCATAAAGGATATAAGATCTATAGTATAGCGCTCATTTTCGATTTTTTCAACTTTACGCTATACTTCAGAATACTATGAATACAGGCAATACTGACGGCAAAATGACCCCCGGACACCTTCATCCAATCACCCAAGTAATCAACGAAATGAATCGAATTTTCGCCAAGATGGGATTTGTGGTGGCCGAAGGTCCCGAAATCGAAACGGAGTACTATAACTTCGATGCTCTTCGTGTTGCCAAGGACCATCCTTCTCGAGATATGCAGGACACATTCTGGCTCAAAGAAAAATCTGCAACAGGTGAGCGACTCTTGCCTCGAACACAGACATCACCTGTACAAATTCGATACATGCAATCTCACAAACCGCCGTTTCGTGTATTGGCTCCTGGAAAAGTATTCCGAAATGAAGCGACAGATGCAACGCACGAAGCGGAGTTCTATCAGTTCGAAGGATTTTATGTCGACAAGACAGTTTCTCTCGCACATCTCAAAGGGGTGCTCGAAGCATTCTTCAAAGAATTTTTGGGACCAGATACAGAGATTCGTTTCCGACCAAGTTATTTCCCATTCGTTGAACCTGGCGTAGAAGTTGATATCAAATGGAAAGACAGATGGCTCGAAGTACTCGGTGCAGGGCTCATCCATCCAGATGTTCTCAAAGCCGGTGGCATTGATCCAACAGAATGGCAGGGATTTGCATTCGGTGGAGGAGTGGATAGATTTGTTCTCCTCAAGTACGGCATCGACGATATCAGACAATTGTATTCAGGCGACCTTCGAGTCATTCAGCAATTTTAAGTTTCATTTATCTATTTTTTAATTATCCTTCACTACTATCATGATAGTCTCATACCAATGGCTTCAAACATATTTCAAGGAACCTCTTCCTGCACCAGCACAAGTTGCTGACGTATTAACGATGGGGGGATTTGAAGTTGAATCATTTGAAGAGAAGGGAACAGATACAGTCTTTGATATAAAGACACTTGCAGATCGAAATACATATATTCTTTCGCATCGATATCTTGCTCTCGAACTCGGCGTTCTCCTCAAACGAGACGTTGCCATGCCAGAATATGCTGATAGTGCAGAGGGAGCTGTTACAACGGCGTTGACTGTATCTATTGATGATGCAGATTTTTGTCATCGATATGTTGGGCGAGTTGTCGAAGGCGTTACGAATGGTCCATCACCAGCGTGGCTCAAGGAACGTCTCGAAGTGCTCGGACAGAGATCTATCAATCTTATTGTCGATATTGCGAATTTCGTAATGCTTGATACAGGACAGCCCCTTCATGCATTCGACGCCGACAAAGTACAAGGAGGACTTCATGTACGACGTGCGCATGCCGGCGAAGAGATCACGCTTCTCGATGGCTCTGTGCAGAAACTCAATCCAGACATATTTGTTATTGCTGATGATTCGGCAGCTTTGGCTATTGCTGGTGTAAAAGGCGGCAAGAAAGCCGAAGTAACGGCATCTACAACACGGATCATTATCGAAGCCGCGACGTTCAATGGTCCGGCTGTTCGACGAGCGGCTCAGGCTGTGAATATTCGAAACGACTCCACAAAGCGATTTGAAAATCAGCTCACACCTGAGCGAACACTTCTCGCCATGACAGAGATGTCAGCATTGCTTGCACGAGAATCAGCAGGAGCAGTATTCGGTCCAGTTGTAGATGAATACAAGAAACAAGCGTCACCACTGACGTTGGATATTCGAATTGCAGATATTAGCTCACGACTTGGTATTACTATTCCTGATGCAGACATTGTTGATATTCTCACACGATGTCAGTTGGGTGTTACTACCGAGGGCGACATGCTGCATCTCACTATTCCAGCATACAGACTCGACCTACAATATACCGAAGACGTCGTGGACGAAGTTGGTCGTATTTATGGATATGACAAAGTATCAGGAATCGTACCGACAGATGTTTCTATACGATCAGTAAACAAAAATTTTTATTATCACAATCTCATTCGCAAGACGCTTGTTGAAGCGGGTTTTTCTGAAGTACGCACATACACACTTTTGGATAAGGGAGATGTTGCCCTCCAGAACCCATTCAATGTACATAGAGGATTCATGCGAAATGATCTCACTCAGACCTTAGCTGAAAAACTAGACCAGAATATTCGATATGCTGATTTGCTTGGTCTGTCTGAAATTAAAATATTTGAAATAGGGAATGTATTCGGAGGCTCAGCAGACGGAAGTACAGAAAAAACATCTCTCGCGTTTGCGATTGGATTTTCAAAGACACCAAAAGGATTCGATATCAATAAAGCACTCGCTGATGTTGCTGCGCGATTAGACGCAGCAACAGGTTCTACAGCATTCCAAACACAGATGACGATAAAGGGAGCCGTGGCTGAAATTGCACTCGCCCCATGTATTGATGGATTGCCTGACCCAATCACAGACATCGAATTTCCACCGCTCCCATCTACTCGATACAAACCAGTATCACCATATCCATTTGCAGTGCGAGATATCGCCGTGTTTGTTCCTGGTGCACAGAGCCCAGAACAACAAAACGCAGTTCTCAATATAATCGGAGCAGAAGCAGGGGAATTGCTTGTTCGCACAACTCTCTTTGATGTATTTACAAAAACTGCGGCAGATACAGGTGAAGTGAAAACATCATACGCGTATCGACTTGTCTTTCAATCAATGGATCGAACACTTGGTGAAGATGATCTCAACTCTACAATGCAGCGAATTACAGAAAAAATGAACGCTCAAGCTGGTTGGCAGGTGCGATAGGTACCTAATCTCGTTGGTATATCTCGACAGTAGCGTTTCACAAAAATACCGCAGATATAGGCCATAAAAATACGCATCACCCAATTTATTTGCACAGTGTCAAGTGTCTGTAGACGCCTATATTTGGTATAATTTAAACCTACTAATTCGTCAAAAATACCTTATTCATGGCCACAGACAAAACAAAAAAAACAGGAAATTATAGCGCCGAATCCATCAAGGTTCTTGAGGGACTCGAAGCCGTACGAGTACGACCAGGTATGTACATCGGTACAACAGGTCCCGAAGGTCTTCATCACCTCATTTGGGAAATTTTCGATAACTCTCGAGACGAGGCTATGGGTGGATATTGTAACCGCATCGAAGTAGCACTTCTTCCTGGAGGCTACATTCGAATTGTGGACAATGGACGAGGTATTCCAGTCGGTATTCATCCAAAGACAAAAGTTTCTGCTCTCGAAACTATCATGACAACACTCCACGCCGGAGGTAAATTCGGTGGCGAAGGGTACAAGGTATCCGGAGGTCTCCACGGTGTAGGTGCATCTGTTGTGAACGCGCTCTCTATTCATACGAAAGTAGTGGTGCACACAGAAGGCGGTATTCATGAACAGGATTACGTTATCGGTAAGCCAAAGGCAAAAGTAAAACAGATCGGCAAGTCAAAGAAGAAAGGTACGATTGTGATGTTCAAAGCCGACGCCGAGATTTTCAAGGACGGCATCAACTACGATTGGAACAAAGTAGTAAGTCATCTCCGACAGCAGGCATATCTCGTGAAGGCTCTCGAAATCAATATTCTCGATGCTCGAAACATAGACGAAAAATACATTGACCGAGCACTCAATGACAGTACAAAAACATTTTATTTGA
>CAZCNA010000004.1:7325-12610 GCA_964500215.1 uncultured Candidatus Saccharibacteria bacterium | reverse complement strand
GACGAAAAATACATTGACCGAGCACTCAATGACAGTACAAAAACATTTTATTTGAAAGACGAAGGCATCGACATGCCGTCAATGTCATTCTTCTTTGAAGGAGGACTTCGATCACTTGTTGCATTTTACAACAAATCACAGAAGCCCGTTCATCGAACTATTTTCTATGTAGAAAAAGAAGTAAATAATGTTCAGGTTGAAGTTGCTCTTCAGTACGTCGACGACATCAACACAAAGCTCGTTGCATTTGCAAACAACACATACAACTCAGAAGGTGGTACACATATTGCCGGATTCAAGACAGCTCTTACTCGTACAATCAACTCATACGGAAAGAAGAACAATATTTTGAAGGAATCAGACGAAAGTCTCACGGGCGATGACGTTCAGGAAGGACTCGTTGCTGTTGTATCCGTAAAGATGCCTGAAATTCAATTCGAGGGTCAGACAAAAGCAAAGCTCGGATCTGTAGAAGCACAAAGTGCGACAGCCACTGCATTTGGTGAAGCATTCGCTGCATTCCTCGAAGAAAATCCTGATGAAGCAAAGGCAATCATCGGCAAAGGTATCCTCGCGCTTCGTGCTCGAAAAGCTGCAAAGGCTGCGAAGGATTCTATCCTCAGAAAGGGAGCGCTCGAAGGCATGACCCTTCCTGGAAAACTTGCTGATTGTTCAAGCCGAAAATCAGAAGAATCAGAACTCTTCATCGTGGAGGGAGATTCTGCCGGCGGTACCGCAAAGATGGGACGAGATCGACGAACACAGGCCGTGCTTCCACTCCGAGGAAAGATCCTCAACATCGAACGAGCTCGACTCGACAAGATGCTCGCATCAGAACAGATTCGAAACATCGTGGTTGCGTTGGGTACAGCCATTGGTGACACATTCGATCTCACAAAACTTAGATACCACAAAATCATTATCGCTGCCGATGCCGACGTGGACGGTGCGCACATTCGTACACTTATTCTCACGCTATTTTACCGATATTTCCGACCACTCATCGATGGAGGATTTATCTATATTGCTCAACCGCCTCTCTACAAGATAAAGAAGGGCAAAGAGTTCCACTATTTCTACACCGAAGAAGAAAAGAATGCCTTCTTCAAGAAAGAAGGCCTCAAGACTGAGGAAATCGAAGTTTCAGAAGATGATGAATCAGACGAAACAGCCACAGATATTTCCGATGAAAGCGACGAAGACTCTGAAGCAAATGCAAAGGGCAAGAAGGCTCAGAAAATTCACGTTCAGCGATACAAGGGTCTCGGAGAAATGAATGCTGAAGAGCTCGGAGAAACGACGATGGACATCAACAACCGCGTTCTCAAACAGGTTACCGTCGAAGACGCAGTCGAAGCAGACAAAATCATCGACGTACTCATGGGTACTGACGTACCAGCACGAAAGACATTCATCCAAACAAACGCACGTACTGCAAATATCGACATCTAGTTTTATATTTGTATTTCAATCTTTATGCAAAAAAGGGCCCCGTCCGGAGGACGGGGCCCTTTTTATTCTGCCTGAGTAGAGTAAATGTCGAACAAATCTATCTTATCGATAGAAACTTACACTTGCTGAGTTGTTAGACTCATTTGATTCGTAGATGTAATTGTTTGGATCGAGTGAGAGAGAAATTGTATTACTTCCATATCGTACGTTATCGAATTCGATAACATAGATAACTGAAGTGTTTCCCGCGATAGATGCTTCAGCACCTGAATTGTAGATTCGTGAAGGATTATCTGAAAGTTCACCACGGAAGTACCATGATCCAGATGGATTATTTCCAAGGTTTGCGACTTCGAATCGTACAGCAACTTTGGCTGCGCCTTGAATAGTTGTACCAGCTACGAATTGTGAGCCATACATTGTACCTGTCTGTACATTTCGGATAGTGAGGTCTGGCTGATATGTACCGGTACCACCGTTTGAGTTAGAACCACTTACGTAAAGTGAAACTGTCGCTGTGTTGTTTGTCTCATTGAGTTCAGCAACTCGTCCACTTGGGTCAGCTGTGATAACAACTGTTGGATTGTTATCGGATCGAGGTCGATCAAAGATAGCCTGACCTTCTATTGCAGATCCTGCAGGAAGAGATCCAATAGTTGGGATGTCTCGTACCTGATCAGCTGCATTGAGTGAAGGCATAGTTACCTTGAGACTCCATGGTCCTGTTACTCCTGTACCTCGGTTTTCAACCTTGAACTTTACTACAACTGTATCACTTGTTGTGAAGCTGTTTGTTGGAATGAAAAGTCCATTTGCTGGATTGATAATTCCTTTTTCGAGCACTGTGACAACGAGATCAGATCCGCCAACTACATATGATGTAGATGGTCGAGAAGGTGTCTGTGTTGGTCGTGTGTACGAAGTCGAAGGTCGAGATGTCGATGGAGACGTTGACGGTCGTGTTGATGTTGAAAGAGATGATGGAGTACTTGTAGAAATGATAACGAAGCCGCCTGTTGATGTGGCTGTTGTCGTTGCTGTGTTTGTAGTTGTATCACTTGGCCCAAAGAGGGAAGTAATAGAGAGGGACGCATTGGCGAGTGAGTTGAGAACTCGCGGTACGATTCGGACAATACCGATACTCAAAAAGACGAGTATTGCGAGGATTCCGATAATTACGAGAATCCTAAGCACTGCCTGAGATGTTTTGTTTTCATTTTCGTTGTTTTCCATAACGTCGTGATTATACCATATATGATATATACGTCAAGTCCTTATCAAAGGCTCATCTAGGCCCTCTTTCGACTGTCCGTATATTCAAAAGTGCGCTGATAATATAGGCTCACCCTACTACATAAACGTATAGGACCAGTATTGACTTATCATATAAATTAGTGTATAATATTCCCATTATGAATCCGCTATTCAAAAAGCACGAATTACAGTTTATTGCCTGGTTTTCAGGTATATTCTTGTTTACTGTAGCCGTATTATCGGCCAGTGGCTTGATGCCAAATGAATTCAAAGAGAAGAGTTCTGAGGATATCGGCCTCTTTGAACAGATGCGTCTCAAGATGCTCGGTGTTGATTATTGGGTATCTCCTACAGTAGAAGGCGCCCCATCTTCATCTACAACAGTGGCTTCTTCAGACTCCACTACAGAGCGGATTGCAGCTGAAAACCCTGTCCAGATTGAAATACCTATCATTGGTCTAACGTCTACTATTCGGAATCCAGTATCTGTGAGTACAGATATTCTCGATGAAGAGCTCAAACGGGGCGTCGTACGATACCCAGGTTCAGGCTATCCCGGATCGGGAAATATGTTCATGTTTGGCCATAGTACGAGCTATTCTATAGTGCAAAATCAGGCCTACAAGGTCTTTAACCACCTCAAGGAGCTCAGTATAGGGGACCAGATCCTTGTCCACTCAGCAACCCATACATACGCCTATAAAGTCACGGCTGTAAATAAGGTTGACAAGAACGACACATGGGTTACATTCGAAGGAGGAAAGGACAGACTTACCCTCTCAACATGCGATAGTTTCGGTAAAAAATCCGACAGATACGTCGTCGAAGCAGACTACATAGGTATCGTAAGTGTCAAGTAGGTACTTGACTTTATATTATTAATGATATATAATAATAGCGTTATGAAAATGAATATGAATACAACAAAAACAAATAACACAAAGCGAGCGGGGTTTCTTTTCTGCGCGGCCCTCTTTGCTTTCACATTACTTATAATTCCAGCGCAGGTACACGCCGGTGGCGGAGGTGATTCATCAGGCTTTGACTTCGGGTCAGGCAGTACTGGTGACTCATCAGGTTTTGACTTCGGCGGCACAACATACGGTTCTGGAGGATATTCAGATACTGGATCAAGTGTGTCTCGATACACAACACCTGTATACCGATACTACACACAGCCTACATACAGTAGTGGAGGTGGTAGTACGTATCAGCCATTGACTTACATCCCTTACTCACAGAACTCACAAGGTTCAACTCCGAACTACAATTCGAATAGTCAGGGACAGAGTCAAAACTCTTCAAACAATAACTCAAACACAAACAACAACAAGAGTAATAGTAACAGTAAGAGTACAAGTAAATCTACAAGTACAGCAACTGCAAACAACACGAACAATATTGTTAACACAAACAATAACCAGGACATTACGACAAACGTAAACAACAACAACATTAGTCTCGTTGTGTACGCAGCTGGTGCAACATCGACGTATAGTAATACAAGTGATAACAATCAGCAGCTCGATGGATATTGTATTATCAACCCAAATACAGCTGAGGTAAACCAGGATCTTAACTTCATGGCATACCCAACAGGTGGTAATGGAAACTATACATATAGTTGGTCAGGAAGTGATGGTCTCTCAAGTTCTGCACAGAACTTTACAGGACGATTCGGTATTCCTGGATACAAGACAGCTCATGTAACAATCCGATCTGGTAATCAGATTGTGACAAAGACATGTTCTGCTAATGTAGTTCAGCGATTTAACCCTCCATATAACAATCAGCTCAGTGCATACTGTGTTGGTAATCCTTCAAACGTTGGTGTAAACCAGACAGTAACATGGACAGTATACCCAACAGGTGGAAACGGATCATATGGATACGCATGGTCAGGTACAGATAGTCTCTACGGATACTCTCAGTACGTTGATAAGTCATATAGTTATACAGGTACGAAACAGGCAACAGTTACAGTAACATCAGGTGGATATAGTACATCCGCAGTATGTAACGTAAACGTTGGTAATGGTTCTGTATCAAACGTAACAGTTTACCGACAGCCTACATCAGGTACACCAGTTTCAGGAGTCTTCTTGAATCAGGTTCCAGATACAGGTATTGATTGGAGTATGAAAACAACTCTCTTCGCAGTAGGTCTTCTTATGTGGAGTGCATTCGCAGCATACATTGTTATCGCTCGACGAAAGTCATCTCTTGCACTCGCTACATCAGCCGGTTCTTCAAAGGAAGCAGCATTTAAGCTTGCTAACATGCAGAAGAAAGGCTTGATCGCATAATCAGCCTTTTGAGGGGGAAAAGATATTCATATTCGCTTTCACTCTCTCGACTATAGTCGAAACAATAAAGCCCCAGTGATGGGGCTTTTTGTTTTGTTGTTTGTCTGATTATGATTTCGTCTGAATTTCTTTTGTGAAGAGGTCGATGACTGCTGCGAGGTCGAGCTGTCCGAGCTGACCTTTGTCGCGACTTTCGAGTGTGACTTTGCCAGCTTCGAGTTCCTTGTCACCGATAACGATCCAGTAGGGAAGTTTGTCTACCTTGGCTGCGCG
>CAZCNA010000004.1:0-7225 GCA_964500215.1 uncultured Candidatus Saccharibacteria bacterium | reverse complement strand
GCTTCACCGAGACCGTCGATGTATTCGTAGCCACGTTTTTTGATAATAGATTGAATCTGGTCTTCAGCCTTTTTCCAGTTTTCTTTTGATCCAATGTATTTTTCAAATTCATCTGGATTATGTCGTGAAAAACGAACCTGAAGATTATTGAATCCGAATGTTTTGTAGAAGGTGTCGATGATATCCCAGATGGCAAACATTTCTTCTTCTATCTGAATTTCACGGCAGAATACGTGGGCATCATCTTGAGTAATAGATCGTACACGAGAGAGTCCTGAAAGTTCTCCAGACTGTTCGTCTCGATACACCATTGTTGTTTCGCAGTATCGCTGAGGGAGATCCTTGTAGCTTCGCTGTGCACTGTCATAAATCTGAGTGTGATGAGGACAGTTCATTGGCTTCATCGCAAAGAGGTGCTTTTCTCGTGTCTCAATTTTGAAAAGTTCATCTGCGAATTTTGACCAGTGACCGGATGTTTCGTAGAGGTCCTTCTTTGTGATGTGTGGAATAGTTACCTTTTCATAGCCTTTAGCTTTTCGCATTTCCCATACGAAATCATTGAGAGCTTCGCGAATGAATGTTCCTTTTGGTGTCCAGAGGGGGAGACCTGAACCAACGAGCTCTGAAAAAACGAAGAGGCCCATTTCTTTACCAAGCTTTTTGTGGTCACGCTTTGCAGCTTCTTCTACTACTGTCTCGTATGCGGCAAGTTCATCCTTTGTGCTGAATGCGAGACCGTACACACGACTGAGCATTTTGTTTTTTTCATCACCTCGCCAGTATGCACCCGCGATTTTTGAAAGTTTGAATGAGCGTGTGTCGATGTCTGTATTTGGATGTTCAACATGTCCGCCTCGGCAAAGGTCAGTGAATGTACCGGCTGTGTAGAGAGTGATCGGTTCGCCTTTGGCTACGATTTCTTCGATGAGTTCGAGTTTGTATGGGTTATCAGCGAAGTATGTTCGTGCTTCATCAGCAGAGACCTCCTTGTGAGAAAAGTCTTTCCATGTCTTGAGGAGTTCCCGCATTTTTTGTTCTATCTTTGGGAAGTCCTTTTCTGAGATTGGATCTTCGAAATCCATATCGTAATAGAAGCCATTATCTACTGCAGGCCCAATGGTAAGAAGCGTCTTTGGATAGAGTTCGGTAATTGCCGCAGCTGTGAGGTGGGCAAGGGTATGTCGTACGTGTTCTATGTTGGGCTTGTTCATATTAATGGTAATTACTAATGACTAGCCTATAGTAGCAGGTTTTTCTTCCTATATAAAGACGCGGCGAAGTTCACCAATTTAGGCGAGCGGTTTTATGATTTCTGCCATGAGACTTGGTGTGCCGTCTCGATAAGAGGTCTTTGCTTTGAGCACAATACATCTATCTACCTGTAAAATAGATTTGTATTGTTCGTATGTTTTTGGAAATACAACAACTTCGATTGCTCCCGTAAAATCAGCTACACGCATGAACATCATACGAACCGTGGGGTCTTTCTTTGTGGCAATTTCTTTTGCTTCTTCGATGATACCGGCAATCATGACGAGAGTTCCTTCATCAAATTTTTTCTTTGGCTTGCCTTTTGATTTTGCTGCGGGTGCGGCAGAGGCAGAAGAAGGAAATGGCTCATCAGTACTTGTCATCCCGCTTTCTATTGCTGGTGCAAGAATGTCTTGTTCGGCTTGTTTCTTTGCTTCTGTCGATTCAATCATTGCCTTCACATTGGCAATACTGATGTCACCTTTTTTGAAAATATCTGCGTATTTGTCGAGAGGGTGACCTGAGACGAAGAGACCGAGAAGTTCTTTTTCCCATGCGAGTTTTTCGGCTGGTTGTGCGTGACCTTCTTCTTTGAGTTTGAGATGCTCACCGTATTTGTTTGTATTGTGTTCTGATGAAGCGGGAGTTGGTGCAGATGCTGCAAATGCGCCGAATAGAGATGTTTGATCATCAGGCATTTTGTGTTGCTCTTTGTTGTATTCGAGAAGGTCGGGAAGATTGGCAAGCATCACACCTCGATCACCGTATTCGTCCATGGCTCCAGATTTGATGAGCGCTTCGAGTGATTTTTTATTGAGATTTTTGTCTTTGATTCGATTGAGGAATTCTTCGAGCGTTTTGAAACGGCCATTCTTTTTTCGTTCTTCGATAATGACATTGGCAATTCCTTCTCCAAAGTTTTTGATACTAAAAAGCCCGAATCTGATTTTGTCTGGTTCCGGTTCACCTTGAGTATTCATGCCGCTGCCTTTGATAACGGTGAATGTACCAAAAGATTCGTTGATATCTGGTGGGAGAACAGGGATGCCCATTCGTTTACACTCAGTGATGTATTCGCCAATTTCGACGACGTCGCCATGAGCTCCTGTCAAAATAGCAGCCATATAGATAGCCGGGAAGTTTGCCTTCATATACGCCGTTTTGTATGCGACGTTTCCGTAACTTGCGGCATGCGCTTTGTTGAAACCGTATCCCTGAAACGGCTCGAACAATTTCCAAATATCTTCTGCAAGCTTTTTTGTGATGCCAGAATATTTCTGACAACCTTCGACGAACTTTTCGTGTTGCTTTGCCATTTCTTCTGGAATTTTTTTACCAACGGCTTTTCGGAATTTGTCTACTTCGCCCCATGAATATCCAGCAAGTTCGATGGCCGTCATAAGGAGGTCGTCCTGATACACGAGGAGGCCGTATGTACGTTCCAAAAAGCCTTTCATTTTTGGATGATAAAAGACGGTTTTATGTTTGCCGTGTTTTCGAGCGATGTATTCGTCGATTGTTTCCATCGGTCCTGGTCGATAGAGCGCCACCATAACGTTGATATCGTGAATAGTAGATGGTTTGAGTTGCTTGAGCGCCTGTGTCATTCCAGAACCAGAAAGTTGGAATACGCCGGATGTTTCGCCACGCGCGAGCATTTCGAATGTTTTCTTGTCATCGAGTGGAATGAGATCGATATCGATGTCGAGTCCTTCAATCTTTTTTGCGAGACTGAGGGCATCGGCAAGTTGTGCCAAGTTTTTGAGACCCAAGAAGTCGAATTTCAAAAGTCCAGCGTTTTCTTCATCCACTGAACGCATGTCGTATTGCGTAATGATTCGGCCTTCACCTTTTGGATCGAGCTGAAGGGGAACGAGTTCTGTGATAGGTACAGGAGAAATCACCACGCCGGCAGCATGTACAGAAATGTGTCTTGCACACCCTTCAATTTTTTGAGCCATGTCGATAATTTTTCGGACATCAGCATCTTTGTCATATATTTCTTTGAGCTCAGGTGTTTCTTTGAGAGCACGCTCGATGGTCATCGGGAATCCTTGTTGACCCATTGGAATGAGTTTTGAAATTTTGTCTCCGAGTGTATATGGATATTTGAGTGCTCTCGCAACATCACGCACAGCTCCACGTGCGGCCATAGTTCCGAATGTACCAATCTGGGCCACTTTGTCTTGACCGTATTTGTGACGAGCGTATGTAATCATTTCGTCTCGACGGTTATCGGCGTAGTCCATGTCGATATCCGGTGCAGAAGGTCGTTCTGGATTGAGGAATCGTTCGAAGGGAAGATTGAAGGCGATAGGGTCTACGTTCGTAATACCAGTGAGGTATGTAACGATAGATCCCGCAACGGATCCTCGAATATTGGTGAGAATACCGTTCTCATATGCGTATCGAAGAAGGTCCGCCACCACGAGGAAGTAAGGCGCATATCCTTTGTCTCGAATAACTTTGAGCTCATATTCAATACGTTCTTTCACGACATCACTGAGTTCCATTCGTCGTCGTTCGAGTCCAGCATAGGTGAGTTTGTGCAGTTCATCGTCCGCAGAGAGACCACTTTCTACTTTGTATTCTGGGAAGAGCCACTTTCCGAGCTCCAATTTCATATCAATTTTTTCGACGATTTTCGCGCAGTTGTCGAGTGCTTCTGGAGTGTCTTTGAAAAGTTCTTCAGCCTGTTCTGGAGAAATGAATGACATGTCTGCTTGGTCTTCAGAAGATCGTTCGCTGAATTGATCCTGAATAGAGAGCAGTGTTTCGCGCGCCTGTTTGTCATCTGGCTTTATATAATATGTATCGTGGGCGGCAACAATCTCAATCTTTTCTTCTCGTGCAAAAGCAATGAGTTTTTGCATGGTCTCCTCATGGCCTTCGATTTCAGGATGGTGGGTTATTTCAATATAAAAATCATCTTTGAAGATGTCACGATAGAATTGGGCAACTTCTCGAGCGCGATCGAGACTTCCGGCTTTGAGTGCTTGTGTAATTTCACCGCTGAATGAGGGCATGATACAGAGAAGACCTTCTGAATATTTTTGGATGAGTTCTCGGTCGATACGAGGTTTATAATAGAAGCCTTCAAAGAATGAATCTGTCACCAGTTTGATGAGGCTTTTGTATCCAGCAACATTTTTTGCGATGAGTACCAGTCGAGTACGTCGGTTGTCGATGCGAGGTTCTTTGTCATGTCGTGTACGAATTGCTACGTAAAAATCCACACCGAGAATTGGCTTGATATTTTGCTTGAGGCATTCTTTGTAAAACTGAATGGCTCCGTACATGTTTCCATTGTCGGTGAGGGAGATGGCGGGCATGCCATAATCCACTGCCGCTTTCACAAGCGCCTTTATTTTTGGAAGGGCTTGAAGGAGGCTGTAATGGCTGTGCGTATGTAGGTGGACGAATCGTGACATATAATAGATGATACCATTATAGATTTTTTATGAAGAAAAACCAAAAACGGCCCAAACAAAAGACATTTAAGTGGTTGGTGGGGATAGATGAGGTGGGAAGAGGCCCCCTTGCTGGTCCCGTGGCTGTGTGTGCGGTTGCTGTGCCTTTTGATGATTTCAGAAAAAATTCAGCTTCTCTTGCGAAATTATTCAGAAATGAATCGAGGGCTCTCGGACTCAGTCTCACAGATTCAAAAAAATTATCTGAGCAATCACGCAATCAGTGGTACGCTATTTTGAAAAAGGGAAGTGATGCTGCACAGATTCAGTACGCGCTCTCATATGCGACGGCGATACAAATAGATACAAAAGGCATCGCCGTCTGCATCAAATCATTGGTGAAGAAAAATCTAACTCTTCTTCAATCAAAAATAAATTTTTCATACGACGATGTGCTTGTGCTCCTCGATGGAAGTCTCTATGCTCCTTCAGAATATCTTCATCAAGAAACAATAATAAAAGGAGATGAAAAAGAACCTATCATTTCGTATGCCTCTATTATTGCCAAAGTCTCCCGTGACAAACACATGACGAATCTGTCAAAAAAATATCCAGCATATGCTTTTCATGCTCACAAAGGGTATGGCACGAAGGCGCACATCTCTGCCATTCGAACGCACGGTCCTTCAAAAGAACATCGAATGTCTTTTCTAAAATCAATTTTATGATAGTAAGTTACGATGTGTATGAACCCACGTAAAAATAAGTAACTGGACGAAGAGCAAAAAAAGAGTACACTTTTTTTAGAACAACTGAAAGGAGTTCAATTGAGCAAACGAAAACGTGCATTAAACAAAAAAGATCATCGGTATCAAAAGCAGCAATCCACTATCCCTGCGATTGAGATGCCGGCAGAACATACGCATCGGCGAGCGTTCAATGGACATGGAAGTGCTCCGCGTAGTCGTTATCAAGCAAAACAACTGCGGAAGGCTCGAGGCCATGATTCTGGGGATTTGTACATCGAGACGCGCGACACGCAGTCAGTCAACGAGTCCAACATCAACGGTTCAAAAAGTTCTGTTCGTATCGATATGTCATTAATGACTATTTTCTCTTACAGTCCCACTTTGGGCTCGAGAGGCATAGTCGTCTTGCGGTCGATTGAAGAGAAAAAACGGTACTCGTTGCCGTTTGTCAGCGGCCACAGCGACCGGGAGGGTCATCTTTCATTCGTGCAGAACATTCTGCAATTACGATTGGGTGTGATCCTCACAGGGACGCAACTGGTGAATACGAAAGAACACTCCCGGTACTCTGTTCGAAGAATGCTGGCGACCGGTCATACGGATCGATTGTACTGTCGTGAGGTAGAATGGGAGGGGATCCCTTACAAAATCATTCAAATTCCGCTTTTGTGGAGCTACGTCAAGTATCTGGACACCCGTTCCAGAGCGGCACTCAGAAAGGCACTTGATGTGCTTTGCCTGGATCCTATCATTGCTGTTGAGTGTAGTGATGTGTATGTCCGGCTACAGGCGCAACGTGATGCTGCCGTACGATTAAAAGAACGTGCAAATGCAGGTTGATCGTGCATTGCAATATCGGTGGGTGCCCTCTGGACACCCACCGATACTTTTTATGTATATTGTTTATCCACCAACGCTAAAACCCCCAAAGAGGGGCCTCCCTTGCGAATTTTAGTGAAAAATGTATACTACTCCTCATGGTAAATCACATGCGTCATACAAAGGGGCATACCCGAAATCGACGAAGTCATCATGCTCTCTCTGCGATGGGTGTGGTTCTTTGTGCAGATTGCGGAGCGCCTCGACAAAAGCACGTTGCATGCTCTAAATGCGGTGCGTACAAAGGCAAGAAAATTATTGACCTTAAGGCTAAAGTAGAAAAGAAAGCAGCTAAGAAAAAAGAAAAAGAATCAACTCGAACAAAGTAACACAGCGCCCGTTTCGATAGAATTTTGACAATAAAAAAATAAAAAGATAAACATGGCCAACAGGCATCTCTCAAGATCAATTGTTATGCAGTCCCTCTTTGAATGGGATTTTGGTAGTCTTCCCGATAGTGTTATCGGCAACATTCTTACACGGAATGCAGAGGAATTTGCACCCGGTATGAGTGATTTTTCGTTTATGAAAAATTTGGCTGATGGCGTTATCAAGAAACGAGCTGATCTTGATTCTATTATTGAAAAAGCCGCTCCTGAATGGCCAATCAAAAAAATCTCTCCTGTTGACCGAAATGTTCTTCGACTCGGATTATACGAACTTCTGTTTTCTGACAAGAAGGAAGTGCCTGCAAAAGTTGCCATCAACGAATCTATTGAACTTGCAAAAACATTCGGGGGTGAGACATCTGGAAAATTCGTAAACGGCGTACTCGGCGCTGTATACAAAGAAATGGGTGAACCTGGAAAAGACGAAACTTCATCTCGAAAAAACAAAGGCAGAAAAGATATTCCATTCGAAGAAATGCCAATCAAAGTACTCGGTGGTGCCGTTGTATATGCAAAACATGAAGGTGAATTTTATCTTGCCCTCGTG
>CAZCNA010000003.1:0-43102 GCA_964500215.1 uncultured Candidatus Saccharibacteria bacterium | reverse complement strand
TTCTCCCTTTTTACAAATGACTTTCTCGGCTATTATTCGCATTACTCGATTGTCATTATATCCGTAAAATTCTGCCAAACAATCTCAGATAATCTTGATAGGATTATCTATATCCATTGCCTTCACTATGTGGAAAATATACCTGATTGTATAAAATTTGTACTCATCTATTTCCGTTCATTCCAGGGCTTCTTTGAATTTCCTCTCAAATTCTTTCTTCGCTTTGGTGGAAAATCGTCTTCCTTTCCATGCTCGGTTCTGGGAGAGAGGACAGAGATCTATTCGTTTCATATTAAAATATTACAAGCATAGAGTCGTGCATTCAGCATTTATCAGATACAAGTTCTCCAAAAGTATTTATTCATATAAATTTTATTCTTCACTTTATGAATCGTATTTCTTTTTTGTTCGGAAGAATATGCTCATGGAAGAGTTTTGTACTGGTAGAAACTGGCAAGAGCATCACACAGAGCTTTCATTTTTTGGATTCCTCGATTGCTTTCAGTACAAATTTTTCCTTTATTTTCAGACTGTACGGAGGATTTATAAAGTTTCGCCCCCCCCACTCGATTTCTGTTCAGTCCCAAGACATATCGTGTCGAAATGGACACGGATCAAAATCAAAATGAAATTCATCATTGAGTTTATTATAAAATTCAGGAGGAGTAGCCCAATCATCAGAATGGTTTAAGTTTCTATCTTTCATTATTGTATAGTTATTTTCTTCCCGGCTTTATAATCCACCAAACACATTATTTTCTGTTCATCAAGCCATTTCAAGATTGCAAAAATATGTATCCAGGAGATATATCAGAGTTCTTGGCATTCATCAACATCAAACAAATTTCTATGGGTTTTGAGTTTTGATGCTCTAGCCCATCTGTCACGCATTTCTAAATACCATTTACGCCATATTTCAATATTGCACTCGAATCGTTCTTTTGTGACGATTCATTCTGGGTTGATTATTTTGAGGATCATACAAATTTGATTAAAAGATTATCGAGATATGGTCGGAAGCAGTTCGCACATTTCTCATACTTCCCGATCGTGAGGAATTTTTCCCCTCAGCATGTGGCGCATTGTCGGTTCATATTATTTTTCTTCTTCCATAGAAATAATCTGAGCATTCATAAGTATATTATATCTTTTCATATTGGTTCATCTCTTGAATAAAAGAATTTGTGCATCTTCATTTGTTATTCTCAAAGTGAGAATCATTTTTTTCTCTGGTTTCATATTATACTTTTATATGTTCTTTGATCTCCGAATTTTTTATTTGCTTGACTACTTTCATATTTCATATTTCTTGAAATGGTGGGGTATATCCATAGTCAAATACCAGTTCGTCTCAGTACTCAATATCTTTTAATGCCACAAATCCTATCCGTAGTGTTTTTCATTCAAACACAGAGTACATATTTGGATTTTTACTTGAGTGGTTATAAAGACTTCCATTTCAGAGCAAAAAAACTGCATCGCCTCTGTCTCAGTCTGCTCAGAACCAGTAAGCATTGATTATTGTCTTTTTGAGTATTTCTATCTGGTCATGTGGAATTGTCACATACTCACAGATTTCTATTGTGTCTCATTTTTTGTATTCCTTATCAGCGAATACACAGCGTCATTTATTTGGGGTTTCTGCGATTATCATATTATTCAGTTAAAAATGCTTCCCGGCATACCAACTTGAGCAACAGACTCTTTCATTATTTGCTCTTGCTGTTTTCAGAGAGTAGTATTACTACTCTCTTCATAGGCACAAGCTGTAAGGAAAAACAACGGAATCAGTAAGAAGAGATATTTCTTCATATAAAAAAGGATAAAAAAATAAAGGTTGCTATTATCAATTCAGGTCTACTGTGGCAGGTTTGACTGCAGAATGTGATATTTGCGACCACGCCCCAGCTGGTCTCGAACCAGTCGAGAGGTTGGATTCGAACCAATCACCGCACACATTATCGCACCTAGTCATATCGGCTCACAGTCCGACTCACAGTAGAACAGAATTGACAAGAGCAGGTGTCTCATAAATATCAAGAAATGTATAATGGCAAGGATTTGACGAGATGAAACGATAATTTTATTAAAAACTACCCATTCACAACTCGTATAGTCACACTTGCAATCCTATAAGAATAGGAACTCGTATACTAAGTGCGTTTACCTATTCCGCCACATTATACACTTCTGGATATTTACGAGAGCAGGTGTCTTATACATCCACGCCTGCCAATTTCCGCATATACCTTTGCAACGATATACCGAGATAATAGATTTTTGGTGAACACTATTGGCAGGAGTAGATGTACAAGATCACAGCCAGTTTTGTACACATTACTGGCGGAATGTTGTAGTGCCTTGCAATTTACCCTTTGCAAGTCCTGTACGAGGAGTTTATAGGTGTCGGATTCTAAGGCCGCTCAATTTACCCTCGAGAGAAGAGCAAAAACTATTTTGTAAACTTTCTTATGAGTCTAGCAATAAAAGAATCATTGCGTTTAAAAATTACATTTTCAGATAGTTCATAGATAGCAAATTTGCCATCCATTCATACTTTCCTGAGAAGTCCCGCACGTACCAAATCTCCCACTCGTGTTCATACTTCATAAGTGAAGCATGCGTTTGTAAAATCAGCTACTCGGAACTGAGTTCCAAGAGGTTTTGATCTTGCATAGGCAAGAATTTTCTGACAGTGTGTCCTCATAAAAGAAGGATAAAAAAATAAAAACGACTACTTTCTGAAATTGATATAGTCCTTTGTTACTCTATACAGAAAAACTGTAATAGAGAATGCAAGAACGATGTCGAAGAGGAGTTGCGGTTTCATATTAGCTATTTGATGAAAGACCAACAAGAGCAATTACATATAGTATTCCTCCAATACCAGCAGCAATATTGATCCACTTAGGAGAAGTGGACCAACCACCGAATACTTTTACGATAAGAACTATCTGTGAAAGTATCATATAGAGTCAAAGTAGTGTATTCATATTATTAAAAAGGGTAAAGAAATGGATGCGGGTTTCCGAATCGAACGGAAGTTATATCCTTATGAAAGATATGTGTTTACCATTACACTAACCCGCAAGAACATATTACTGATATATTTTCGTAATCAAGAGAAAATACATATATTCTTCTTGACTTTATTATAATATTATCTTACCGAGATTTAATTCTTGTTTAGCCAAGCGTATTATGTTCTTCTTTCCAGCCCAATCAAATTTAGTACGAACATGCTCATAGAGTTTTAGTTTTTGATCATCGGATAATTCTGAGAGTTCCATATTATTTTTTTCTTGCTCAAACTATTTTTATTCAGTGTTCTTTAAGTACCTCCTGTTCTGTCTTCTTTTTCAGTGGATTACGAGGATTATATTCAAATTTCTTCTTTTCTTTATTAAAATTTGGATTATTCCATTTTTGATCTAGTCTTACTTTCCTTTTTCTCTCCCTCCTCGCTAAATATTTAGCAAGTCAGTTCTTTCATCATTTTTTTATTGTTTCACTCTTCCTTTTGGATTTCTGTATTCTTTTATTGTGCATCTCCTGTAATTTGAAACGCAATTTAGAATATCTTCACCAAGTTGTCTCTACTGTAAGCTCTAGCTTCTCCACCCCCTCGAAATGTATTGCATCGTGGCACGCTCTGCATATAGCAACTAGATCATTCATTCTTTCTTTTCATAGATTATCATATCTTAAATGGTGTATTATTACTTCATGTTCTTGTATCTTCTCTGCACAGCACATACACTTTCAGTAAAATTTTCTTGCTAAAAATTCTAGTCTCTTATTTTTCCATTTCTGGGATTTTATATATGAGTAGTAATTTAACATAATGCTTAGAGCAGGAAGATAGGGGATAAAGGCACGCCTCTCCTTTAATGGTCCTCCATAAAGGATACAGTTAGAGAGAGTTCTCTACTTGTGAATCATTGTCATCTCTATGTACTCACCTATTGGTGTCGAGACTGAAATGGACTGGCATACTCTATAAGTACACTCCCAAGCATAGAAGGACTGTCGCCATACTCACTTCTACATAGCATCGGGTTACGCATAACCAGTTACGATATGCGAAGAGAAACTTACTCTTATGTCATCAATGCTTGTCGCAGTAGATGAGGGGATTCTCCCAACGCCTCGGATATTTGTTCCTATTTGCTAACCTCTGGGAGAAGGCAAGGATAGCAGGAAAATGAATACTAAAACACTCCGCTTGTCCTTCATCGTTTACACAATGGTAGAAAGTTAGGAGTGTCAGAGTGTTCTAGTTTATATATTATATTGAAACTTTCTACGGAAACAATGTAATATTACGCAGACATCTTATATATATTTTTCTGATTGCAAATCTTTTTTATATTGAACACAATTTTTGTATCGTGCGCAGAGCCATTTTATCACGTTTTTGAATTATATAGACAAAATATATAAAATATTTGCAATTCATTTTTCGATATGTTACTATATGTGCAGTTGTGAGTTATCACAACATTTACCCCTTTCATTATGAAGCACATCGCTTTATTACTCGCTATCTTAGCGATTCCGTCTTTCGCTTTTACTGTTCAAGTAAAAGAAAGAGAGACACCTGTCGGTACTATACAGTATTTTACTGTAAAGGACTGAAATCGTACCTGTCTGTTAGATTTTAATAAAACTACACAGACTGCTTTATTTTCTATTTGTTTTTAGTATGACACTCTCTCAAAATATCAAAAGGCAGAATGCCATCATATCCGAGATACATTTTTTCGGAATCACAGAGGAACGCCTAGAAGCACTCCATTCTCTTGGATTGCAAGAGCAATTATTTCTTACCTTTACTTTATGAAAATAAAAATACCACATTTTCTCCCATATCCGGAGACACCTATCATGACTCGACAGGAGAGACTTTATCAGAGACAGCTCTGGGAGAAGGATCTCAAAATAATGAAAAGATATTGATTACTGATAGCTGGACTATTTGTAATTTGTTATATCGGATCGCTATTTGCTCAAGAAGATATACAAGTTGACACTTGAGTTGGCGGAATATCAACAGTAGAATTGAAATGACCGAAATATACTATTCGTGTTGGATTACAGGGGAATCGAAAAACTATTCCATGACTCTCAGAAACCACGATAGAATGAAGAACAAAAGAATTTCTTTGATTATTTGATTTAAAAGATACCTTTCCAATATGGAAAAAAGCATCAAATACCTATAAAATAGACTATACACTCCCTGTTTGTATTGCTTTTGCTGACTCACATCTATGACAGAGGATGAAATCCAAGAACAATATTGGGAATGTCGGAAACAATGATCGCTGAGATACAAAAGAATTTGAGACACTCGAAAAGTGAATAAATGCTATATTTGGCACTTTAAACAACAATTACTTAGGAAAGTATACCAAAGTGTGAGAACTCTCAGGAGAGGGAAGAAAAAGACTCAGATTACCACCTTGTGGGAAAGGGAATTATTGTTATGCTAGTTCTGAGGGGGTTTGGAGTACAAATGTGACGAATTGTCTCAAAATACTCAAAAACGAAACAGTGGAAGAAGATTTTAAATTTCGCCTGGGAAAAAACTAATCCTCTGGCGGTCTTTCCTCTAGCATAAAAAGAACAATCGCAACAATAGCGTGAACCAGTTGTCCGAGAGTAATATCATCAGTTTTTATAGCTGTCCGATTTTCTCGGACAGCTGGATCATCTTTTTCCATTATCGTACTTGGAAGCAACTATCAGTAAATACCCCCTGTGAATATGGAGTGTCTATGTCGGGTATTACTACTACGTCTGGTCGAGTCGAGTCATATAGTGTATATTTTCACTCTACCAGTTTCATACACGTCCAGTGAGAGCTTGCAGGAGTTTCTCATTTTATAAATAGGAGAACTGCGCTCCCTTTTTTCATACGGATTTTAGCTTTCTCAAAATCCAGAGGAATAAGTTTTATATCATACCCTTTACCCTTGAGGAATTTATATGCGTCTCTTGGGTTTTTATTGATGTACTCAGGCATCAATTTATTCACAAGTTCCTGGGTGAACACTTTTGCAAGCTCTGGGTTATTGAGAATGATGCAGTTGATTGTTGAGGTGAGTGAACAGTCTTTCTCTCCAAATTGTAGTATATGGTTCATAGGTTTATTGATAGTAGCGAATCATAGGAGTTTACTCATTGGGTAGAATCGTATCTTGCAAGGTTTTTCGCCTCACACCTTTTCTCCATTTCATAGTTGGTCGAATTGATACCAGCCCTCTACTCATTTTGATGTTCAAAATCTTATAAATATTCCAACGTGTCCCATATCTAGGTATGTGGAGAAAGCCGCATCTCCTTCTACCGGATATTTTGTCCGTGTAAATCCTGCCTTTTCTATGCTTGTCCAGTAGTTCTTTGCTGTACCAAGCGATACATTGATACGATAGTCTTTTACGTCTCTGTAATACCCTTTGAATAGGTCTACACACTCAGGTCAGAACACTTGATCGTAATTATATGGTTTTCAGTCATACTCTTTTATAAAAGCATCGTGTTTCATATAGATATTATAGTCAGGAGTAATCCTTTGCAAGTTCTTCCATTATTTCTTCGTTCCTTTTTTGGTCTTCTTCGAGTAAGTCTCTGAGTCTCTGTCAGTTTCTATCAATAAAACCGAGTAGTTCGTTTTCTGGTACTTGGCGTAGGATTTCTATTTCTCTTTCTAGGATTTTATCAGACATAAGGTTTTGGTATATAAAGACCTTTACGTTTATCGAAGTTCCAAGCGAATTTATCAAAGTTCTTTACTGCACTACGATTATACATTTCAGGTCATACCTCTTGGATTACTCCTCTTATTCGTTCTCGTACTTCTGGGATTATGTCTGTGGTGTGCCAGTCGTCAATAAGGTGGAGTAGTTTCTCGTGGAAAAGTCGAACTCACTCGTGATTGTGCATTTTAGTTTCTCTCTTTCTGTCGACTTCCATAAGGTTACAATCTTCATCGCTACCTCATCGTGTACGGCAGATTCTATGATGGTGTACTCGTTCAGGCATACTATTTTAGTATAAAATGTTCTACGATATTTACTACTTCGTATAGGTCTTGTGGTGTTTTTCGTGGAGAATACTCGTCTTTAAATATTCCAAGTGCTTTCATAAGTGCGACCATAGCAAGTTCCGAGCAGTACCATCTTCCTTTTTTACCTTTCAGGAATATCCAAACAAAAGAAAGGACGCCAAGTAAGTCATATTTCTTTCCTACTTGTTTATCGAGCCAATCAGATAGTAGTTTTTGACGCTTTGGTGGTACATAGAGCGAACGAGAGGAGTGAACAGTAGTATCATCCCACTCTTCGATATTTACACGCCTTACACCGCAATCTATATGTGCTTCCCATATTACTCAATCTATCTGTATAGAAACGTGATTATAAAATCCACCAGAAACAAAACGAATTATCTTGCTAATAAGTTTGTCTCAATGATGGAAGTTGAGTTGAAACATCTGGAAAAGGTTATGACCTATCCTTCGATACCATTTGCTCTATATATTTTAGTGACGTATTTATTGATGCTAGTTGTGATTTTATTTCTGATAATGTTATTTCCTGTGAAACCCCTGTCTTTTCTACGATTCATATTCTTCGTTCGTGGTCTTGTAGAGTAAAATTTGTGAATCAAAAAGTATATATGAGTTGTGCTATGGCAACGTATAGAAACCAATACTCTTTAATATGAGCGAATACACCTTTTTCTCAGGGTTTTCGATAGGAAGCTGGAGACATTACTCTTTTACCTCTTTTACCTCTGGACGAGGATTAAGTATTTTATCTAGTATTCAAGCAGACTCATTACAAGCCAAATGCTGGTCAAATGGTAATGGTGCTAATCTACATCAATTTATTAGATTTTGTAGTGCTTGTTGTGGTGTAATGTTCATAGGATAATTGTAATCAGGAAAATAAAAAAGTAAATAGATTATTCAGGATCTTCTTCGTTCAGAGTTACAGAATTGTCATCGTGCTTTGTGTATTCATATGGAGCATTGAGGATTTCCCAAGTTGGGTCTTTCTTCTGTATGTTTAATTGCTCTTCAAATGATTTCTCAAACCATTCCCAAGCTTCTGTTCAGAGTTCTTGTAGGATAGCACGAGTTCTTCATCTATTCTCCCAGAATAACTGGAAGTTTTGTTTGAAGGTCTGTTTTCTAACATCTAGAGAACGTTTGTTGTTACGTCTCATAATTTCTATTACCCTGATATGTTCGGGTATAATAGGTTGCTCAACTGGCTCAGGAAAGAGTGACATATATTATTGGTTAATAGTTACGGTTTCATCAGGATTTATAGTAACAGGAACAGGTGGAACGAGCTTTTGGTAATTATCTTTCATAATTTTCTTCATAGCATCTATATAGTCCTGTGTAATAGCAGACATATCAAATAGCTGTTTTACAGTTATTCAGAGTTGTCCTGAATGTGATGCCATAAAATCAAATAGTTCTTGAGTAGTACAGATTCAAGGGTTATACACTCTTTGGAATAGATTTATATGGCTTTCCTCAAGTTGTTTGAGTTGGTACTCAGAATTGATAAATATTCCATTGACAAAATCAATCAGTTGTTGTTCTGGTGATGGTGGTAGTTGTATAAACATAAAAATGGGTTAAGTAGAAGTAAATTTCTCCCAAGTAGGAGTTGATGCATTCGTACAGAAATACATCTTTCAGCTATAATATACAATTTCTCAAACAGTTCAAGCTGGTCTACTTGCTGGTGTTGCGTGTTGCGGGTCACTTGCAGCAGTTCTAAATACCATTCGTGAAACATTTGTAATAACTTGGGTGCTTGCAGTACCAAGAGAAATTGTACCAGATATAGTACCGCCTCAAGTAAGAGATAATGCACCACTTGTAGTAATTGGGTATGCTGTGCCTGCTGCACGAAGTCATATGTTAGACAAAGCTGTTCATAGGTCAGTTGTTGCAGTTTGCTGTGCGACTGGTGTTGCTCAAAAAAGTCACAATTTCTGGCTTGTTGTTGTTCAAATTTTCATTCAAGTAGAACCTAGTACAATATTCTTTCAGTCTACTGGGTAAATATCTCATCTGAGGTAGGTTTTTGTTATGTCTGTATGACCGAGAGTAACTGTGTTGCTTCCGTTTCAAACTGCTTGGTATCAAATTACTATCTCATTAACTCAGTTTGCAACTGACGCCCTAGTGTTTCTCCCTATAAATATGGAATACGTGGAATTTTGGTTATTAGAACTACTTGCTATTCTTCATCAAGCAGAATAGCCAATACCTATATTATCACTTCAAGTTGTATTTGAATCAAGAGCAAATCATAATCAAACGTTATATCATCAAGTTGTATTCTGAAATAAACACTCACTTCATATTGCTACATTGAATGTTCAATTAGACGCTCATACTGTTCAAGACATAGAACGAAATCAAATTGCAGTATTAGAGCCATTTCAATTATAGTTTTTCATTGCTTCATATCATATCGCAGTATTTCAATATGAGTATCAGGGTAAACATAAAACATTGCTTCATATACCAATATTATATAATCAAGAGTCTAGTAAATTAAGCGCATTTACTCATATTCATATATTATCATTTTGATTTACGTTGCTTAATGTATTTACTCATATTCATATATTGTTATTTCAAGAAATTATTTTTGACAAAGAACTATCTCATAATCATAAATTATTTACTCAAGACAATGTAATTGCTCAAGTATTTTTTCACATAAACAAATTTTTCAACGTAGAATCAGATGAATAAATGTTGAATGAGTTGATTCAGTTTTGGTCGTTAACTGAAAATATTGGCAATTTATCTTGCTCTATTTCCTTAATTGATATATATAACTCACTAGGAGCATCTCATTCTATCGATAATCAATCAGTTGTTGTTGCCGTAAAAACATACATATTTGTTGTGTCGTATATTTCAAATCATCAAGAAAATCATCAAATAGAAAATGAGGGCGAATATGCTTCAACTGATGTAAAAGATAATAAATATTTATGCCCAACCTGTATACTTACTGCTCGAGATAATATAGTATAACCTCATCAAAGCCATCCAGAACTCCAACTTCCTGTCCAACTATTTACTGTCCATCAGGTATTATTTAGTAATTCAGGTCACAAAATAAATCAATCATTTACTGGTTCTGCATTTAGTGTTACAGCATTTCCTTCATAAGAATGAGTACCTATATTTACGTCTCAAGATGCTCAAGTATAAGGAACATACGTAGACGATGCACTAGAAGTAGTCAGATAGTCTGATGGTGTAAGGTTTCAGTCGTGCCAATAAGTATTTACCATATTATATAAGTGTTAGTGTTAGAGTTCATCCACTTGCACTTGTGGCTTGTAGTCTATATCTGTTTCATAGTTCATCTTTTAGGATATATCACTTTGTATAATCTGTAATTTCTACATCTCCATTGGTTGTGATTCAGTTAGTTCAATCGGAAATAGATACGTTATTTGTTCAATCTGTGAAGTATCAAGCATAACTAGCACCATCTCTTGTCACATTTATTCAGTTTGCAAAATAACTCCCATTATAAGATATAGACGTTGTATAAGATGGTGGGTAGTAAGTATAAGAAATATAGTCAATAGACCAACTTCAATACATATTTGTATCTACGTAACCAGTTGAATAATCAATTGTTCACTGTATGTTATAATATGGGTCGTATAAGTATCCATCTGCGTAATAGTCGTAGAGATTTCAGTTATTTGTGTAACAATATACACTACCAGAAGATATATTAGTATATGTAGTGTAAAAAGATGTAGTATAAGGATAGTCTGTTGTGTAATTTGTAGAGTATGATGTAGAAACAAAGCTATAAGTTCATATATTTACGTCTTGTGTAGCACCTGTATAGGATACAAACGGAAGAGAATACGTATTCAAATAAAGATATACAGTACCATAACTAGGGCTTACAGTTATAAGACCATCTCAGCTATATATTCAGGTTACTATGTTTGAATTGATTGATATTGCTCCTGTTCCTGTTGTATGATACAGAAAACCAGTTGAAAGATTAGGATTGATTCAGTTTACTTGAAGTACGTTGATACTGGTATCATTTTCATAATCCCTTAGTACAGGCATTCACGGAGTAGGAAATCATCCAATATCTTTCATATTATGCGGTTAAGTTTCCTCAAATAGCAGAAACATAGAGTCCAGTTGCAATAGTCGTACCTACTGTTGCAAGTATTTTATACCCAGCTGGTAGAACGATAGGAAATGCAGTAATATCAGTAGGAGAAGAAGTAAATCCTAGTACATCAGGAAACTCATAGTTTATTGATTGTGCTGTTTGTGAAAGAGTATTCGCTGCGATAGTCTTTTCAGCATAAAGAACGTTATTTGCTGGTGTAGCGTTTGACCCTCAATTGTTGATAAAGAGTCGTAGAACAGTAGCTACATTTGTTCCTCAATGACGTACTCTAATACGCTCTATTCTTGCTCCGTCAGGTCAGGCAGTAAAAATAGTTGCGACAGTTCAAGTTCAATCAAGAGCGGTGTTAGCTGTTTTTAGTAGGGCAGCATTCCATTCTATCTGTCCTGTCTTTGTGTACGTAGGGGTTGTGTTAGTAGCCATAAATTAAAGGTTAAACGAAATAAGTAAATCGAGGTATTCAAGTCAATAAGTGTCAATCTCCAACGAATCAAGCAGCTGTGATTGTTTCAGTCGTTACATTTCCGCCTGGCCGTTCAGTGACAGATTGGAGAGTGTCGGATTCAGTAAATTTCTTTCGTTTTAGAAACATTAAAACAGCATTAGAAGATCGGAAGTTGCAACATCAGTACGAAATTGTGTTGCTTTAATATCCTGGAAAAATCCCACCGAAAGGTCTTCCCCAGGATCTATGTAGTATGAGTCGGTAGTGGTAGCGGTCTTGCCAGTTTCAATATAGACACGTTGACTTCCTGCATTATGAAATATTCCACCACCTCATGTAGTAAAATAAGCTTTTATAATACCATAATCAGCAGCAGAAAGCATCTCTGAAAGGGTTTTGCTTGTTGCGGTAACAGGTATTCTCATAATTATTGTGGTAAAGGAACTCCTGCCTTAGTATACATTTCATTGATTCTTACTTCTCTTGCATTGAGTTCTTGTTCACGAGCATCAAGTTTTTTTGCAACTTCGCCAAGAGTGAAAGTTTCAGCAACAACTCGGTCATATTCTGCTTTCGCTTCTTCATTCTTTTGAGCAAGAACAGCATTTTCAGCAGATAATCCATTAAATGTTGCAGTAAGTATGTCATTTTGAGTAGTCAATTTCTCAGCAACGGAAGCTTTTTCAGCTTTTACGGCTTCGATACTTGCGACAATTCCAGGGAGTTCAGCTTTTTTAGCTTCGATCTCGGCATCTATCTTTTGATTTTCCTCTACGAGCGTTGCATTGCGCGCAGTAGTAGTCGAAAGAGCTGTTTGAACTACTGAGAGTTTTTCAGATACTTCATCGAGAGCAGATTGTACTCATGTCTGATTGGCCTGAATAGTTGCGATAGCTTTTTCGCTTTCCTCTTTCGCGCGAACTACTTCATCATTGAATTTACCTTTGAGAGCATCAAGTTGAGTAACGAGGGAATTGAGTTCGTTCTGAATACCTGTCTTTGTATTTTCGAGGATTGTGATTTGTGACTGAATATCTGCCTTTTGAACGTTCAGGTCATTCAGATCCTGTGAAGAGGTCGCGAGTTGTCCTGCGACAGTTTCTACATGCCCTTCGAGAGTAAACTTCTCAGAACGAGCTTTTTCGATGTCTGATTTCACGTCTACGAGTTTTGTTTCGTATCGTGCGACATCTTCCTGTAAATCTTGAATTTGAGCTTCAAGGAGCTTAGTTTCTTCTGACATAATAAAAAGGGGTTAGAAATATTTATTATTTTGTTTCTTCTTTCTCTTCTTCGAGAAATGCCTTACAGTCTCCAATTTTGCCCTCTAGCGAGTCGAGGAGTCATCGGAGGAGGTTATCCATACCTACGGAGTTATTTCACTCTATCATCGTCTCTAGGATGTCTTTTGCTTCTATGAGAGCATCATAGGTATCCTGGATTGCTGTTTCTTCATCAGCTGGCTCATCTTCTCCTATATCTTGTCGCTTTTCAGCTACTTGGTGGAAGATGTCGAAAAGGATTTCGTAAAATTCAGCACTCTTTGGATGGAATGTAGTACAAATGGTCTTTGTCTCAATGTGAGCTACCAGAACGACCTTAAATAGGTCGAATAACTGTGATACTTTCTTGTCCATAAATAAAGGGGGTTAATAAATTATTTTTTAGGATTATACTTCTCCACTCACTTATCTTTCACTTTCCCGGAAACTTTCTTCGCTTTCCCCCGGGAGAGTTCATTGTAGAGATTATCTACCTTATCCATCTTTCCAAAAAATTGCTTAATCTTGTTGATGATATTCTCGAAATGTGTTTTCAGGACTCCTGTGATTCATTTTCTGTCTTTTGCGTACTTAATGAAGTCCTCTGCAATCTTTTCCTCGACTGCGGAAAGGTCATCGAGCTTGTACTTCTTTTTACCAGCTTCGAGTATATCTAGGTGTTCAGCTTCGCTTGTGAAAGAATCGAGGTATTTGTGAACAGCTTCGTGCAAATAAGTGTCTTTTGGTTCAGCTTGTCCTTCGATTATTTTTATCATGCCATCCTTGTACGAACCGAGAGCATCTTTATTTGAGAGAATCTGTTGGAGAATCTCAACATTTTCATCTCAGAAGAGTTGCTTATTGAGCTTTTGGATCTCTGTGACTTGTTTCGGAGTGATGGTAGTACCGAGTTTGTTTTCAAGTGTAGAGCGGAATGCCTCGACATCTATTGCCATTTCTGGTTTGACATCGACTTGCATCCAAGAGACTCATTTGTCGTCTGTGACGAGTTTTGCATCGTATTTGTTTTTGAGGTACTTCTGGACATCCTTTTCATAGAATTTGTAGATTGGGTTTGAGGTATCTACTTTTCAGGATATGTCGAAAGTTTCTGCATTCCCAGAAGAATTGAGTATTGATAGTGTATCTTTATTGGTAATATCTGCATTCTCTGCAATTCTTTTTGGAACTGCCTTGAATTTACCATCTCAGAGGACTTCTGTAATGATCCATTTATCAGATGGCATAAAGTTTATATCTCATTCTCATCATCATCTAACTATTTCAATTCCGACTTCCATATTGTCTGGTTTTAATTGTTTTGATGTATAACCTGTTTCTCATTTTCTTTGGAAATCTCGCAGCCACACTGTCTCTTGTTGTCATAACCCCTCCACCTTCATCGCTGTCTCCCCAGTAGGGAATTGCAGCTTTGTCTTTCAATCCTCAGCAGCTTTTGCTATTTCTTCTCGTACCATACGGAAATGAGCGGTAGGATCGGAGTATTGAGAGAGTTTGGATGCACCCATTCTGTTGTTTGCAGATTTTTCAGCGAGTTGTTCTAATTCGGCAAAACGAGCAAATCATTTGTCTCAAATTCTTTTGCTACTATCAAATTGCCCATCGTAAATACCTTGCCACAAGTCATTATATTCCTGAGCTTCTTTTTCTGGTAATAGGTTTGAGATTCGTTGCTTATTAGCACTATCAAATTTTCCAGTATTAGGTTTTACAGCATTTAATTCTCTCTCCAAATTCCCTTTCTGGTATAGGTCACTCTGTACTTCTATGACACGCCTTGTTGATCCATCTGCCATGTCTTCGATACGAGTATGTCAGAAGTAGTTTTTAGTATCTCAAGAAAAATGTATTTCTCAAGCAGATGTAGAAATAGGACTTTCATAGATATTTTCTCGATAGCTGTCTACATTTCATTTTATATCATCAGGAAGGGAAATATTTTCATACTTATAATCTCCAGTATCATTTCTCACACTTTTTGGAGTAGACCTTTTTAGTGGCAACAATTCCGCCTCTACTTTCGACTTGAAATCAGCGACATTCACTTTTCATTCTACTCCATCGAGTAAGTCAGTAATGATTTTTGCTTCTGTGGCACTTATTCCCGGTGCTTTTGTGAGGTTCTGGATAAATTCCTTTGAAACAGTCTCGCGATCTCCGAGTTGTTTGAGGATTTTAGTCGTGAGTTGTGTTTTTTGGAGGTCTTGAGCAGTTCTGAATTTTTCTTTTCCAGCGACATATCCCTGGAGTGAATCCTGGAGAGATTGTGCTTCTGCCTTTTTGTTCTGTTCTTGTGTATAATCAGCTTCCATTTTAGCTTCTGCTTTTGCTATTCCGTCCTCGATACTAGGAGTTCTACCCTCGTACATATCTTTAATAAGTTGAAACGCTTGGTCGTTGTCCATATTTAGGTCACGAGCGAGGTCATTTATAGTAGCTTGTTCAGGAGTAGGTTTTCGATTCTGTCTCCATCTATTGAGGACTTTCTGTTGGTTTTCGATTCCTTTTATTGTTTTTGCAGTAATAGCAGGTTCAGGATTAAACCCCTCATAGTCTCCAATTTCCTGTTCCTCTATCTTCTTACCGATATTATAGAGGTCTTTCGGTGAAGTATTTGGAGAGAAATATCTTCCGCCTTCGTCAAATTCCTCTGAAAACATTGCCTTTACAGAATCAGTTTCAGACTGTGTTCTTACTGGTACTTTCTTTTCTTTTTTTGCAACGAGTTTCGCTTGTTCCTTTTGTGCCTTCATTTCTGCTTTTACGACTTCTGGATCAGGGATTGTTGGTCTTCCGAGTAATTCATTTCCAGCGTTTCGTAGGTCGTGAGTAATAGCTTTTGGGGCAGTCTGATTGATGTATTTTAGTTCATTTGGTGTGTAATCTCAGTGTCGTACCTTTTCTAGGACACCTGAGTACATATCAAACGCCTCTTCTTTTGTAAGAGGTTGAGCGATTGATTCGATAAGGTCTACTTCTTTCCCTATTTCATCATATTTTACCATTCGTTTTACAGCAGGATTCTCTCGTGCGACTACTTGTTCCTCTGGAGAAAGTTTTTCATAGTCAGCGAGCATTTCTTTTACGCCAAATTCTTTATCTTTGAGTCCATTTTTGAGTGTAAATCCTCTCTCATAGGTTGCTGCAAGAGATTTTCCAGGAGTTACATCGGGAATCGGATTGACTTGGCCTTCTGAATTTACTTGCCCAGGTCGCTCACCCATTTTACTATCAGGTAGATTATTACTACCCACACTAGGATTTGCATATTCTCATGGTTTACGAAGTAGAGCTTCTCTATCCATTGCACGAATAAGTGCCTCATACGATCCTCCTCGACTCTTTGCCTTTCCTATTTCATTCAGAAGTGTTTTGATGGCTACTGATCGGATTATTCCTCCGGGAGTAGGATCTTTGAGAAGTTCTGCGATAGCGATGGTTGTGCCAGCGAGATTGGAAAGTCCTCCTTTGACACTTCTTTCCTGTACGAGATAAGAATTTGCGAGGTCTTTTTCAATTCTTATTACCTTACTATATGCTTTTTTCGCTTCTTGCAACCCTTTTACATCTCAAGTTGCATTTTCGACAGCAGAATTGAATCTATTCCCGAGTTCGTCAAGGAATGAAGATAGAGCTTTTCCAGCAGTTTCTTTAGCAAGAGCAACAACATTTTTATGGTCGCTGAATATTTGTCCTTTTATATCAGAAATTACGCTTTGGAGTTCATTGATACTGATTCCATTGGTATATTTTTCATCTCATAATACCTCAATGACTGTGTTGGCAAGTCATCGAAGATTGGGATTGAGTTTTGTTTTTGGATCTGTGAGAGATTGTTTGAGACTTTCAGCAATATCGGCTACTGGTACAATTTCTTTTCCTTGTGTCAGTTCTCCTATTTTGCTTCCCCAGTATTCTTTACTCTGTTGGAGTCCTTCGAGAGCGCCTTGCATCGTTGAGACATCAGCACTGGTCTTTCCAGTTCGAGCATCTGAATAGATTTGTTCAAGTGATTCGAGTGATCGCGCTCCGGCCTCTGTTTTTTGAGCAACAGAAAGTGCTTTATTCTCTCGAGGAGTCACTGCGCGGAAAGCGAGGTCTTCTTGTGGTTTTGCGAAGAATCTATCACGGAGATTGTTGATGACTCCTGGTTTTGTTTCCATGATGAATGATTCACCAGTCTTTGTAGTTCATATTCCTACTCATGAGTCAGGAGGTGGTGCTTTTTTAAATGGACTTCCTATATTTGCAGAGTCGGCCTTAATTTGTTCGAGAATTGCTGGAGCTGTATCACCAGTTGCTCATTCCAGCATTCCGAGGTAAGGCGCTATCTCAAGGACAGAATTTCATAAACTTGCCCAGTTTGCTATTTCTTGTGCTACTTCTGGATTATTATCTATAATCTGATTCATTTTGTCTCCAACTTTTTTAATAACCACCGGATCAGAATTTTGCAACAGAAAATCAGAAGTAACTTGTGGGAAATATCATAGTACATTTGGTGGAATCTCAAGAAGAGTTTTACCTTGTTCTCAAAATCATTTTTGAAGCGCCCCAGGACTTATAGACTGCGCTGTGTTATAGATGGTTTCATTGAGAACTCATGCGGTAGCATGGAGTATTCATGCTCACATATCTCTCATTGAACGAATAGGATTTCTATCATTTTGCTCTGCAATTACCTTTGGCGCATATTGATTGTAGGTATCAGAAATGACTTTTCATCCATCTTCTGCTATTTTTACTAGAAGAGGTCTCTGGTCCTGTATGTTTCCATACTTTGCCATTGTTTTTGGATCGGCCTGAATAACTTTTGCATAGAGAATAGTATCATCGACAGGTTCATACTCAGGGTATTTTGCCTTAAATCTTTGAATATAAGACTTTTGTGTGTCGTTCAATTCAAGTTGTCCAGCTTGTTTTAGGGTTTGAAAATGTGAATCGAGCGCTTTGACGTGGTAGCTGTCTTCATCTGGTTGTAATAACCCGAGTGAATCAGGAATTTCTTGCAATTTATTATCTCTTTCTTGTATTTTTTTTGCAGTATCAGGTGTGAAAGTAATCGTTTCAGAGTTTGGAATCCAGGGGAATATTGGTGATATTCCAGGAGTTCATACACTTGAAATTGGAGGTGTTTTTGTCTTTGTTTTTGTCGGACTCATGTTCTGAATAGGAGTCGGACTCATGTTCTGCTCAGGAATTTTTTGTGTTTCCCCTAAAAAAGTGTTGAGAGAAAGACTCCCATCAGGATTTTGTGTTATCGGTTTTGGTTTAGGAGAGGGTTTAGCCATATTTTAGATTGATGAAAAGTCTCTTTTACTTGTTGTAGGAGCTGTCGTGCTACTTGTACCTCATCATACTTTATTATATTTTTCTTTCAGTTTTGTAAACTCAGGATAATCTTTCCCAGTAACATCATAGTAAGCGCTATTTGCATTTATATATTGATCCATAAGTGCCTCAGCGGCTGTTTTGATCGCAGAGAGCTTCTGAGATTGTGTTCCATTATTGAGTGAGTCAAGGAGAGCTTCTTTTTCTCATCCTGTTCCAGCTCCATAGGCCTTACCAATTTCTTGAGCAGCGAGTTTTGCCATTTCATCAGCATTGGTAATATCTGTTGCACCAGCCCATTGTTCAATTTGATTTTTGAGGGCTGTATCGCTGGTTGTGAATCCGGTTGCGGTATTATTTACAAATCTTGAAAGCATTCCTAGGTGATCCATAGCAGTAATACCAGTACCTCCAGCCATTTTACCGAGAGTAATCATAGCAGGTTTGAGAGTAGAGACATCCTGTCATCTACTTGCAAAGAAATCATTTACCTCTCTGAAAGAGAAAGTTCCAGCATCTCCACGAGTCTTTGGAAGTTTTGTTATATCACCTTGTACATTCATAAGAGCTGTCATCATTTTTTCAGCTCTTTGAGGATCGCTTGACTGATTTGCTTTATCTGAAAGGTAGGCATTCAATTGAGCATCTGATATTTTAGCATTTCTGAGAGTTGCCTTACCTGCTGCGGTATAGTAATCACCATCCATATTATCGAGCTGTGTGAGCTGTGCAGGAGAGAGTCATGCAATACTTGTGCTTTTCCCTGGTACTTTTGTTGGATCAAAGAATCATCCATTTGTCATAATCAGTTTGTATTCTGGACTTCCTACCTGTATAGTTCTATGACTTGCAGTTTCATTTCCTGTATAATTCGAGTCTACAATATCAAAAGAACCATCTGCATTGACCGACTCGATAATTCCGATATGTCCGTTTGCTGAATATTTTCCTCCTGGATTCCACATTACCGCTCCGCCTACAATTGGAGTGCTAGAATTTCTCATTGCTAATTTACTTTCCCAAGAATTTGTGACATGAGTCCATCCAGGAGTTCAGTCCATAAAATCATTGACGAAAGCGCCACATTGTCCTGTTTTGTCTCAGTTATTTACCTCGATTCGTATACCGTTGGCGGTTGTAGTAACTGGAACACTCTGTTTAAGAGAATCACTCTCGAAAGATGTCTTTGGAGTATACGAACTACCACCAGAAGAGGAATATGAGCCACCTGTGTTCTCATAACCAGGAAGACTGATTGTTTTTGTTGTGATATTTCCATAGACATCATGACCTATGATTGTCATAGTACCCATAGTTGTGTCGGTAGTAACTTTATCATCTGGGGAGTAGTGTATTTGTTTACCATCGGCTGTTAGGATAGGTTCTCATTTTTTATTGACATAGTATCCAAACATTGATGATTGTGCTGCATCTGGAACAAGTTTCTCTTTCTTCGCCTGATCTGTATAAAGCCCCATCTGAGATTTTACATAGGCCGCAGTAATAGTTGCACCTGTTGATTTGCTTATTTCTTTTGCTTTTTCTTCGTACCAAGATTCTTTTTTATCATCTGGAATATCTGCAATCTGAGTTCCGTAGGAAGCCAACATGCCATTCATCATTTGAGTCTGGTTTTCTGTCATATTCGCCACTGTATCCATACTTGCCTTGATGTCCTGAGCGCCTTTTGCCATTTCATTGAGCGTAGTAAGTCTGTCCTTAGAGAGATTCGCGAGGTCCTGCATATGTTTACTCAGGGCCTCATAATCCTTGTCGGTTTTTGCTTGCTGTGCCTGTAAAAGTACCGCAGCGCGTTGATCCTGAATCTTTTGGAGTTGCTGGATACCATAATTCTCCACCGCCTGTACAGAACCATTCGATTGTCCAGGAGTGTATTGGAAACCATTGACGAGGTACTGGAGTTGATTTTGCTGTGCGTTCGCGCGATTGTTACTATCTACCATTGAGTCTCGTATCGCATTGTATTGCTTATTTATCGAATCAAGAAGAGTTTTTTGCTGTTCGTCTGAATCAGCTTTGAGTTTCTCGTATGCTGCGTTGGATTCTGCCTTTATCCTATCTTGTTCTGCCAATTCTTGAGCGCGCTTCTCATTGATAAGACGGAGACTTCTTTCCGTCTCTGTTTCGTTTGGATTGACTGGCTGTGTTGGTTCTGGAGAATTGGCTACCGGAGTATTTGGGCTTGCAACTGTTTTAGAAGTACCATCGCTATATGTCGTTGTGACCGATCCGTCAGAATTTGTGGTGGTATTTGTGACAGTCGGAGAAATCTTATTCAGTTCAGCACTATTTTTATCAAATTCATTTCGTATTCAGGTAGAAGTAGTTATTGTCTGTGGTTTACCGGTTGATGTGTCCATCTTGTTTGTCTGTTGAGTAACATCGACATTAAATTTATTGGAATCAATAACTGACTCTACTGTCTTTGTGCCTACATCGGCAACAGTTCTATCAATTCAAACAGTATTGGTGTCCTTGTTGTATGTGACTCATTTTTTTAGTTGCATTGCCATAAGAGGAGATTATTGAGTAAGTATTGATGTTGTACTTATTGCTATACCGAGTGTAGGAGCGGTCATGGATGTCTTTGTTGTTGGTTGTGCAGTATCGTCTACATAATATGTACTTCCAGCAGTAAGACCAGAAAGTGTTGCAAGTTGGTATCTAAGCTTTATAAGTCCAGATGCGGTATCTGAAATTGCTGATTCAGCTATACCTATCCTGTTTGACTGTGGTGTAAGTTTCACAATGTAGTCTCCATCAAATATTGCAGAACCACCGCTTTCTGCAACGTATGTCCAAGGTGAAATTTTTACTATTGAATAACCTATATCAGTAGAATGTGATGTAACTGAAAGGTCTTGAGACGAAAGACTTACTGGTGCTGTTCAGGTAATATCGAGCAAGAAAAGAGTATATGAAGCGGCTTTCTGGTCTGCTACTATTGCATACTTTGTCCCAATTATAACCATTCAGCAGTATAAGGTTGCCTTTGTGGAGTTCAGGTTTATTGTAGAGCTAAGAGTCATTGTAGATCCAGATATAGCAACGTGAGCGCATTTATCATTTGTTGCGGCTGCCTCTGAATAAATTAAAAGAAGCTTCGTAGACGATATTGTTCTAACTGTTACGCTTTGATCCGATCATCCACCAATAGTAACAATAGTGTTTTCAGAATTTACAGTTGGTACTGTTCCGGAAACAGAAACAGTTACTCAGTATAACTTTGTTACATCTCATCCAGAATTATAGAATACTGCCGCACTATCAGTACCAAGTTGAGTAGACCAACACCTAACATCACTGGTAGTTGCTTTGACTTGAACAGGCGTATTTGTAGAAATAGTCGTAGTTGAGACAGTTATAACCTGAGTATATATATTTGTATCACTGTCTTTGTAATAGGTGAGGAGAGCTTTATCTGTATCGAGTTTACAACAAGTAGGGATGCTTGCCAGAGTACCTGTTGTTTCAATAGTTACAGGTGTTCAAACAGTGATAGTCGTTCAAGACACGGTGCATACTACTGCTTTTATACCAGCCGCAGCAGCAGCAGTATCAGATTGCCATATAAATAGGAATTTATCTGTTCCAATTGAACAAACATCAAAAGCACGAGTTCCATTTCCTGTTCAGTATACAGTTGCCTCAGAACCATTTGTAAAATCAGTTTCTCCAGCATTTATTGTTCTAACTTGTGCATAGAGTAGTCTTGATGTTATTGATGTTCATCAAGAAATGTGTAAGAATGTCCCATTTGTTGAAAGAGGAAGTGATTTTGTAGCCGAATTATGTGATGCAGCTGTTGATATAGATGCACCAGTACCCATAGCGCTTGGATATACAGATTTTACTGTATTTGCAGCAGTTACATATACTGAGTCCATTTGTGCTATATTTCAAGAGGCCGTTGCTGTTATGGTTGAATTACCAACTCATGTAAGTTGTGATCCATTTAAAGCTGGTAACTTACCAGTTCCATCAAGTCTAAGAACCTTATTCGCTCAACTTGTTCATGTATCTTGGTCTGTTACAAATCTATTCGTATCACTTGGTGTTCAGGAAGTTCCTTTAGCAGCGTTTTTTTCGTTTTGTGTTAAAATTCGGAAAGCATCATTTGTTCCAACTGCAATAGGAGTCGTCTTGATAGCCGTATGAGTTCCGCTTTGTGTTCCACTCGTTGCTACCGCAGCACCTCAGAGAGTTGTAGAGACTTGAAATTGTCCACTTGTAAGACCGGTAGAAATAACATAGTAATTCGTCAGGAGTGATAACCCAGTAGGCAAAGCACCATCAGTTGTGAATTGTACTGAATCATTGACTGTAAGTCCGTGAGAGGTAAGTGAGAATACCGCAGGTCATGCAATCGTAACTGTAACTGTTCCAAGTGAGACATTTGGAGATTCAGTGAGACGAGCAACTCCTTTTATTGTTGGAGCAGAATCAGGCGCACCAGCGAGAGCGATATTTTCAACAAAATCCTTATTTGCTATTCCTGTACCATCAACAGGTGCAGTAGTGGTAGGGTGACCTGTAAAATCCCAGTCTCCGGAAATCGTTTCATCTTCATCACGAGTTGCCAATCCATCGTAAAATTGTGGATTGTTTGATAGGATAAAGTCAATTCATCATCCGTGAGAACGAGCGAGACCAGCATCAGCACCTAAATCCATTGTTCCGACATCAGGTTGTGCTTTGAGTCATCGGATACATCCAGTAAGTCGAGAAGTAAAAGCATCAACAGGTACAATACCTGTGAATCATATAATCTCTTGGTAATTTGAGGATTGTGGCTCAAGAGTTCCGTACATTATATCGCCTACAAAACGGATCTGTTGTCCGTAAATATCATTGAGTCATGATACGAGTATTTCTGTATCGGAGTTTGTGATGGGAGATTTGAGTGTTGCTGTGAGAGCTTGGGTTGAGCGTGCCATAAAATAAAGGTTAAATTTTTATAAGTTCGGAGTTGTGTGATCCAGATGGGAGCATTTGTTCACCGTGAGAAACTATCTTAAATTGAGCATCGAGCTTATCACACTCGAAGTATACTTGCATTTCAAAAAATTCACTATTTTTTGTGATAGGAAATATTCTTCTCACCTTGCGATATTGTACTTCATCATCGGTGGTAAAAAACGAGCCAAAAGGTCGTTCTCCAAAACCAACTCATCCGAATCATGGAGTATTCAGAGGTGTATCTACATAAGGATTTCAATCTTGACTACCAAAAGTATACTCGAATTTATCAACAGATCATTTATATCCTGTCTGGCATACAAAACGAATTTCATCAGTCTGAGCAGTGACTTTTGCTTCTACAAAATAACCACCAGATACTTGGTATTCAGCACGAGAAGATCCTTCACGATAGGTATAGACGGATCGTTGTATAAAAGGATTTCCGTTGTCATTTGTACCAACAAACATTCTGTATGATTCATTTTGTGAAGAAGAGTGTACCACAAGCCATCCTTCAATAATCGAGAGAGTATTCCCGGCAATAATTTGAGGAGGTTGCCAAAAATTCCGTATCAAATCATACCCTATAAGTATAGACTCCTGTGGAATAAGTACCCAAAGGTAGCTTTTCCAGTAGAGACATTTTACACCATCCATATTCCAGTTCTGAAAGTCTGTTTTAATTGGATCACTGAGAGGAGTTGCAATAGTCTGGAGTGTATTTACGAGATATTCGAGAGTTGGTTCATTGGAAAGGAAAATAATACCATTACGGGTATTCGCAACAGAGAATTGATTATTTGCACCGATTCATGCACCAGATTTTGGTACTCATACACGAACTTCTTCCCCAGGAATACCAGAGGTAGTGACAGATACGAGCGTGATAGGATACCAGACATCCTCTGCCGAAACTTCGACAGTTCCCTCTTGATTGGTAACGATAGCACGGATATTATTATCTAGTCGCACTCCTCCTCATTCACCAAAGATACGGAGAGGAGTTGTATAGGTGTATGAAGTATAATCATCCTGTTTACTCAGCCATACCCAGTTTCGAGTTGATTGTGCTATATAAGCTTGGTTTTTCGCTACTGAAAGTATGTCAGGAGTAGCCCCGGTTGGATAATCGTTCCCGGTAGGAGTTGTCTCAATAATATCGGAGTAAATAATCGTACCATCGGGTATTACTGCTGGAAGAGTAGGAGTAATTCCAGTGAGAGTATCGCTATTAAAACCACCTGTGTAGGTGTAGACAACTCACATCATCACAAAACGAAGGTTATTCTGAGTGTGAAATCGTTCTTGAGCAAAAGTTTTTGAAATAGGTCAATAAGCATTGACTGTCCCAATTATTCCCTCTCACACAGTTGATGAAGTACCAACACTTGGAAATGAGCCAGTAATAAGTATTTCATTATTATCACGATCCACAGAAGCAATAGTATATGTCCCTGCTATGGCAGCAATAGTAATATCAATAGTATCACCTGCCCTAAAATTCATCCCAAAAATTATGTGGAACATCTTGTCACTTAATGGCGTTGATAGTAACTTCATTTTGTGCAACTGTTGGGTATCCCCAAGAAATAGAAGCTCATCCAGCGGGTATCAATATTTGTTTTAATGTTGGGGTTGCTCCATTGGTTTTCTTGAGAGAAGATCCGGACACGCGCGAAGCAACCTCAGCAATTCCACCCTGCCAAGAGTATATTTTAGTAGTTCCATTGACGAAAATATATTTACTCATACTTTCAGTCTTGTCGAACCAAGAATTACCACAGAAATTGGTGTTGTTCCCAAATCAGCTTTTCACATCTCTCCATTGTCCGTTGTAATAGACCTGAAAAGTGTCGAATATAGTCCTCATTGCTCGTTCCTGATTCGTTCAAGTTCTCCAGGTATCAGACCATACCACACTACCATATCCTCCAGCTTGTCCGAGGAGTTCATAACCCTTTCGAGACTGCACACATCCATCGTCACCTATCAAGACATTCTGAGTACCAGGAGCGAGATAAGAATTTGAGAGAAGATTCCCAGCAATATCATCGGCAATCTTTGATTGATAACCTTGTGGCATGAGTTGGATGTGAAATTTTTCAATCATTTAATATTCAGAGCTAAAAATTATCTTTTGAGACGGATATTCCATATTAAACGTGTCATACGCCTTGAGAAGTTTTGGTTGGTAGGCATTCCATTCACTTCCACCATTATCGACACGGAAATCTATCGAGGTCGTGACAGAAAATTGCATCAAAAAGAGTTGTAATTCAGCCCTATCAAGGAGGAGAATATCAGTATCAGAAGCAATCAGGTTATTGAGTCTTCGAGTACCCCATTGATCCACAACAACACTATTGGAGTAGTATTTGAGGTCGTAAATATATGAATCAGTCAGATAAATAGAGTCTATACGGAAATTATCAGCCGGAACAGTCGTGATGTCGTCAGAAATAATGTAGGCAAAGTAGGTAATATTGTCATTCCCTATTACCCCGGTAGTAGTTTTAGTTGAAAGGTCAAAAGCAACTGTATTCCACCCTGTCGTGAAGCGTTTTCCATTTATGTCAGTTGTCGCGCTCACTTCATAGTAATTGTTGCTGTTCGTTCCGTATCGGATTTTTACCCCGGTAATGTACTGAGGGAAATATACCTGCATAGTGATGTATTTTCGGTCAGTAAAGGTAGCAATATCTTGGAAATTGCCCTTAGAGATACCAAAATCAGCAGTTGTGGCAGGAGTAGTAAAAGAGACAGACGCATTTCCAACGAGCCGATTTGTAGTGTCAAAAGTAATTCCTGTGGTACTTCCGATAGCCACCCAATCACCATTGGTAGCATCTTCACAGTTATCAAGTGTATAGACTGTGTTGTAGTCGCTATCACGCAGGTTTATGTATTGGTTTCCTTCTATATGTTCAATTCCAATCAGTCCTTGTCCAAATTTTCGCATAAATTCACTTGAACCGACACCAGATCGGATTCGAGGAAGATAATTATTGTATTCGCGCTTGTAAGCATCAATAAATCCGTTCACATCTATGTCGGCAGGAAGCAATCGAAGATATGGTTGCTCTTGGAAAGGTGCGAGAAGAGGTTGTTTACGTATTGCAGAAGGCAAAGTAACATTCCGCATCATTTCATTGAGACATTCTTGGATCACTGACGTAAGATTTGTAATATTCGTCAGTTTCCTTGCTCCTGATTTTCCTCCTAGTGATGCCTGTAATTGTGGGTAAGTAATCATAAGAAATTAGTTTAATAACTCCCCCCGAAACCGAGGGGAGCTGTAAACTAACTTGCGTTAAGAGACATGAGGACACCTTGAGCAGAGACAACACCGATACCGTATCCAATACGAGTACCGTAAGTCCATACATCAGCGTGAGAGTCGACCATGTTATTTCCTGGAGCAGGAGAAATCATGTGCGCCTCTTCCCACATCAGAAGGTAACCATTCCACACACCAGCAGCAACGAGTCCCCAGTAATTCTTTTTTGCAGAATTATAAGCACCAGTAGCAGTAGTCGCGAGGTAAGGAAGCTTCACGATGTCATACTTAGCTTTGTACACATTCAATACCTCAGCATTTGGAGCAGAGATTTGAGCGTTAGACTGGATGACCTGTCGCATCAGATTGTAGACAGAAGCGTAATCAGCACAAATAAGAGTATTGTACATAGCACGTCTTTTGTCTCCAAAGTTAGATACAGTATTTGTCGCACCTACGAGTTCAGCAACAGCAAGGTTAGCTTCTGAGAACACTGGAGAACCAGTGATAATAGTAGAATAACCAGCAGGAGAGAACGCTGTAAGGTGAGAAGCAGAAGCGAGAGCAACACCATCTCCACATAAAAGGGAAACAGTCTGTCCATCACGATTGACGTAAGAAGAATCACCAGCGAAAGTAAATCGGTGAGTGAGGTCAAGTTCAAGACGTTCAGGTCAGAAAGTTGCAAGGGAAGTAATGTTTGCAAATACTTTTTCCTTGTTGTTGTACAATCTCTGCTCTTCTGTTACATCAATCTCAATACCATAACGCTTGAGAGAAATAAGAAGAGAGTAACCTGTACCAGCTTGAGCTTTTGATACGTTCGCACCTTCTGCCTTGAAAGACGCAAAAGTTTGTGTGTCGTATTCTTGGATGAGCTTTTCGGTAGCCCCCGAACCTGCCATTGAGATGTAACGGAACAGTTTACGAGCTTGTGGTTCGACATGCTGTGCTTGTTCAGTGTACATGATGTTGGCAACACTTGTAAAATCTGGTAGAGAAATTGTACTCAGATTTGTGGTTGCGTTTGTTGTAGCAATATATCACATAAAAAGAAAGGGTTATTAAGTAGCAGAGGTCTGAAGAAGTACCAATGGGTTGAATCGGAATACACCGAGAGAAGGACTCGTCGCAGAAGTGTAAGTAGGTTGTACAATAGATACAAGCTCTACAACATCGACTGCTCCGAGAGTATCTGAATTATCTACGACTTGCGAATCAGCAAGATCGAAGAAGTCACCTACCATAGCTTGCGTAATAGTAGTGTTACAAGCCATCACGAAGAGGTCGCCTGGGAGTGGAATATCAACGAAGGTATTCCGTGCTGTGGCATAATCTGAGTCTGTTGAAGCAACTTTTTGGATAGCGATACCCTTGATATTAGTTGTTGAAGCAGTAGCTGGGATTAAATGCCCGGTAGCAGACTCGATTGTCAGAACATCACCAACAGCAATAGCCGTACTTGCCTTTTTGAGGTAGTCAGCAGAGATGTTGTGCTTTCCTGATTTTCGAGCAGTAAAAGTAGCAGCCATAAAAAAAAAGTGAAAGAAATAGAAAATAGAACCAGAGGTATATTTTTTACGAAAAAAAAGATAGTACCGAGATGTGGTTCTATCCATGTAGGTCAGATAAACGTGACAAGCGTGTATGGAGTGTCTCTATAACGCAAAGACAAGCGAGAGTTGGAACAGTTTGATCCTATTTTGCTTTGTAAGGCGAGCGCCAACAGGATTGAGAGTATTAAGTTCTCTCGGACTGTGAATATAATATGCAATAAAAAAAGGAATGCAAATTTTTTTTCGCATTCCTCTTGATATTTGTGAATTTATTCTGGAGTTGTTTCTGTTTCTGGAGTCTCTTTTGTTTTTTGAGCCAAAAGAGTAAGTTCTCCAACAGGCATTTCCTTGATAGGTTCCATATAACCGAAATACTTCTCATTGATTGTTTGGACAACAATTTTGAGGAAGTTTTCAATTCGCTTGGCACTATTTGCTATGATGATTTGCTGTATCTGATTGAATCCGATGGAACATTCATCCATAGTAAGACCAGCATCTCGGATTTTATCGAAGAGTTCCTGAGAACGTGGCTCAAGAAGTTCATCCAACCTTTTGTCATCGAGTGGCATGACATCATCCGGGAGTGATAGGATAAGTTCAGCATAGAACTTGAGCGCCTTTACTGCCCTGTTACCACGTTCATTGAATACAGCTTCTTTTGCTGCTTCTTCCTCGGATACAACTGTTTCTGGTGCTTCTGGCATAAAAAAAGGATTAAAGAATATTGACTACGCGATCTGAAATCTGGAAATCTTGTTCCTTATATTCGACTGTGTAGGTTTTGACAATGGCTATGACACTTGCACGGACTTTGACACCTGTATTGACTGCATTGAGTCTTCCGTTTGCAGTGTCTTGGTAGTCTGTGACATTCACGAACTCTTCAATACCTGTCGTATCGACTTGTACTGCTTTCTCGTCTTTTACTTCGAGAGGAATAGTAGAAATCAAGTCCATAAAATCAGCATACTTGATAATTGGAGTAGAGACAACATTTGTTTCCAGATGTTGGAGAACCGGCTGAATCCATGTAATAGGTTGCTTTGTTTCCTCATCAATACCCTTATTCCAGGTAGTAAATTTGCTTCCATTGATTTTTGTTTGCTCTACAAGGTCTTTGACGATGTAGGTTTCGTTTTCAATGTCCGTATAGAAAGCAATTCTGAGTGTTCGCTTTCGTTTTACTGTTTCGTGCGGATCAATTACTTTTCCTTGGTTCATCTCAGAAAGCATTTGATTATGTTCTGTGAGGAATTTCTTCCATTCAGCTTCTGGGAGAGAAATCATTTTTTGCTCGACAGGAGCTTCACCAGGATCTCAAAAAACAGCATCCATTGATTGAGCAGGTGTGAATCAAGTATCTGGAGGTAACTCAGTGTTTTCGGTATTTGGAGTTACTCATTCAGCCGCTTCTTGAGCAGCTTTAGCAGCAGCCGCTTCTCGTGCTTGTTTCTCAAGCGTTTTGTGGTGTACCATAAAAAGAAATTAAAAAAATTAAACAGTAGGAGTTGTTGGAGCAGCAGTAGGAATACCTCGATTATTCGAGTTTCTCCATTCTCATAGTAAACCTTGAGCATCTGCACTTAGTGGAGCATCAGGGTTTCCACCTTTATCACCGGCAGGAGAGTTTCCACCTGCGGCATCATGGATACTTGGGGCAGAACCAGAACCTTGAACGATTGCGCGAGCTTTTTCCATTCGTGCCTGTATTTCTTCCTCTGTTCCATCTGGTAGATTGAGGATTGCATACTCAGCGTCAATAGCCGCAGCAATTTTAGGATCACCTTTACTAAATTCTTTGCGCTTGTCATCCATAAACTTTGTACGCCTTTCAGCGTTCTGTTTCTCTGTGGATGTCTTATAAGTGTCAAATTCGGACTTATAAGTATCACGTTCTTTCGTAGCTGCTTCATAGTCTTCATTGGGAACACTATGACCTTTTCGATACTTCTCAAAATTACTGAGAGCATCTTGCTTATCCGCAGACTCTTTTGCGAGCTTTGTGGTAAGTTCCACATTTGCAGTCTCAAGTTCTGCAATCTTTCGCAGGGCTTCATCCAAATCCTTCATAAAGGGTGGGGTTAAAAATAGAACTATTTATGCTCTTTTTCAAAATTTGCTACTTCTTTTTGTAGACTTGCGGTTGATTGTATGAACTCCATTATAGACACTATTTTTTGAAATCAAACTATTTGTTTACTTTTATCAACCTCTATTCAGTTTTTTATGTGTTCTATATCTTCGAGAATACATTCGGATATGTGTTCGTTTATGAGGAACGAGAATAATAACTCAAAAGAGCTATTATGAGCAATCAATGAACAAAGAGTCTCTATTGCGAGCTGTTCTTCTTTAGGCAACTCATCAAAAGAAGTCTTTGAAAACTCAAACTTATAGGGTTTTTTCATAGTTATGCGAGAGGAGGAATACTATCAATAGGATTTTTCATCGGTGGTGGACTTCCAGGAACTTTTGGAGGAATTTCTCCAGGAGCGCCAGGATTTGCAGGTGTTTCTTGAGTATTGTACGCGCGGTCCGGATCTTCGCCATCCATGCTTGCGTATTTTTGTAATGTGTATTCCTTATTGAGAACTCCAGGTCAGAAGAGGTTCTGAATAAGCATCTTATTATTGAGATAAGCAATCTTCTCGAGCTTACTATCCTCTTCGAGCTTCTGAATGACATCAATCTTCCAATTCCATTCAAATAGTTTTGAAAGGTGAGCAGCCGAGAGATATGTAATTCTGACTTGCTTTCCGAGTGTTTCAGTCAGTCAGTCTTCTTCTTTTGCCAGATCATACCCATTTGGTATTTGTTCATCAGGTCCATGAAATCGTATATCACGGAATCCATCTTTTCCATTTGCTTTAAACTGAGTTGGTACAAATTCCTTGCGGTATTTCTTTTTCTTGGTTGGTTTAGTGATAACTTGGGTAATTCCATCAATAACTTCTTGAACTTCTTCGTATGCAGTAACTTCCTCGGGAATAGTCCACTTTGAAAATATCGAATAGATACGCAATCGGATTCTTTGTTTCTCGAAGTCGGCAAGTCATTCAATCATTCAAAATAATCGTATGATTGTGTTCTTTTTCCTCTCTAGGAACTCTGTGGCAGTCTCAGAATCGACAGCATCACCAGAGAAAGCATCATCGACAGTCTTTTCAGACATTATATTCTTGACGAGTTGCATAAACTCAGAGTCCGTGTTCTGAATTGTTCGACTTTCCACAGGTAGGAGTGGTTCAAATTGTGCAGCGCGAACTCATTGTACCAATCGACCAGAGAAAAGGAGTCATCGTGGTATTTGTTTTCCGCTGTTGTTACTCATGGTAGGTTTGGCCGACTGAGATGCTTTCGTGCAAATAGCATTATACATCATATCAATCATCTTCCCATCGACAGCAGTGTTGTCCGGCTGACCTTTACAGTAGGCAAAATTCGGAATGACTTCTGCATCACCTTTCACGATAGGTAAAAGTCATCCAGGAGAAACTTCATACATCGAGTACCCAATAGGGAGCATCATTATTCCGTTTATGAGAATCATGTATGTCTTCTCTACGTTATTATAGACATGGCAAACACCTACGGAGTCCTCTGGCTTTCTGAGATTCCAGAAATTACTATCAGAACCCCATATTCCGATTGATGAAGTGGTGACAGAAGCACCATTTTGAGTTGTATTTACGATAGATTCTATTTGGTCGTATGGCTTCTTGCCTTTGGTAGCTTCTACAAAATTCCATCTATCCCATTTCGAGTAGCGTTTCTCTGCCTCAGACCATCCCATTTCTTCATAGGTAATAACTTCTGGCTGTTTTTGGATGTTTCGCTCTCGGATGTTTGAGAGATAGACATTCTTACCAGTAATAAGCTGACTCACGGATACATTATTGAACTGTACAATTTTATTTGAGTCGGGTACAAATTTATCTATTGGATCACCTATCTTCCATTTTCCATTGTCACGAATAACAGTTGGTATTTTTTCATATACTTCTCGGACAAAGACATTCCCTTGTGCGACAAATTCATCATAAATATCTCTTCGCTTCTCTTCCCATCACTCAATATCACTTGAACGATTTACAAGGTCTTCTACATTCTCTCATAATTCAGAAACGACACGATTATCTGTGTCGTATGCAGTAATATTTGCCTCAAATTTGAACGAGAGAAGATGTGAGGATACAGCTTTGTCTTTGGAACGAACAGCACCGGTTGTCATTTCGTACTGAGATGTGATTGAGTCCCCAGTATTTTCTTTATTTACAAGTACGGATTTATTTGTGAAAGCAAGGTGTGCCTCCCGGTTGGTGTCGTATCTTTGGGTGTAGGTAAGGTTGTCAAATTCTTTGTATGGAAGTTCTCGTTGATCCCTCATTTTCTGCAATCTTGTCGTCAAATCCATATAATACTGCTTCTGTTCTGGAGGTAACGACTCCCAATAGATTTTTGTCATAGTTTTATTTTATTACAGTATAATCAGAAAAAGGGGAATACAAATATTTTTTTATGAAGTCACCAAAATTGAATCGCTCGGAAGATATTTTCTTACCTCCCAGGCAATCGCGAGTGCCATAACTCTATCGAAATGTCAGACTTCCTCATCTCCATCGACCATATCAGACGCATCACGAGGAAATACGGATAATTCTGCTTTTATTGTCTCCGATACTACCAAGAGAGAGAAATCATTGAGAGCTTGTGAGAGGTTCGAGAGGATAATAGGTTTTGATGTTCTTGTGGTGAGGAATCCGAGTTCTTTTGTTTCCTTGTCATCCATCTCATTCCGATTGAGCTGTGCATAGATATTCGGATAATTGAGACTCTTGAGGCGTTCCAGAACTGCATGGCCGTGATTATTTCGTTCCACACCAGCGAGACAATACCCATATTTTCCACCTACTTTATTTATTTCATCCGCGAGCTGTGCTGGAGTTGTAAAAGCATTGCAATACTCAGCGCATACCGAGCGAGCAGTGACATCAATTATTACGATTGTGGCATTGTCTCCACCTTTTCCACCGGCAGGATCTGCGCCAAGACAATACTTGTGTGTTTTATCATAGATTGCATACGCTTTCCATCATCCCTGAACAGCAATCGGAGGTCTGGTAGGTTGTAAGTCCAGGAGTTCTTGATTGAAATATGCGTTACTACTGGCACGAAACGCATCAGAAATAGAGCGAGGATATTCCGAAAGGAGGATATTCTTATCGCTCTTGAGTTGTAAATACTTATTATAGAACCAGTTTATTTGCTTATCGTTCAGCTTGTAGTCCATTTGAGTTTGTCGGAAAAACTCAGCTTCTTTCATTTTGTTCACCGGGATAATATACTGTACATGCTGTACCTCTGGATCGAGAAACCAATTATAAAAATGTCCTTTCCATTCTGTCGGCCCAAGAGGTAATCAGCTTTGAGTTCTTTCCCATGCTTGCATGAACATCTCGTGATATGTTCCATACGCTCATCGCGCTGTACTCTCAATAATTATTTTTCCATCAGGAGGTACGGCAGCAAATCATCGGATAATCTCATCACTTGCACCTTTTCGCATTCTCTCTATAAGGGCGAACTCTGAGACATGCATATAGTGATACGTTCCTGAGACTCACGATAGACTTGTTTTTATGAACGAGTTGATTGACGGATCGTTCGGACTGAATCATATTCGGAACTCTCACGCTTGGTCTGTTTGAACTTCGTAGTATAACTTATCCTTGACTCGATAGTTATTCCACAACACTGGGACTTTGTTTTTTAGGATGGCATCGGCTTCATCCTTCTTGTGGGCGATAAAGAGACAGTTCGTGTTCGGGCGAGTTGTCATTGTGTCGAAACCAAGTACCACACAATAAGTAGTGAATCACCATTGTCGGGACTTGAGGATTATATCTCGTCAGTGTGCATTCTTTTGGAAGTCTCTCTGAGCGACATTCATCACGAAAGGGATTATCTCTTGGTTCTTATCGGCTATTGAATAGAGATTGTTGAGTCTCCAGACAGGATCAGCGAGTAAAGCCATTGTTTCGGAGTCGAAGACAGGTTTTGTCATACTTATTTTTGATGTGTGAGATGCCAATGGTTACAGATGGGACAATGATATATGCCGAGTATAACTCAATGTTTCTTTTTCCAAAAGTTTTTTGCAGTCAAAGCTCATTTTTTATCGTGACGAACTTTTTCTTTGCAATCGTCTATCCTTTGTTGGGTGAATTTTGACATATTACTTAAGCCATTTAGGGGGATTTTTTCACTGCATGTGTTTATGGTATTGGGAATGACAGTAAAAGCATAGAACTGATAAATTATATAAAGCGTTATTTTGGATATTCTTATCCTCGTGATGAACTTGAAGAAATTCTTTTGAACCACACTTTACACATCCAAATTCTTTTCTCGCAACTTTGAGTAACATTTTTGAAATCTTTTGGAATACTACTGGGTATCATTTCTTTTTCTTTTCCTTTATTTCGGGTGATTTTACTATTATCTTTTTCTCAATTAAAGCTGCATTAAATTCATCTTCATCTATTCATTTACATTTCATACATATTTCATTTTTATATTCATAGTCAAAATCAAATTTATCAAGTGTTTTATTCTGTCTACATTTCACACATCGCATTTTCACTTTCTTTATTTTCTTCATATTAAATATTTAATAATTCAGATCGGAGAGCATATCACAAAAATCTCGGTCACGACTTGTAGCGATAGCGAGAATATACTTTTATTATTCTACCATCCTTTACCCATCGTGGTACAGAGTTCCTATGGCATATTCAGTAAAATTCTATTTCTTGTGCAGACTTGTAGAGTTCTAGTTCCATATATCCATTGTAGTGAAATATATACTTTTGCAACACTTATTGTGATTTTTCTGGTATGTTTACCACAATTTATTTCCTATGAGCCACTATTTCAGACCAAGTTCATATTGCATCTCCTTTTGTGGTGACATCCAATTTATCAGTAATACGCTGTTTGAGCTTATTATACTCACGGATAGCAGCAATCTTTGCACCTTTGTCATCGTGTTGAGTCGCGAGGAATAGAAGTTGCTTGTCGATAAATTGGTCGTTTAGCCCCTCAGACTCAAGCATTTCGTTTATCCTATTGCAAACCTTAATATTGCTTAATATTTGTGAAGCTGATGCACAAGCGGTTTTGTACCAATTTGGTTTTGATGTATCTGGATCGTATGCCTCAATGTAGGACTGCACTCAATTACCGAAAAACTCTTTGCTGGTGTAGAGTTGGCAGAATAGTTCCTGTTTAGCTTGCAAGTGTACTTCTTCTCATTTTTTTTCTACCTCTTCATCTGTCATAGGAATACTTCCCTCTGGAGGAGAAGGTACTTTGAATCACTTCCTTTTTTTCACTTCTTGTTTCTTGGATGTTTTCTTTATTGCCATAGATTAGATATAAAAGAAGTTGTTAATTATCCAATCAGAAAGAGCTTGTCCGTTAGTAAACATTTCTTGCTTCTTCTGTCAGTAGATAAATATTGTTCAGTACCATATTCCATCTTTTACATGGAAAACAAAAAAATCATCATCACATCTTTGTATTGTATTCTCTTGAACAAATTTGTTTGTTCAGGTATTCATTCAAAATATCCTTCCCCATCTATAATTAGCATTATTGTTTTGTTCTGCTGTTTTTGTTAATTCATTTATCTCCATCTGGAACATTATCGCTGATCATGATTTAGTATATATAGGTCATTTGCTTGGATCAATAGCTTTTCCTGATAGTATGTCGTGATTGTAATCCATAGCGAACTTCTCTATATCTATTGGTGGCATTTTCTCTGGAAACAGTATCTTTATGTCTCTGTATTCAGAAAGACATCGAACAGATGCTAAATCATCTACATTGATAAATAGGAAATGTACTGGTTCATTCCTCGTATTTCCAGGAGTATGCTTGCGAGTCATTTCTACATAGACTATCTTCCCAGCATTGAGAAGATCTACCATCTCTTGGATGACAGGAAGCTCAGGAGTTATATCGTAGGTGGACATTATCTTTATAGGTTAATATTATCTTCACTGCCATACACCTCTGCTGTTTTCTTTTCTATGATTACTTCTAATACTTCTCAGTCTTTTTTCGGAAAAATATTATAGTTTTCCTGTGGTTTACTTTTGTCGGATGGATCGTGAATATCATTCATATTATAAAAGTCAGAAATAAAGAACTACTACTAGGATAATCCCGAGAACTATTGCCACTATTCAGCCAGTGAAGTGAGAATTATCTTCCATAATTACTTTTTGTTAGTAGGTTCAATAAACGGAATAATCTTGTATCACTCCGGGAGTTTATAATGATAGACACCATCGCAGTATTGTAGCAATACATCTCATTTGGTATCGCTCAATTTGAGTTTGCATGGATTCACTATTCTAGGAGGATAATTGTAGTGTTTTCCACCGATCACAATATCTCAATCTCATTCGGAAGGCGTCAAAAGAGATAGATCCATGTTCTTGATGTCCTTTTCCTTTATCTTGGTATCGACAATGCGGAATCAAAAAAGGTATCGCCTCACTTCCTTTCGTTGGTAGTCGTACTTTGTAGGAACAGGCAGTATCATTTTTTGATACTTTCAAGTCTTTGCTCTCTCTGAAACAAGAGCATTGCTTATTTTTTGTTTTCTTCGGATGTCTATAAGTTGTAATGCTTTTTCCATTTTATTTCTTTTTAGTTTTTTTGATTCAAATGAGTTTAATGATTTCTTTATCTTCCATTTCTCTTATTTCTTTGAATGTTTTTCAGTTAGAAATTATATTCCAAAGATTATATTTCAGAAAGTTTGAGAGAATAGATTTTATCTTCTCATCTCTATTGAGATTCTGTACTGATAAAAATGATTGTACTGCTTCTTTTTGCGAATCAGCTATCAATTTATGTGTTTGATGAAAATCTATTTTTGAGAGTATCTCTTCTTTACATATTTCCTTGATATATTTCTCTGTAATATATTTCTCAATGAGTGACTGTATAATATTTGTAAGTATTTTTTCCATAGAGTTATTGTATTGAAAGTATTTGATTATGCAAATTATTCTTCTTATTTCACAAGATATACTCTATGAGGTCAAGCATATTCACGAGCATAACGATAAATATTATTTTTACCCTCGTCACCAATTCCAGCCCACAAATCTATTCTCTTATTTTTAATAGCTCATCCTCTGTCGTGACAAACGACATTCCCAATTCATTCAATAAAGAGCTTTGTACCCATTTTGAAATTAGGAGGACAAGCAACAACTCTGTGGGTGTCTTTTTCTGAGAGTACATATCCATCAGCAGTAGTAAATGGATCTCCGGAAGTATTCATTGCCAAATCCTCTTCATAGGAACGATTGAGATAGTAGCTTTTTTGTCCAGGGATGGGGGTATAGTACCGAGAAATATTGTACACATCTAGGAACTCTTTATTGACTGGCTCTATCCGGTATGTTGGACAGAAAGTAATGAGTAAATTGACGAAAAGGCAGGATAGCATAAATTTAATTAGGAAATTTGGTTCGACAGATTTTGCCTGTGTGTTCATGGTGATGAAACGCGCGCGAGACTATTTTAATATTATTCTTATCCAGTCGCAAGTCTGGTCTATGTTTCTTTGACTGGTCGTGTGAGAAGTTTTCTAGTCAGAGATCTTCCATTCGGATCAATTTAGTACACTCCTCTCATGTAACTTCGTCAATGTGCTTTGCAACAACATATCCATCCTGTTCCTGTTCAAGAGCAATTTCTTTGAACAAAGCCATCTCTCAGGTTGGTTTTCTGCCTTTTACCTTTTTTTCGGATGGTTTTACATTGGTGACATTATTCAGTTCATTGTGAAGTGCTTTTTTTGGTTGAGAAGCCATAGGTGGTTTCTTGAGCTGTTCAGCAATCAGCATGTGGAGAGATTTTCACATAGCTATTTAATAAAGGATAGAAATATATCAAGGTCTTCTAGGGTAGTGATGTTATTTATTGGTATTACTATTTCTTTCAAGTCAAAGAAATCTAAACCTACTCTCAATGATGAATTAAATGGTTCTACTACATTAACAAATAACGATACTACTCTTGAGGCATACTCATCCTGTTTAATAGTTTTTAAGTAACCGCTTCTATCATATCTTGCAACATAAAACCCTCTCTCAATCAATCAGTCGTGTGTAAAAGGAGTTTTCATATTATTCTTCATCAGAGGTTAAATGCCAATCGGGGCTTCTGCCACGAGTGAGTCAGTGTTTTACTTGGACTGCTATTGTTTCGAGAGCATCCTGGACTTGTTGTCCGTTGTAGAACTCTTGGGTGATCTGAATTTTAAGCATCTTTGAATTTATTAAGAGTAGATTTCAGAACAAAATCAGCTATATCCAAACAACTTTCTTTTATTAAGTCAGCGTGTTCCTGTGTTGCCTTTGCTTTGTTAGCAAGCATACAATAATTTTGAGTAAAAGCATTGCTCCATATCAGAGCTTGTGTTTCGGTAGAGAGCATAAATAATAAAGGGTTAAGGAAGTTGTGAAAGTAGCCACTCGTGAAACTCTGGACTCTGGTCTTTGAAAGACTTTTTGAAGTCGTATACTGTCAGTATTCTCTCCCTAATCATCTTTCAATTTCTATATGGGAATATCCATCATTCTCCTGTTATTAAATAATCTCCTCCAAGTAAAGGAAGCCAATGATGAGGGTGTATCTCGTGACCTATGATTTCAATCTTTTTCTTATCTAACAAGTCTACAGGGGATAACGACAATACTATATTTTCTTCTGTGTAGAAAAAAATCTTTTTGTACGCTTCTCAACAAAATTTACACCTACCATATAGTTTTATTTTCACCTCACATCAAAATGTAAGTTCCTTGAGTTCTGGCACAAGAGAGTATATCTTCTCTTCGAGTTTGGGGAGTGTGGACATAGTTATTTATTTTTGAAATAGGTTTCTCTGTCTATAAGAACAAGCATTGGAATTACTTTGTCGTTCATTATGTCGTGAAATCATTGAGCGTCTATTCACATTTCAATTTTAGCTCATTGTTTTACAAGATTTCAGGATATGAAGCTAGTACTTATTGATACTAGTCTAGTACCATTTTTCATATCTTCTTGGTTCATTTCATCAATTATTTGGAAGGGTCTTTTAGTCATAGGTTAGAGGGGGTTATTTAGTAATCTATCTACATTGCGTTCACATTGTGATACTCTTTCTAATAGTTCCATTTCTTTAGGCATTGTGATATGTAGACCTATTAGGATAAACACTACACAAAATACAGCAGCACAAGCAAGATAAATAATAAATGTTGTCTCTGGTATGTATTCGATTGTTTTCTTAGTCATAGTTTAGAGGGTATTAAGATATAATCAAAGTTGCAACGCTCAATAGATACATCAAAAGCAAAATGCGTATGTGAGTGCTTGTACTCTTATAGAGAAATGTGTCTTATTTGATGGTCGAAGTTTTTCTCTTTCAGACATTCTGCCAAGTTGTAATACTCACCACAATCCCATAAATCAGACAATAGAAGTAGTATAGTTATATAGTAGCTGTATGGATAGAATAATAAGTGGTATCTGACAAAGAGCTGTGATAAGTCATCTTTTTCATTTACTGTTCCAGTATTCTTTTGTGTGTTGAAATCTAGTCATAGGTTAGAGGGGGATTATAAAGAGTTATAGAAAGTTTTTATTCCATGAAATAATTTCTTCGCTTTTTCTTCATTAAATTTTCTTGACTCGTAGCATTCATCATCTGGTCGTATTCAACAATTCATTTTTTTGTCAAATAAATCATCACCTTTGATAGACTTTATGAAATATTCAAATAATTGTTCTTCAGGTGTTTTGTAGGATAGTGTCATAATATTGTTATTGATTATAAATAGGAGATGGAGTTACGAGCTATTCGCAGTCAAGAATTTATGGCATCGTGTATTTGGTATCAAAGTTCTGCATCATACAGTACTTTTTCTGGTATCACTTCCAAACACTTCTTCTTCATCTCTTCCGCTCACTCTCTCCTTGCTTGAGCTATTTGGGTTTCTACTTTCTGTAATAATACTTCTATGTGTTCTTCTTTTTTGAAAGGAGTTTTTGATACTGCATACTGTATTCAGAGATAAAGGAATATATCTAGTGATAATTTCATATCCTGTCTAAAGAATTGTGGTGTGGTTGTCATATTATTTATTGAGGTTAATAAGTTCACAAATTGTTTTATCAGTTTTAGCTCATTCTATTTCAGAGCTTGCTAGTGCTTCTTCCATCATTTGATGCTCAATGAAAGTATGTCAGCAATCGAGATAGAAGTTTGTTTGTCATTCTTTAGCATCTTTGAACATAAAATTACAAGTTATTGATTTTTTTTATTACAGCGTTGAGCGAGTTTGTGATGAGTCTTAGTTGGTCTCACATTGCACAATCGTAATCAATTCTTTTTGCTCAAAATTCAGGAAATTCAAACTCTGGTACTTCTGGTATCTCCATAGCTTTGTCGTGGTCTACTTCCATAAATACAGTTCATTCATTTCATCGAAATATTGTTTTTCATTTCTTATTTCAATTTCCAAATAGTAGTCAGTCATCTTCTTCCGTTGATTTCAATTTTCATTCTGCTATCACTACTCTGTCTCCATCATAGATAGTATCGTACCATTGTTGAGGAGAGAGCTTCTTGCACCCATCTTCTACATACTGTAACTTTCAATTAAAATCAGATGTTTCTGATTTACCATACATTTCTGAAGTCCACTTATATGTGTCGTCATTGGTTGCTTTGATATACCACTCTTTAAACACCTCCCAATACTCACTCTTCTTCATTTCTTCTGTTTCTATGTACCAGTGTGTTGGTAGAGTTGGTACTGCATATTTCCATCTATCGAGATGGTCTTCTTCCGTTGGTTTCTCTTCTGCATTCTTTCACCAAGTATTTGGGAAGTCTTCAGTAAATGCTTCTTCGAGTTTCTCTTCTGGTTTGGTTTCTATGAGTTCCATATATCAGAGTTTTACGAGTTGTTCTGGGGTGTGGTGAGTTGAAGCACCATTTACCCCCCAGTAAATAAATACGAAATCTCAATACGTTCATATTCTATTAATTTTCCTTTCTCCCCACTTATCCCCTATCCACTTGTATGTTCCTGTTGGTGTTGTTATTTGCATATTAAATGGAGGTAAAAAATGTGATCTCAGTTTCGAGTTGCTTGTCAGTCAGTTTTGTCCTGGAGTCGATCCCGCCATACCGAGCGTACAGATCTTGTAAAAGTTTTTCCATATCTGTCCCTGTGATGTTTGAATATCGTTCCATGCACCTATGGAGCTTCGATAATTGAGCGTTTCGAGTGTCAGGGGTAGGAACATATCCAGAAGGTTGTATAAGTACCACTATGGACTCACTATTCTGTCGCAATGAGTACAATTCTTCTTCGAGTTCAGGAGAATAATCATCAGGAGACAATTTCATCTTCACGACAATCTCTTTGAAAGTGTTTTTAGTGACAGAAGTAATGACTGCCTCTTTGAAAATGAGTTTTTCCATGTTACTTGATTAAAGATTCATAATACTTCACGAGTTCCAAAAATTCATTGATCCGTGTTCGCATTACTTTGAGTTCCTCTTCGTCTCGGTGTACTCTATGGATATGTAACTGCTTATGCTCAGGAAATTCAGGACAGAACGAGATAAAATCACACCATTTTCTCCCAGATATGAGCATGTGTCCATGAATCTGCCAATGATACGCTCTATCATATCCTTTGCACTCGATTCGTTCCCAGTGTGTCGGAGCGATGACTGATTTGATTTCGATACATCCATCTTCTCACACGAGTCCATCAGGACTATCTCAGATGTCTCATTCTTCAAAAAATCCTCCATTCGTTACTTCGTTCATTGTCTCTTTTTCATAGAGTAGTCTTGCTAATGGTTCTAAATCAGTTCAACGTTCCATAAGGGCATTGGAGTATCATTCTTCCTCTCGTTTCATTGTCACTCGTTCTAGGGCTATTTTTTGAGCATATCGCTTGGCTGGTTCTCAAAATGCTTTTCAGTTGTTTGCCATTATGCAGGCAAAGTTGGAAGAGGTAGCTTTTCCGACACGGAGAGAAAACCAGTCATCGCTATTTTGTCGTATATCGTGCCACATATTAGAGAAGATTAAAATTAGAATCGGAGATGTCGTAAAACTTTCTGATTTGTTCGATTGTAGATCCACTTGCCTTTTTCTCCTGTGCAACACTCCACTTTGGATGTGTAGGAGTGAGTTCTTCTTTTGCTTTCGGTGGTATTTCTCGAATACGGAGACAATCTACTATTTCCTTTTTTACTTTTGTTTGAGATATAAAGAAAGTAAGTCTCTTCCCTATTGTATCTTCCATGAATTTACACCCTGTGAGAGTCATAATAGAAGCAGCGTTTGTTTCATTACAAATAAAAGGTTTTACATCTTCCACGAATCGAACAACACGCTTTTCTTCTTTTGTACCTTTTTTAGGATTTTCTACTATTTCCCATGCTGCGGATTTGATAGTAACAGTAATGTCTTCTCCATTCGGAAGATCTTGATGTCCGAGATAATTCTTATTCGGATTCTGTAACCAATGTGTTTTATTCATATATTAAATTTGGTTAGATTCCTCAAGTTCTTTTTCATACTGTTCTCCGTCAGATTGTGCTTCGGCTCTCATTTCGTCATCTTTGAGTTCTTTTGCCTCGGATGATCGCTTTCTCTGTTCGCTCTGCATCATGTCGATTGCGAGATCGAGCATTTCATCTGAGAGTACAGAGATAATCTCTTGTACTTTCAATATGTCTTTTGTGGTATCTGTCATAAAATAAAGGTAGAAAATAAAACAACTTACAGGAAGAGTATACTAATACTTATTTCATAATCAAGCAATATTTCTATTATTATTCTTGACGATTATATTTTTTATATTCCTCAATCTCTACCTCGATATACTCTTCTCCCTTT
>CAZCNA010000002.1:0-54353 GCA_964500215.1 uncultured Candidatus Saccharibacteria bacterium | reverse complement strand
CAAAGTTTACAGCAAGATTTTCACCAGCATATTTGTATGTATACCCCTGTTGTTTAATCCAATACCATGGCGTCTTGCCCTCAGGTGTTATGTGAGAAAAATATCCTTTTGCTGCCATGTCCTCTGCTTTTGCCTGTGCCGCTTGCTGAAGCAATACATTTGTTTGAAGTACACTTGTAGTCCGAGCGCTTCGCTCATTATTTGTAAGCTCAATGATTCTTGCGGATAAAACCTGTGCGACGAGAACAGACTGTGGGTATCGCATAAACACATACGATGCTAGACAAAGCTCAACAATGATAATAGAAACAAAAACAACCAGTATACTGCGACTGTGACCTTTGTATGAAAACCTCGATAAGAATCCGAATATACTAGGTATTAAGCCGGATCGCCTAGGTGACTGTTGAGACATATTCATATATATATTGTATCAAATTGATACCACTTGGCGATTTTCAAATTTTACGCTATTATATTCTCACGACAGAAAAAGGGCCCTTAGCTTAGTTGGTAGAGCGCCTCATTTGCACTGAGGAGGTCACCAGTTCGAATCTGGTAGGGTCCACAAAAAAAGAAAAGTCCGGCTTCTGCCGGGCTTTTTCTTTTTTCAGACCCGACTGATGAGAAAGCCGGAGCTCCGTGGCTATGTCGCCTCGCGACTGCCACGAGCGAGGCGGGGTCGCGGGCGAGCCGCATGTCGGCGAGACCTGTGACCGAATCTGGTAGGATCTAGATCGACAGAATTCGTGAAATCTAATACAGTTAATCTCAGTTAATTTTCTTTTTGTTCTCCAACAGAAAAACCTATCCAAAAGTAACAAAATGAAGCGAAAGCAGTCAATAAATTTAAACCTTCTAGCCAAACAAAAATAAATAATGGAAGACTTAAAAATAAACCCAGACAATATTTAGATGTTTTACTCATTCTTTAATTGTATCAAATTCTTGAGATAATTATCCATTATTGATTCGCAAAGAAAAAATGACAGGTAGTACTTTGTATTACAATTGTATGACAAAGTACAACTCTTATTCATATATGCACTAAATCTCTTTTATCTATAATTATTTTCTCTATATATATTCACCACATATAATTTGACATCCCTCAAATATATGGCATCATGTCTTCGTACAGATCTTTATCACACGCGTAGTGTTCCCACTCGCCCACCGTTTTTCTGTACAAGCAGTTCAACATTCAACGATTGAAAGGACCCAAATCATGTTTCAGGAATACGGTTTCAAAGAATACTTTGGAATCATTGCAGTAATCGCATTTATAGTCGCCTGTTTCTTCGTGCGCAAAGCCGCAAAAAAGCTTGCTATCGATAAGCAGGAATGCACAGCTGAGAGAATCTTCTCAAAAGTGCTTGCCCAATCGGAATGGACAGAGTGTGTTCGCCCGATTGAGGACCATGGCGTCGAGTTCATTTGTCTGGCTGTCGCTGAAAACGGCTACCGTCCGGCTCTCCAACCCTCACGCTGGGAGAAAGACAGGAAGTCACGCCTCGAATATGACTGCCCACCAGGTGGTCGAATGCGTAGCATTTTGCTTCGCAAACAGCACGAGCTGCTTTCAGCAGAGCAAGAATCCTTTCGTCGGAGGATTGAGGCCTACACACCCTGTCTTCTTATGAAGAAAGAGGCCGCAAAGTACAAGCAGCTTCTGTGGCTTGAAGTCAAAATGTCGATGGGAATTAATTACGTCACCGTCTTCTACGACAAGCGTGCATGGTCGGAGCTCTATATCCTTGGCGAAGCAATCAAGTCCGTGTTCGAGCAGCACGGCTGGATGGTCTTTATTGAGGAGGCAAGATTCCAACCCAACCTCGCACAGTACATAATGGACTGACGAGCCAATCAACTATCACAACAACATCACCGCCACCAACGAAAACCGTTCGGAGGGCGGTTTTCATTTTTGTTTTATATATAGTGTATGTAATTTTCATCACGCCTGTGCATGTTTGACAAACCAGCAAAATATGTCAACATGATACGGAATTTCATGCTTCTTTCATATTTGATGGCTGCATCTTTGAGTGTCTTCTGCAGAACGCAGACAAGGACCTTCAAAGATGCAGCCACAACAAACTCGCGCTGCAGAACACAAGCCAAACTCCTTCTAATCTGTTATGAAAAACATCGCACTCATGATCCTCGGAATGATCGGACTCATCTGGATCATTATCCTCCTCATGGGACACTACGCTCGTGCCCACGCCATTCGCGAGGTACTTCCGCAGGCTCGTACGTACGTCGACTGGATAGCCCGCAAGGCGAAGTTCCATGGCCAACTCTACAAGTTCACTGTCATCATCATTGAGCAGGTCAAAGAGAACATTCCCCCTTTGGATGACCGCCGGCTACACATCATTCGCATTCGGCCATACGAAGATGAAAGGGCCCTCCTGTGGCTCAATATCACCGTCACAGGGACAGGCAAAGCCGAAACACACGTCGTCACCATCTGTCACGGTGATAACTTCGATACAGAAGTTGATAACTACATCGGCGCATTCAATAGGCTCTTTGCGGAAGATGGGTGGGAGATCCATCACTCGCGCGGAGCGTTTCAGCCCGATCGGTCGTCTGCCTCAATTCCCCTGGCCACGACGACAGCTGCAGCGTGACAATACAAAAACATCAAACGGTTTCGGAGATATACGTTCAACTCCCCCTCGAGCACATGGCTCGGGGGTTTTTTATTGTCTGACATATGAGCGCAAAAATATATTATACTTATACTATGAACACAGCTGACCACACATCATCGACAATTCAAATCCCAGAAAATGGATTCTACTATCATAACAAACATGATCCTGCAGGTCCTATCAACCAATATGCGTACGAGGTTATTGGTGTTGCCAAAGATACAGAAGATGAACATCTCTCTGTGCTCTACCGTCCACTCTATGACAGTGCGTGGATGCCACCTGCGACATATCAATCTCGTCCACTCGAGATGTTTGTGGGCACAATAACAAAAGACGGCAAGACAATTGATCGATTTCAGAAAATTACAGATCCAGATACGCTTCAAAAACTACATGAAATTCGTATCAAGATGTTCTAAAGAAACGCCTAAGAAACTATCAAAAAATATATAAATGAAAAAGCCGGCCCATGGATGCCGGCTTTCGAATGAAAATGTGAGACATTTGTCTCAAGGATGGGTTGAACCCAATGTACTTGCTTCCTCCTTGGGGGGAGCTCCAGTTATACCGTAGTGTTAGATACCCTATTACCCCTAACATTGGGCTGATCCTGGAACTCCCCCACAATTGACGAAATCCATATATAAGTATGCTCTGGCAGGTACTAATGTCAAGACTACACGTGCATATGAGGCATTGCTATGCATGCTTTCGGCGAACAGCCAATTCGAGAAGATGCTTCAAAAAATCTGTTGCTTTAACGCCCGCAGCTTCGAGCGATTTCAAAAAAGGCGCATGTTCACTGAGACCTGGCTGTGTGTTCACTTCGAGCAAGTACACACCTCGCGTTGGAGAAACAATAAAATCAGCAGATGCATAATGATCAACACCGAGCCCAGTATGCACGCGTTCGAGAATATCTCTGATTTGTTGCTTTTCCTCGGCGGTGAGTTGTGCTGGAACATGATGATCATATTGTCCTGATTGCTTTGATGCATAATCAAAAATGTGATTCTTTTTTCCGTTGTGGCGATTTTCTTTTGGTTGGCCTGTATGATCGATGTGATGCTTCACTTCAACTGGCATGAGCGGATAGATGTCACTCCCACGAAAATCTTCGATGGTACCCGAAATAATTTCTTTTCCTGTAATAAATTCTTCGACAATAATATCATTTGAAAACTGTCGGGCATGATCGATGGCTTCGATGAGTTCTTGGAAATTCGTTGCGTGTGTCACACCAATAGATGATCCCATTCCACGAGGCTTCACTACAACAGGCATCGGAAATGAACGAAACAAATCATGAGCAAGGGGCTCGAGGTCCTCTGTCTTGTCCACGAAAAGATCCTTATAATACGGCGTTTTTATGCCATGTGCCTTGAATTGCTCCTTGGAAAGAGACTTGTTCATGGCGAGTGATGATGTAAGAGCGTTGGAACCAGTAAACGGCATTGAGAATGAGTTGAGAATATTTTGAACCTTTCCGTCTTCACCAAATTCACCATGAAGCGCATTGAAAATAATATCCACTCGTTGGAGAGCGGCTTCAGGTGTGAGAGGCATGCCATCAATATGCCATGTGCCTTTCTTGTCTATAAAAATATCTACAGGAACATACGTGCTCGACAAATCTGTATGTCGAAGCAAATTCATGATGTAAGTTCCCGTCTTCAATGAGACATCATATTCAGATGAAGGACCACCGCGGAGAATACCAACTTTGATAAGTGACATACTCAGATTATATCCTATTCTGCGCAGTAATAGTGAAATGCACCTGTGAATTACATACTATGATGTACCTGAATTCAAAGAGCTTTGTACAGCACAGTGCAGAGTTGCAAAATAAATCTGTATAAAAAAATGCGCGCCTCCTCGAAAGAAAGCGCGCACCCAACCAATGGAAATTGGATAGGAAACTAAACTGTAAACTGATTGAGTTGTGGGGGTAAAGCGCCCGGCTACTAGTCTGTGCACTGCCAAACATAACAGTTGAGAAATTACTTTCTCAGCACTCCTCGGATGCCTCCCGACTGGGATGTCCGCTATCGGACATTGATATCATTTTGCCAATGGCCAAAATCGAGAAACATCATAGTGGCATACTGCGCTCAGGTGTCACGCAATTGCTCACCCCCACAATTCAATCACTCAAAAAGATCTACCTACTCAGTATAGTAGCTTGTTTTTTAAAAATGTCAAGAAAACGCCCCTAGAGAGCCTTCTTTTTTGGCAAAAAGCCTTGATTTTCCTGTCTTTTTTTCTTGTGGAAGGTGATAGCAAAACGATGCGCTTCAGCGTTCAAACGGATGATGTCGTCCTCTATCTGGCTCGAGAGGTTTGTGAGGAGTTCTTTGTTGAGGATTTGTCGTGCCTTGTGTCGGTCGTCTTTCACAACAGAAATGATAGTTGGCCAAACAATGTCTGCAAGACCTGCGCCATCCCCGTTACTGCCTGAGGCATGCTGCACTTCTTCCTGTTGTTTGCGTACTTGATCGATTACTTTTTGCGCAGCGTTGATTTGAGCCTTCCCACCATCTATGACAATCACATCTGGCAATGGCCATTCAGGATGATTGAAGCGACGTTTGAGCACTTCTTGGAGTGCCGCAGTATCGTTCGATGAATTAACTGAATTAATTATGAATTTTCTATAAAAGTTTTTGTCGAACTCTCCGTCTGCCATTGCAACCATCACACCCACCATGTTTTTGCCAGACATATGAGCGATATCATACGCCTCCATTCGAAATGGTATTTCAGTACTATCTGTATCATCAACGAGCAACTCATCACCACCTTCCGTTGTCTGAATTTGTTGTGAATTTTTTCTGTAGACAGCAAGACGTTTTTCTTTCTTCATCATTGAAATGTCCTGAATATGCGTCAATGACTGGAGTGTATGTTTCACTTCTCCAGCCTTTTCGAATTGGAGGGATTTTGCGTATGCTTTCATGTCCTTTTCGAGAGCAGAAACGATGCGCTGTTTTTTGCCTTCGAAAAACATACACAAATGCTTGATCTGCTTTTTATATTCTTTTTCTGAAATTTCACCTGTACACACACCTGGACAAAGACCGATTGACCGATTGAAACAAGGCTTTCCTTGGAGTGGCGTACACGTATTGTCGCGATACGGGAAAATACGTCGAATGAGCTTCATGGCCTCACGTAATTCTGTGCCGAACGGGTACGGACCGTATATATATTTGTATGAAAAATCAATGGCTTCTTGTTCGATGTTTCGGCCACGAACAACGAGCACGCGAGGAAATGCCTCGTCTGTCATCACCACGTAGTTGAAACTCTTGTTGTCTTTTTCTTTTGTATTAAATCGAGGAAGATGCTTTTTGATCAGTTCTGATTCGAGGATGAACGCCTCGAGGACTGAATCTGTTTGCTCATATGAAATGCTTGTTGCCTGAGTGACCATGTCGACGAGCAATCTACCACGCGTTTTGATGAGGTCATTTGAGAAATAACTACGAACACGATCGCGAAGACTTGTCGCTTTACCGATATACAAAATATCCTTATTTTTCTTGAAAAAATAGACTCCCGGCGCATCCGGCAATATATGTGTTGTAAGATATTGACTGTCCATGATATGTATTATATAATACTCCTTAGATATGAGCAATCAATCTGGCCAATCTGGCCAAAGTTGTGTGCCGGCCTCGCCGGTACTGAACCTGAATGACGTGGACCTCTCGTGGATACGGGAGCTCACAAACATTCTCAACAACAACCCGGGTGCGCACATCATCGTGAACACTCCCAAAATTGATGGTGCCATTGAGGACATCAAATGCAAAATTGCCCTGCTCCGGCCGTTCACGTCCAATGCCGAGCTCAGCCGCATGCGGAAGTTCGACATCGCACGCCTCGAACAGGCATTCGGGCTCGACAATCAGCGTGATGACCGCGGATTCAATCTGACGAAGATCAAGAACATCGCACAGCACTACATTAACATGTACGAATGTGCACTCGCAGCTCTTCGTCCGGTGATCGGACCTCAGCTGATGCCTCAGCCCAATATTCCCGCGATCAAGCGTGAACAGTTGGATACCTTCGGGCTCAACTGATCCGGCACATCGACGAATCGTCAACCAACCAAAACCTCTCGCGTCTGTTCCAACCGGACGCGAGGGGTTTTCATTTTATATAACCTTTAGATTTTCTTTATCGGCCCTTAAGGACCTTTCTGAGATACTTTCCAGTGTGGCTCTTTGCGTTGTTGGCAACTTCTTCAGGAGTTCCCTTTGCAATCAACTGGCCACCATGATCACCACCTTCGGGACCGATGTCCATAATATAGTCTGCAGACTTAATCACGTCCATATTGTGTTCAATCACAATAACGGTATTTCCCTTTCGTACCAATGTCTGAAGAATCTCAATGAGCTTCTTTACGTCTTCATAATGAAGACCAATAGTTGGTTCGTCGAGAATATAGATGGTCTTTTGGAGGTGTGATCGATACAACTCAGCAGAAATCTTTACACGCTGGGCCTCTCCCCCAGAAAGTGTTGTTGCTGACTGACCTAATTCAAGGTACCCGAGACCCACATCATTCAACGTATAGAGTCGGTCGTATATTGCAGGAACATCCTCAAAGAATGTGAGGGCTTCTTCAACAGTCATTCGAAGTACGTCATAAATATTCTTCTTCTTGTACTTTACTTCGAGTGTTTCTTTCATGAAGCGCTTTCCATTACATACATCACATGTCACATACACAGTTGGAAGGAAGTGCATTTCCACTTCAATCATGCCGTTTCCTTGGCAGTTCTCACATCGTCCTCCTTTCACGTTAAATGAGAATCGATTTGCCTTCCATCCGCGTGCACGGGCTTCAGATGTTTCGGCAAACATGTCACGAATATGGGTGAATGCGCCTGTATATGTTGCAGGGTTTGATCGTGGTGTTCGACCAATCGGTGACTGATCAATCAAAATAGATCGACCCAAGTATTCCGTACCTGTGAAGCTTGTACAGTTGAAAATCTTTGCACTTCGATGATCTCGATCGAGGCGTGCTTGGAGGTTCTTGTGCAAAATCTCATATACAAATGAAGATTTACCAGATCCAGATACACCCGTGACACAAACGAGTCGGCCGAGAGGTACCTCGACATTGAAATTCTGAATGTTGTTGATTTTTCCTCCGGTAATTTTGATAGAACCCTTGTTTTCATCTCGTCGTCGTTCAGGAAGTTCAATCTTCTTGTCACCACGGAGATAATCGAGGGTTACAGAACCACTCTTATTTGTCTTTGCGGTGAGCAATTCATCGAGATATCCAGACACAACAACGTGACCACCATGCACACCTGCTCCAGGGCCAATATCAATGAGATAATCAGCTGCATAGATAGTATCTTCGTCGTGTTCTACAACCACCACGGTGTTGCCAAGGTCACGAAGTTTGAGCAATGTCTCAATCAATCGATCATTATCTCGCTGATGGAGACCAATTGTTGGTTCATCGAGTACATACATCGCACCCACGAGACCAGAACCAAGCTGTGAAGCGAGGCGTATTCGTTGTGCTTCACCACCGGAGAGTGTGTTTGCTTTTCGATTGAGGGACAAATAATCGAGGCCAACATTGTTCATAAAGACAATTCGAGCAGTGATTTCCTTGATGACTACTTTAGAAATTTCTTTTTCTTTTGGACTCAAATCAATACTACCGAAAAAGTCGAGTGACTCTTTGATGGTCATGTCAGTCAAATCAACAATATTCACTTTCTTGTCGCCCTTTATGAGGAACACATGCAATGCCTCAGGTCGAAGTCGGTTTCCCTTACACACAGGACATGGATCACTGATGAAGAAATGCCGTGTACCGAGACCGTTACATTCTGGACATGCACCGTATGGTGAGTTGAATGAGAACAATCGAGGCTCAACTTCAGGGAAAGAGAATCCATCGTATGGACACATGAATTTTGAAGAAATGAGCTTGTCGCCATCGCTTGTCACAATTCGGAGGAGACCTTCTGCTTCTTGGAGAGCTCGTTCTACGGCTTCGTTGAGGCGTTCTTTGAAGTCGGGAGTGTTTTCCTTGATCTCAGAAATATAAAACTGATCGACTAATACATCGATGTCGTGCTTCTTTGTTTTTGAGAGAATAATCTGTTCTCGGAGTTTCTTGGCCTCACCATCCACACGAACTTCTTCGTATCCTTTGCCGAGCAAATCATAGAGAAGCTGATAATATTCCCCTTTTCGACCAACAATGAGCGGTGCGTATACCTTGAACATTTCGCCATCTACCTCTACACCCATAACTTTCTTCTTTGTCTTTGCAGCGCTCTTTGTGGCATCCATAGACTGAACTGTATTGAAAATAGTTTCGAGAATTTCTTCTTTTGAGAGTTTCTTGATTTCGCGACCGCATTCGAGACAATGTGGCTTGCCTACTCGTGCATACAAAATTCGGAGATAGTCATAAATTTCTGTAATTGTGGCAACTGTAGATCGTGGATTATTTGATCGAGATTTTTGGTCAATAGAAATAGCTGGCGAAAGACCAGTGATCTCATCCACATCTGGCTTCTGCATCTGTCGAAGGAATTGTCGCGCATATGCAGACAATGATTCTACATATCGTCGCTGCCCTTCTGCGAAAATAGTATCGAAAGCAAGTGAAGACTTACCGGATCCAGACAACCCTGAAATAACCACCAATTTGTTTCGGGGCATTTCGACATTGATGTTTTTGAGGTTGTGCGTTCGTGCGCCACGTACCACAATATTGTCCTCTCCTTTTTTGTTTGATTTCGTACTCATATAAATATTAATTGTGTATATAACGCAAAATCAGCCCGGATCCGTCTATAGGGGCTGTCTATGTCTTCTTATATGACACCAGTATAAGGGGTATATTACAAAATGCAACAATTTTGAGGGCAGAGGTTTGAATCCAACATAATCTAATATAGTGATACATAACGCAAAGTAAAAGCGCCGATTCCCCCTTCGGGGAATCGGCGCCATTAATCTTGCGACTAAACGCTCACACTTGTGACTATACGCTTGCGATCAAACGCCCGCGCCAACTGCGCCAGCACTGCAAAGGTGAAGACCTTCGGGTCTGATGAGAAAATTCTCGGCGAGACCAAAAACCCTCACAATCCCAATGAATGTTTCTTGGGGATCATCGCGACAGTCAACCCGCCGAATCTCGGCATACTGACTGATACGACGAACGAGAGAGTCGCGCTCTTCATCCCAAATCTCGAGCCGACGCCGAATGAGTTTCTCGTCGACGTCATCTTTACGAGGGGCGATTCCCTTGGAGATATCCTCTTCCGCACGTTGCTGACAACGTTTGAGCGCCGCTTCGGGCGTCAGATGCAAGTCAGCAACATCCAGCGAAGAATACCCCACATGCCGTTCGAGCGACTGAATGAACGGCTGCACTTGCTCCTGCTTACGAGGAATGCCCATGAAGACGAGACTGTCCCCACGACGATGCGTCGACATGTAGATATCGAACTGCGTCATGGTAATCTCGTCAGGCACGTATTCTCCACGTGCCACATAGTGGGCGATCTTATCCCGAAGTTGTGGTTGAAACGCCGAAGCAATTTTGAGCACGCGGCTCATGTCTGCATACGGCGAATTGAGAAGTCCCGCTAACGCGCGACCGTGTAGTGTTTTTCCTGCCCCATTCGGCCCAATAATAAGGCGATGGGGGTGACGATGGTTCATAGTGGATTGGTGATCCTTTCTGGTTGGTGTTTGAACGTACTAACGTTTTGACAGTGTAATGGTACTATTCCAGCCCCTCTTTGACGTCATGCCAAAGTAGCCAGGCAAAAATAATACCATGATACATGTAGTGCATCAATATTTTCGTATATTGCACCAGAAAATCGCTCCTAATACCTTGCATTCACTTTTTCAGCGTTTCTCTACTTCCCGCCTTTCTGTTTCTTTCGAGTTGGTCGTTTTGAACCGGCTTCACCGACACGTTCTGCCAATTCTTTAATCTCATCACGCAATATGGCTGCCGTTTCGAAATCGAGCAATTTCACGGCTTCTTCCATCTGTTGTTCTTTTTCACGAATAAATCCATGTGGGTCCTTGTTGAACGCACTTGCATCGAGGACGAGCAAATTTGAAACTGTCTTTTCGTGTTCTGATTGAATACTTTCGGTAATATCCTGAATCTTCTTGGCAATTGTTTTTGGAGTGATGCCGTGCTCTTTGTTGTATGCAAGTTGAATAGTTCGTCGTCGGGTTGTTTCTCCGATGGCCCGTTCCATAGATCCAGTCATATTGTCCGCATAGAGAATCACTTTACCTTCGACATTTCGAGCGGCACGACCGATTGTCTGAATAAGGGCTGTTTCTGAGCGCAAAAAGCCTTCTTTGTCTGCATCCAAAATACCGATGAGGGCAACTTCAGGAAGATCAAGACCTTCTCGGAGCAAGTTCACACCGACGAGAATATCGAATTCTCCTTTTCGGAGGCCGGTGAGAATCTGAATACGTTCGAGTGTTTCGATATCACTATGCAAATATTTTGTTTTGATATTTCGTTCCTTCAAAAATTCAGTGAGGTCTTCGGCCATCTTTTTTGTGAGTGTTGTGGCAATAGCTCGGAAGCCTTTCTGGATAACAGCTTCAGCTTCATCGATGAAATCGAAAATCTGTCCTTTGTATTCACCTTTTGAAACGATAGGCTTCACCAAAAGCTGTGGATCAACGAGGCCTGTTGGTCGAATGATTTGCTCAACCACTTGTTCACTGAATTCTTTTTCATATTTGCTTGGTGTAGCTGTTGTATATACGGCTTGGCCAATGTTTTGTTCGAATTCAGCGAATTTGAGAGGTCTGTTGTCGGCAGCGCTTGGAAGTCGGAAACCGAAATCAATGAGGGTCTTCTTTCGAGACTGGTCGCCCGCAAACATACCACCAATCTGTGGAATGGTCACATGGGACTCGTCGATAATAGTGAGGAAATCAGCCGATCCATCAGCATTATGAGGAAAATATGAAAGTAATGTATCAGGTGCTTCTCCTGGTGCTTTGCCAGAAAAATGTCGTGAATAGTTTTCGATACCGTTACAATAGCCAACTTCTCGAATGAGGGCGAGGTCATAATTTGTACGCCGTTTGAGGCGCTCTGCTTCAAGCTCTTTGCCTTCGGCTTTGAGTTGAATGAGTCGCGCTTCGAGTTCCGCTTTGATATCCACAATAGCTCGTTCACGTTCGTCTTCGGGTGTTACGAAGTGTTTTGCTGGGAACAAGAAAAAACTTTCAGCTTCTTGGATAATCTGTCGAGTGATGGCATCGATCTGAGTAATGCCAGAAATGATCGATGCGCCTTTTGCGTCAGCACCGAATGTGAGTTTGTATACAACGCGTTCGTTCACTGGCATCACTTCGATAGCGTTACCGAGTGCGCGGAATGTTCCAGGTGTGAGATCTGCGGTTGTACGAGTGAAATACATACTAATGAATCGTCGAATGACTTCGGATCGATCAGCAACCATGTCTTTGACCACTTTCATATTCACTTTTTCATATTCGACAGGAGAACCCAATCCGTAAATACAAGAGACGGATGCCACGATGATGACATCCTTTCGCGTGAGCAATGCCTGCGTAGATGCATGTCGAAGTCGCTCGATTTCTTCGTTGATTTGAGCCTCTTTTTCAATATATGTATCAGAGTGCGCGATATATGCTTCAGGCTGATAATAGTCATAGTACGAAACGAAATAATGCACGGCGTTTTCTGGGAAGAATTCTTTGTATTCTTGGGCGAGCTGGGCAGCGAGCGTTTTGTTGTGCGCAATAACAAGCGTCGGTTTGCCGATTTGTGCAATAACATTGGCTGCGGTGAATGTTTTTCCTGTTCCTGTGGCACCGAGGAGTGTTTGGTGTCGCATGCCTTGTTTGAGGCCTTTGACTATCTTTTCGATGGCCTGTGGTTGGTCACCAGCAGGAGCGTATTCAGTTTTGAGTTTAAATAAAGACATATATTTGTTGCACATTACTATATCACAAAGATAAAGACAAAAAAGGTCATATCCTGACGTTCCTTTGACTATTATCGTGTTTTATGTTATGGTTTGCTCGGAATGAAACCGAGACCTCTCTCGTTACTTGTGGTCGGCAAGGTAACCGACCCGAAGGCCATCATTAAGGCGTTCGAAAAATGTGGATACTACAGTCCCTGTAGCATTCACATTGCACTTTCAAGTGCTGAGGCAATGCAAAAAGTGAAGGGAACACCTCACATGTTCGAGCACATCCTGGTCTGTTTGGATGAAGATGATCTGGAGTCGCAAGCGACGGCCATCTTCCTTCATATCCTCGCGGAAAAAGACGTGCAAAACGTGGTGGTGGTTGATCCCCTGTTGGCGACCAATCATTTGGACGTCCGCGCTGGGAAGAATGGGCATCACATCCCCAAATTCATTCACTTGCCGTTCGTGGATTTCAAGCTTTCGGATGCTTCTGATACGGAAACACTGCCCGACCAGGTTGACTGGTCGACATTGGCGACGTTCATCGGCCACCTGGACTTGGAGGACCACATCCTCAAACACTGGGATACGAATCCGTCAGGATGAGTATCGAAACGAGGTTCTGCACTCTTGTGCGGGATTTCACAACATAATCAAATGCGCGCGCAGGCCTTACGGCCGCGCGCGCTTTTTCTTAGATCCCTACTCTTTTTTATATAATTTCAAAAAATTGTCCCTGAATGCATAGAACGCAGTGGCATCCGGACCTTCGAGCATCGCAGCACGCATGTCTTTGACGAGATTGATAGTGAAATAGAGATTATGGATTGTGGCGAGGGTGCCAGCGAGCATTTCTTTGGCGCGGAACAAGTGCGCGACATATGCGCGTGTATAGTGCGTACAGGTATAACACTGGCAGCCTTCTTCGATGGGTGTGAAATCAGTGCCGTATTTTGTATTTGTAATATTTATTTTACCAAGACGCGTGAGCAAAGTGCCGTTGCGGGCATTTCGTGTTGGCATGACGCAATCAAACAAATCACAGCCATTCTCAACAGCACCAAAGAGGTCTTCTGGTTCACCAATACCCAAGAGATGTCGGGGCTTGTCTTCGGGCAAGATGCCATTGACCCATGTTACAGCGGTGATCATGTCTTCTTTTGCAAACGATCCTCCGATGCCGAAGCCATCGAATGACTCCACAGCTGTCTGTGATTGCCCTTTATCGTCCGTATACGCCACGTTGACGGTCATATCAGCCAGTATCTGGGCACTCTCCTTGCGGAGGTTCTCATGACGGCCTCCTTGGACAATACCGAACAATGCCTGACGTGATGCATTGTGTGGCGTGCCGTCTGCGTTGAGACGATATGCGGCGTCTTTGTGATATTGAAGACTTCGTTTTGCCCATCGATGTGTACGATCGAGCGCTTCACGTTGATAATTGAATGGTTCGTTCGGAGATGTACATTCATCGAATGCAAAAATCATATCTGCACCAATATTGTGCTGAATATCAATTGATTTTTCAGGAGTGAAATAGTGAACAGAGCCATCGATGATTGATCGGAACATCACACCGTTGGCGTCGATCTTTGCTGCAGTGAGTGCGATGTCTTCGCCGTCTTTGACACGAGGTTTTGGAGCTTCTGCCAGTTGGAGGGGCGCGGCGCCGGAGGTGGTCAGCTTTGAAATGTTCTTGCCAAGCGCCGCGCCCAATGAAAACGCTTGAAACCCACCAGAATCAGTCATGGTAGGTCCTTTCCAATTCATGAAGGCGTTCAATCCCCCAGCCTGTTTGATGACTTCATCTCCAGGTTGCAAATACAAATGATATGTATTGGCGAGACATACTTCGGCACCAAGCGATTCGAGCATTTCGGGTGTGATCGCTTTGATAGTTGCTTTTGTACCTACCGTCACGAACGCCGGTGTATGAATCACTCCATGAGGCGTGACGATTTCACCAACACGACCCAGTTTGGTCGTGCCGTCTTGTGCGACAAGCTTCTTTTGAATACTGAATGTGAGTGATCGTTGTATTGACACAGTGGAGTTATATCACAGATGGAGAAACAAGTGAACGTGATTATTCTGCTAGCGTTTTTTCTACGTCCTTACGTTCTTCGATAGTCTGCGATAATTGTTCATTGAGAACGTCGATAGATTTTTTATATTGATCAATCGCTCGAGCTCGTTTTTTTTCGTCATCGTAATAGTATGATGCTTTTTCAACAAGTCCTTCCAAATGTCCAATACTAGAAAGTTGCATCATTTCTAATTCATTGAGTGCACGCAAATACTGTGTAACTTTTTCTATTCGTCGAATAAGTTCGTTAGCGCAAGCAACTGCCTCCTTTTCATCTTCGAGAGGTATTTCTGTATCCTTCAATTGTTGTCTTGTTCGCTGCAAATACGCATCTGGCAAATATGGCTCTGTTCTAAGCTGATTGAGATAGTCGTTTACAGTTGCAATAAAAAGCTCCTTGTATTCGCCTGAATGGTCTGAAGATTGTTCGGGTGTTTCGTGGGACATGATTGCGCTTGTTATACAGATTAATATGTGGAGATTATATCAAAAAAAGCTAATTCGGTCAGGTGTTCAAATGTAAAATTATCTATATATATCCTTTAATACACATCCAAAGCGATCTAATCATAAGGATAAACTTCTCTGATTACTTTTAATACATTTTCAAGCTTCTCTCGGGAACAAACAGTTTCAATTTTCTTCTACCACTTCAAATTTACAAACCTCTCCAATATGAGGATTAGCACCTGATTTATGTTTAAAACGACCGACCACATTTGAAGAGGACGTACAATAGCTGCGATATCCAATTATTCCAGCACCAAAGTTCATATGCTTACTTCGGTTCATCATTAATTCGTTTCTTCGATTTTAAAATAGAGAAAACTGTCTCTCGATCATCATAAAAAGCCTCCAGGATTCTCAGAGCATAATTCAATGATTCTTCGGCTTCACCAGGTGCTACTTCGCGCCAATCTTCATGCAAAACATCATCTCCTAAGATTTTAATTTTGTCGTGAGCTTTTTTACTTAGTGCGGCACTAATGATTCCTTCTTCACCAGCGAGCTCTATTTTTCTTTCCAATCCGTTACTCTTGCTGTTATAACCATTAACTTTCAATGTTTTTTCAAGGACAGATCTAACTAGTGCGGATGCAGCTCTATAAGCTTTGAAAGAGTAGCACTTTTCAGCTTCTCTATATTCCTTTTTTATATCCTCAGGAATTGATGTGGATAATTTATTCGTCTTTACGACATTAGGATAAAAAGCACCCAATTTTCCTGTCTTTGGATCGTCGCTAGCATGTATCTCCGCCATTCCACCATAACCACATGAAGCACACCTCATCAATGTCCAAATTATTCTAGGGAAACTTATTCCTTCAAATTGATGAATCTTATCGACAACCACATCACCCAATGGTTTACCATGAACAACTCTTTCAAAGGTAGTTAAAGAGCCATTACAACTTGGACACTGGGCTATTACATTTCCGTTCTGATAAGTGATTGACATGACGTTTATAAGTTTATTTTCTGCCATTCACTCCAATCACCACGCTCACATTTTTCCCAGTTGTAAGTAGGCTCTTGATTTAGAGTCCAATCTCCATTTCTCTCAATCACAACACCACCAAAGAGTTTCTTATTCTTCTGAATTTTTATGTATTGATGCAAAGCCTCGGCCTTAGCTTTTGTGTCGGTCTTGCCGTCACGATCACCTGAATCTTTAACTTCAAATATACCGATTCTTCCATCAGCAAACTGGACCAAGTAATCGGGGTAGAAGGTATAAATAGCCCCAGAGTATTCGTACTTCACTCCAAAATATTCCTGTTTGTTCTCTCCGTTTTTCCACCACCAGGTAATCTTTGAGTTATTTTCGTTAAGGAATTTCTCAAAAGATTTCTCGGGTAGTGATCTATCGATATTTAGATAACAAGGTTGATAAGCGTACTTTTTAGTAGTTACAATTTCATCAGTAAATTCGTTATAGAAAAGTTCGATCGGAAGCTCAAAGACATATTTCTTTTCGCTTTCCTCGACACGTTTTCGGACCTCAGCCTCTTTGACCGTTTTATACTCATCGACTGCTTTTGTAAGAATCTTCTCAATCGCAGGACGATTGTCTTTATGCATACAAAGTTTTTGAATAAGAAGTATTTCTTCATGCCAATCTTCAGAGTTAAGGTATTTTCTGAACCACAAGTAAATAGCAGTCTTTACACTAGGAATAGAACGCTTAACGTTTCTGAATGGGCCAAGTTGTGACTTGATCATTTGTTCAAAGAATATTTGCAACTCATCAGCGGCAACACTTAACTTTGCCATTGCTGTAGGATCAATATTTCCTTGTAGTTCGTCGAAGTTTTTTGCACTGATATGAGTATCTGCAATTATTTGTTGTTGGTACTTTTCAAGCTCAACATCAATACCCATACTCTTGAGAGAAGTTTTGATCTTCGCCAGTTTCTCACCATCTTCTATACCAAGCTCTTTATTCATCACTTTTTCAAATACAGGCGTAAAGCTTGAAGTGATGTCCCCGTAGTCCGCACGCGCTTTATAGTAAGATTCAATCTTGAGTGGCTTATATTCCTTAACTCTATTGGCCTTTAAATGTTTGATGATATTAGGGTTGTATTCCTCTTTTTTAACTGAGATGGATTCAAGATTCGTATAAATATACCCACGATTAAGAGCCTCATTTTCATAATGCTTTTGCTCTGGCATACGCAAAATTCGACCAACTGTTTGTATTTCGAAAATGATATTTGAAGAATCTCTAAATTTTACAAGAATATGCGCTCGAGGACAGTCCCACCCGGTGTCAATCGCTTGTTTAAATATTAAAAACTCAATTTGATTATCTGACTCTGAAATCCACTCAATAGTTTCTGACTTTTGTTCAGCAAGCCAGATAGCAAGTTTTCCGTTCTTCTCTGTAATACCTTTGTCACCAAGAAACTTCTTTACAGCATCAATCTTTTGTTCACCAGCCTCAGACGTAGGTATCTGTATCAAAACAAGTGGATTAATGTCAGAATCTTCCTTTGCGAAAGCTTTCTTGAGTTCAAGACGTTTCTTATAAGCCGCCTCGAGGACCGCTGTTTGTGAATCATCTTCTGATTTCGCAATCTTCTCGATATCCTCATTGATTATGAGTTCTTTTTTAATCATTCCTTCTTCTATGACATCTTTCGGATTTACTTTCACTAGTCCAGCACGAGTTTCTACAATGTCTTCAGCAGTAATTTTTATGCTTGGAGTCGCGCTCATTTCAATCGTCACATCAGCAGCGATAAGCTCACGAAGTTCCTGAGCACGACCTGTAGACGCATTAGTGTGACTCTCATCAATGATGAGAATTATTTTTCTTTGTTCTTTTGTTTTCTCGAGTACATCACGGAAGTTAAGTTTCTCGCCATCTTTCATTGCAAGATTTTTCCATTCGCCAGATTTACCGTCTTTGGCACGAAGTTTTTCCCAGTTAGCAACAACTACTTCGTTCTGGACAATTCGCTCTCTACCGCCACTAAACTCTCCCTCAACAAGCGAGACACGAGGAAAACCGCCAAAGATACGCTCAAGGGACCGTTTGCTTTGTCCATGGAGATCGCCCTTACCGATACTCATCCAAATAAAGCAGAGGTCTTCATTCGGAAGTTCTTTAATAAGACTTTCTATAAAAATAGCGGTCATCACGGTCTTACCTGATCCGGTAGGGGCTTGAAATACGCAGACTTCGCCTGGACCATCAAAATCCAAAAGTTTAACCGTTGACTCAACGAGCTGATTTACTGCTTTTTCTTGATAGGGTTTTAAATTAATACTCATAAATTTGTTTATATACGTCTAGGATTTTTTGAGGAATAGGTTCGACCGTTACGTCCTTCCATCCGTTAAAGTCTTTTTTGTTTAATCCGAGCGGATCAAGAGTAAAGCAATAGAGAATCTTTTCTCCTTCGATCTTACTTAATTCTTTTTTAAGTTCAGACAGAGCCTTTCTATCTAGAGAGTAGTAGGCAGCAAGAACTTTATTGCCTTTCTGGAATATTCTGTAATCTTCGGTTGTTTTTATTTCATCAAAAATACCTTCACGCAAACAAAGCATTTCAGTACACTCCTTTGTCATGCGTATTTTCAAATCATCTTTGCTTGCGGTTTTCTTGATGAATTTAGTTTTGAAATATTTTAGAGAAGTATTCAAACCCTCAACTACATCTTTTTTACTAGTAGTTTTGTATCCTTTGATAACATTACTAATTCTAGGATAACAAACATCTGTACAAATACCGCCATCATCATTTGTGCATAAAATGAATTGTCGTTTACCACCATCTTTATTCATCTCCATTACTACTTGCCCTGTAGTCCCTGTTCCTGCAAAAAAGTCGAGTACAGTTATGTCTTTTTTGAATCGCTCAAATATAGTTTTGAGTAGTGGGGTGGGCTTAACGGTATCGAATCCATGATCTGGGCCAATGATTTCATTTAATTCTTGCTTGCCTGTTTCAGCAGTTCCAACATTCTCTAAATGAGACCAGAAAGGTATGAATGATTCACTTTCCTCATCATCTGGATATACAGCCCTCATTGGAACGCCATCAATCAATTCTATCTTTCCATCTTTAACCATTTGATCAGCAGTTTCTTTTCCAATCTGCCAACGTCTACCGTCTCGAGGTTTTACTCCTAATATTGGAAACTTCATTGTATCTCTCTTTTTTCTTCCATAGTCTGTCGCTTCCAGGTTTTCAAAACGACATGGACCAAATTTACCCTTATGTGGATACTTTTTTTGTTCACCACTATAGATCAGTTCAAATCCCTCAAAGGTGTCGGTTGGTTTTATACCGTAAGCAAGAATATATTCCGTTTTCTGTTGAAGCATTTTCTTTGCTTTACCTGAATTCGTAGATTTAGTTCTCTTTATCCAAGTAATACAGCCGTAATAATTAGATTCCCCGAATATTTCATTCATCAAGAGCTTAAGCTGAGCAAATTCGTTATCATCAATTGAAATAAAAATGACACCATCATTACTTAAAAGGGTCTTTGCGAGACGAATTCTTTTTGCAATAAAACTGAGCCACTTACTGTGTCTCCAGATATCTGTTTTGTCTACCCATTTATCGTTATATTTAAAATCACCTTCGCCTGTGTTGTAGGGTGGATCAATATAAATAACGTCAACCTTTCCTTGATGTGTAAAATTCAAAACAGATAGAGCATGATAGTTGTCACCCTCGATCAAAATATTTACTGGCTTAGTATCATCTTTATCAGTAATCTCTTTTCCTTTCACTTCTTTAAGAACAGGTAATGCATTTTCTGCATCCTTTTCAAATTGTTCTTTTACCTTATCTTCATCCCAGATAAGTCCGTATTTCTTTCGAGATTCAAGTTTTTCTACAATTTTAATTAGATCCTCTTTGCTAAGGTTTGAATAATCTTTCTTTGTATTCTTATTAGTTGCAATGGGATTCATTACACAACACTTTACCATTTTTTGGCCTAAAAATAAAGGTTTTTCTCTCTAGAGAATTATTTAACACAACTTACGATGAACATTTAACATCGATATCAATAAAAGCCTTATAAACAAAGATTATTTCAATTTAACTCCGCAACGAGATTTAACATTTCCTACAAAATTTTGCACGTATTAAAAGTTGGAGACTTAACTTTAAATTTGCCAATTTCAAATTAAAAGTTACATGCCGGTCCATGGTTGCTTACATTCAGGACAGCTTACTATTCCTGTATGTTCAAAAGACGCTCACCAGTAGACATCTACTTCACTAACAACTCAGAATCACTTAAGAGTGTAATGATACTCAAGGTAAATCAGGTCAACACGATAATATGAACCAATGATCATAAAATTCTAATCGCCAATAAGAGCCTTATTGCGAAGGTTTATATGCTAATATCTGAAGATTTAAAGTAACAGGTGTTCCTGTTGTGGTCATGGTAAAACTCATGGGTATTTACAAAGTATAGATTATGTTTTGTAGATGTGTTTTTTGCATTTTATCCTTATTTTAGAAGGTATTTTTTGGTATAATATAGGTATCTAGTCAAGTTTTTGATTAGATCTTAGTCTTATAAAGTGGTGTTAAGGCTCTGATTATTAACCACTCTAAAATAAATGTTCGTGAAGTGTCATAAAAAAGCAAATACCCCTGCGGAAACAGAGGTATTATGCAAAGACTTAATATTTGTATCTAACAATATAAATACTACACTAATTTAGTGATAAGTCCAAAGCTAGATATCCACAAAGGTATTGCTCGGCTATAAGCGGACGTTAGGTAGCAATTGCAAAAAAAAACTAGTTATTCCTACAGAAGTTCTGTAACTGGAAGATATGTAAAGGAATCATACGCAAAAAAGCATCCAAATACTACTGAGAAAGAAAAGCAGAAGTAAGTAGAAATTAGATGAACAACAAAATCCCACCTCTGTGGGGTTTTGTTTTACTTAAATTTCCTCATTTCTTCCGCAGTCTACCTCGTAGTTCCAAAGAAACTTTGCTTGATATTCGGTAGCCAAATGTGGGCTTTATTGGTCTTCTAAAAGGCTCCTATTCAATCAAAATACAAAAAAACCCGCCACGACCTCTCGATCGTAGCGGGTTGGGTACAGACAGACCTCGAACTTCCCTCCTCAATCCCACTCAGACGGGCCGAACTGGGCACGGAGAACACTCCGAAAGCGAGACCCTTTCATCGCACCGGCAAGCCCGAAGGCCTCTTTGCAGCGATGATCGTTGAGTTTCCCCACTTCATTGGCAGCAAAGAAGCTTTCCGAAGGGTGGGACTGTGCGCAGCGTTGTTTGATTGACGCATGCGCTTCGCGGACCAAGTTCCGGATCTCCGCCACTCTGTCACGTTCTTCCATGTAGGTGCAGATTCCCTCCACCGTACGGAAGCGAGACCCAGGCAAGAGACCGTGGAAGCGTTTGCTCGGCGCTCCCACGAACCGCGAACGGGCCGAGGGGAACCGCAAGGTATTGGCCTCAGGCTTCAGAACGAGTTCCACCCGGTCGTCATAGACGAGCACGGATCCTTCACGATAGGGATATCCCAGAAGCGGTTCTGCAGGCGGAGTGACCCGCACGCAAGGCTTGAGGTAATAGCACATCATGACTTCTTCGAGGGTGAGTCCGTCCGGCCCGCGACCATTCGTGTGCAATTTGCGGACGGCGGCTCGGATATCATCCGACAGCGCCGCCGTTTCTGCGTCATCCAAATGAGAGCAATGTTTCTGCTTTTTCATGTGTTTGTTTTCTTGGTTTCTGTTGTTGTACAGATATTCAGTTTTCAATGTTCTATGATCGATATCTCGATGTTCGTGTATGCCACCCTGCACAAAACAAAACACCTCTCGTGTGGAAAGGTGTTTTGGATCATGTGAGATGTAAACCTTCAGCTTACATATACAAGGCAAAACCCCTCTCCGTAGAGAAGAAGAATGTCCACTTTGTACATGTAATTGATGGTCGTGCCATACGAAAAAAGTATAGCACAATTTTGCCAAACGAAAAGCCGCCCAGAAATGGACGGCTGTTATCTCACTCCCCGCAGGTGAGACCTGACCCGAAGGTCGAATGGCACCGAAGTGCCGATGTTCCAATTCGTCCTGCCTAAGGCTGGTACGAAATTGGATGATACGGAGCTGGTGATGGGATATAACTATATCCCGCAGTTTGCATTTCCCCGTCTGTTGGACTGGGAACGTGTACTGGCATGTTTCGAATGTCTCGTTCAATCTGAACGGTCATATTCGTAGGCATGCTCATTGCTCCAAAGAACTGTTTGAGGGCCACTCCAAGCGCAAATGATGCACTCAGAAAGAAAATCCCGGCAGCGATGCCGAGTGCGAACAACATATTTCCCTTGAACATGTTGATACTGTTATCGGGGGCTTTTCGAAAAGCCGACTTGCTGTTCGCATTGGCTACTGCCAATCTTCCCCCTCTTTCGAGGCAATCGCTCGGTTGCTCAACATGAGATGATTGTATGCAGACGTCGCTCGCATACAAAAAAGGCAACCGGTGAGCGGTCGCCTTCTCTTGTGTTGAGAATATCCAAAGCCGAAGCCCTGAATCAAGCCTGCGATCGCTCCCGAAAGAGGGGGACGATGTAAAGGTGCTTCCCTATAATAATAGCAGGTGAGGCCCAAAACGCAAGCATATTTTATGGCTCTACAGGGCCATATTATCGAGCTGTGGATGTCGCAGGGATAGTATTCACGTCGATCTTTGCATCGAGCTCTGGAGTGTAGTATGCGTTCTTTTTGAGGAAGGTGATGATTTTCTGTGCATCACTTGTGCGGTCTTCACTCTTGAGGATGACGATGGCGATTGTTCGTGTGCCTCCCTTGGCGAGTGGAATGTTGAAGAGAGAAACAGTTGTCTGTTTTGCTTCGTCGATAAAACCGTTCTTGCCTCCGACGAATGTTTTCTCCAACAAGAGGTGATTTTTGTTTGCCCATGTGTGACCGACGATAGAGAATTGTCGAACACGCGTCATGTCGTAGATGATGGGTACTTTTTTGTAAATATATCTGCCGAGTGTAAAGAGATCTTCAATACTCGAAACGTTCTGAGGTGAAAGACCGCTCGGATCTTCATAATATGTATCAGTCATGCCGAGAGAGGCGGCCTTTTTGTTCATTTCTTCGAGGAATTTTGCGTGACCTTCTGGATATGCGTCTGCGATCACCTCTGCCCCATCGTTGCTTGACTCGATGAGAAGCGGATACATGAGATCGACGAGCTTTATCTTTTCTCCGAGGAGAAGTCCCCCTTCGCTGCCGTATGTATTGTATGAATCACGAGACACGATTGCCACCGTACTTGGATTCATTTTTTCTTGGGCTATAACTGCAGTCATGAGTTTGGAAACTGACGCCATGGGTGAAACGAGTCCTGGATTCTTTTCATAAATAATCTCCCCTGTCTCTATATCACCCACGAGAAATGCTCGAGCGAGAAGTTTCGGAAAATTGTCTGCATTGGCCAATCGATACTGATTCATCGAAGACGTGGCCATCACATCATCTGATCCCCGAGGTTCTCCGTCTGTTGGGCCGTTGGCACCCGCAGCACGTTTGGCAGCATCAGTATTGACTGATGTATTGAAAAGAGCTATACGTGGGCCGTTCTTGTCTTTGATGAAATCTCCAGCGAGGAGCACCGCCTGTGTGATGAATGACGCAATTGCAATACCGATAAAGAGAGCAAGCGCTGCCCATCCGACATACTCGAGGCGTGTGTGATCACGAAGGTACCATTGTTTGATCAATTTGAAATGGAGACTTGGTCTGCCTGCTTTTGCACGAGCCTTGGCTTCATCATCTGGGTGAACGCCACCGTTTGCATGACGACGACCGCCGAGGTCTGCGAACTTTACCTGATCGAGGCCTTCCCAGTAGTTCGGTTCTGTCGCAGGACGTGTCGTCGGTATATATGGTGCATACGCGAGCAGTGGTGATGGCTGATGCTGTGGCATAGTCTCAGTTGTGTCAGGCTCATCCTGAGGAATAGGAGCAATAGGTTGTATTTGTGGATTCGTATCCATAATTGACATAAGTATACTACAACTATATGAATTTCTCATACTTTTTTGTTCAATCAAATGTGAAAATGTGCCGGTAACAGGGCTTCTTTTTAATAATTTTCCGTATTGTCCCAATACTTGACGTATATGCCATACTATGTCAATATTGTACGCAGACGTTTTGTATATCTTGATTCTATTTTTCGTATACCACGAGGCAGGAGCAGCAATGTTCCGTGTCGGAGTATCATGCTGATATTCCAAAAATAGTATTGCGTTATACAAGACAAACAAGGACCCGCACTATGAAAAAACATCTGTTTTATCTGACTATTGCCATTGCTTGTGCCATGAATCCCGCGATCGCCGCCGGCGCCGATACTTCCCCTGTGACCCAGGTGGACAAAGCGCCCGACACGCCGCCCGGAGATACCTTGATCCAATACATCCAGGAATCCGGCGCCGAACACAACCTGCCGCAGGTGGTCTTCTACATGAAACCACCGACGTCGGATGTGCCCGGCGATCCGTCAAGCTGGCGCGCCTACATCGTGCTCCGCCCGAACCTGGACAAAAAAGTCCTGGAGGGCGAGGCCTTCGTCAAAAAGGTCGCCCGTCAGGACACCTTGATGCTGAGGAAGGTTCAGCGGCGCGATCGGATCATTGATCAATACAACTCGCAGCGCATCACCGCGCTCGACAAGTTGAGGAAAGAAGACTCGACCGCCGCCGTCTATTGGCTCGAATCCAACTCCACGCAGATTGCGGAACACAACTTGCCCGCAGTGCCCACATCTCCGGCCTTCATGTCGTTCGTCAAGACGATGAACACCATCGCCGACCAGGAGAATGCGACCTGCAGCAAGTTGGATGCCGAATTCGACGCCGTCGAGATGCTGGCCGAACGGATGTATACCGCCGAGATGAAAAAAATCCAGGTCATCACCGGCGACATCACTCCGGAGCTGAAGACGAAGCTGCTGCAAACGGCGCTTTAATATCAGCTACTGCGACACGGCCCCGCGATCCCCCAGTACACCCCATTCCTCCAAAACGGAGGTGCTTGGAAAAGCTTCCACAACACAACTGCCCCGCGAAATTTGCGAATTTCGTCGGGGTGGTTCTTTTTTATATTTGTTTTAACAAAAATTGAGATATCTTAGTCACCACTATGCTACTGCGTTGATGACGCACTTGTTGCAGACACCGTTGCAGCAGGCAATCCTTTGAGTTTATAAAATACTTTGTTTCCAAATCGCATATCGATGTATTCAAATTGAGTGATTTTTTGAGTTCGAAATGATGATGAAGCATTCGGAGTCACAGCTTTTGCTGTAATACCTGAAGGTTGTGAGCCACCGAATACTTCACTCGCGAGCGCGGTGAGGAGTGTATTGAACGCCTGCTCAAATGGTTTTTGGTTACTAAAATAGAGCTCACCATTCCCCTGCAATTTTATGTTGAAACTACTTTTATTTTTGACAGTAATGTAGTCAATCTTGAGATCTTTGCCTTGCAATGCATCTGCCAAGTGAATGAGATCTGTATATGTCGTTGAACTCATCAGAGACTGACCAATCGGATTTGGACCAATAGTACCACCATAGAATTTCAAATACGCATTTCCTTGGAAATTTGGTGCGAGGGAGAAAATATATCCTTCCGCATCGAGGAAATAACAAAGCTGTCCTGCGAGGATGGCTTCGTTCGCACGCTGTTGGATGTCATTTGTTGACGAAGATCCTGCAGCATCCGCATTCAGTGACGATGATGCAGAAGCATCAGACACTTCTCGTTGTTCGTTTTTGAGTGCAACAGACACATCATTGCCATTTGCCGTTTTGCACCACAATGATTTTGGTTTTCGTTCAGAGACGAGGACTTGTATTTTTGTCGGGCTCACTGCATGTACAACTACAGACCCGAATCGTGGATAGGCTGTCATTAATTCTTGTTCAATTTTTGCTGAAGGATACATGAGAATATTCCGTCGAGAAAAAATATACAAAAATGAGTTGTCGAGCATTCCTTCTACCTTGCCCGCAATCTGTTGCGCAGGCACGATTTGATTCCCTTCTACGGCCACGGTATTGATTGTCACAGCATCTACATGCGTGAGACCAGCCAATCCGCCCACTACTGCCACAATGAGCAATACAAAGAGCACCAACCGGCGAATAGCTCGCTGGCGTCGTCTTCTGGCTAATTTTGGAGAACGTAGATAAGGTCGTGTGCTATTCATACATATATATGTGCCGTCCTACCCTTGCGTCAAAACACACCCCGGCAACAGAGGTGCGTTATTGTGCTTTTGTGATGCGATCTCGCCCGCCCATGTATGGTCGAAGTACTTCTGGGATAACGATAGATCCGTCTGCTTGCTGATAGTTTTCGATAATAGAAATGAGCAATCGAGGTGTGGCAGCGGCAGTGTTGTTCAATGAATGAACGAATCGGAGCTTGCCTTCAGCATCTCGGTATCGAATATTGAGACGTCGTGTTTGGAAATCATGGAAGTATGAAGCAGAATGTGTTTCGCCATATTTTCCTTCGCCTGGTCGCCATGCTTCGATGTCATATTTCTTTACCTGACCGAGACCGAGGTCAGCGCCACAGTTTACAACAACGTGATATGGGACTTTGAGCGCCTGCAACAATTTCTCGGCGTTGTCAGTGATCTGTTCATGAAGTTCCACAGATGTCTGATGATTAGCTTCACAGAGAACTACTTGCTCGAATTTATAAAATTCATGTACTCGATAGAGACCCTTCACATCTTTGCCGTGACTTCCTGCTTCTCGTCGAAAACATGGTGAAAAGGCAAGCATCTTGAGCGGAAGCTGTGATGCATCGATCACTTCGTCAGAATAATATGCCATTGTTGCAACTTCTCCTGTACCTGCGAGATAATCGCTGTCCTGTGTTTTGTAGAGGTCGTCTTCACCTTGTGGAAGATATCCAGAACCGAGGAGTGTTTCTCGACGTACGAGTGATGGCACCATCATTGGACTAAAGCCCTGCTTCACCAATGTATCGAGAACGAACTGCCATACCGCAAAGTGAAGAAGCACGCCGTCATTTTTCAAAAAATAACCTCGAAAACCTGAAACTTTTGTTCCTCGATCAAAGTCCACCATATCGAGTGCTTCCATCAATTCATAATGCTTCTTTGGCTCGAAGTCGAATTTTGGAATTTCACCCCATTGTCGTACTTCTTGGTTATCAGCATCTGATTCCCCTTCTGGTACTGAAATATCTGGGATGTTTGGAACAGCAACCATGAGTGCCTGCCATTCTTTCATGACCTCGGCGAGTTGTTCTTCTTCTATTTTGGCAGCTTCTTTTACCACACGCATCTGGTCGATGAGTGTTTGTCGCTGTGTCTGGTCTGTTGTTGAAGTAATTTCCTGACTAACTTTATTTTGTTCAGTCTTCTTTGCTTCTACAGAGGCAACGAGTTCTCGTCGTCGTGCATCTACTTCGATAAGTCGTTCTACGTCGAATTCGAGTCGTTTCTTTCGGGCACCTTCTTTTATAAGGTCTTTATTTTCTCTAATAAATTTTATATCAAGCATGTGATGTGTGTATTATGGCCGTATTACGTCGCTTTTTTGCTGTTCTTGCGTTCAGCTTTAATATAGCTTTTTTTTATGAGTTCATCATACCAAATGGCTATGATTGAGACAATGAATAACAATATTTCACAAAAGAGCGCTGCCGAGCAATTCGGAACGCTCGAACATCCACATACTATATATAGAGAGGGTTTCGGCACTCTGTTATCACAGATTTCTGACCCTCCAAAGCAGTTGTATGTTGCAGGCAATCACACATTACTCACTCCCACTGATCCGAATACGATATTCTTGTGTGTTATCGGTTCTCGCAAATATACAGACTATGGCAAGACAATTTGTCAGGCATTCATGGAGCGCCTGCGCGGACTTCCCATTGTTATTGTTTCAGGACTGGCACTCGGTATAGATAGTATTGCTCATCGTGCAGCCATAGATACTGGATTGCCAACGATTGCTGTTCCCGGATCCGGTTTGCATCCGTCTGTCATATATCCTCGATCACATCTCAACCTCGCTCGAGAGATTATTGACCATGGAGGACTCATCCTTTCTGAATATGACCCACTGTCGTCTGCCAGTCATTGGAGTTTTCCTGTGCGCAATCGCATCATGGCAGGCCTTTCTCACAAGGTACTCATCATCGAAGCCGAAGAAAATTCAGGAACTCTCATCACTGCGCATCTTGCGCTCGATTATAACCGCGAGGTACTCACTGTCCCCGGCTCTGTTTTCTCATCCACATCCAAGGGGCCTCATTCATTGCTGCGACGTGGGGCCATTGCAATCTCATCAGGTGAAGATCTCCTCGAAGCATTAGGATACAAGAAGACAGCCGACACATCCGAAGTCAAACACATTCTCAGTCAATGTTCTGCTGAAGAAAAAACAATCATCAAACTCATCAACGAACCTCTCACCCGAGATGAGATCTGCGCACGTTCTGCGTTTCCACCGAGTCAGGTACAAATACTATTGTCCATGCTCGAAATTCGAAAATTAGTCAAAGAAGAATACGGCAAAATATGCTTGTCATACCCTCTATAACTGCACGTCCTACCAGTGTACAAATTTGTCAAAACAATAATACGTGTGCAATACTACGACCATGGCGACCAAAAAATCAACATCAACTTCATCAAGCACATCACCTCGATTGCTCATTGTAGAGTCTCCGGCAAAGGCAAAAACAATTGCCAAGTATCTTGGAAGTGACTTCCGTGTAGTTGCATCTGTTGGTCATGTTCGTGATCTCCCAAAGAGTAATAAGAAGGCTATCGACATCGAAGCTGGCTTCGTTCCTCATTACGAAATTTCTCCAGGCAAAGAAAAAGTGATTGCTGAAATTAGAGCGATGGCAAAAAGCGCACGAGAAATTCTCCTCGCAACTGACCCCGACCGAGAAGGTGAAGCTATCGCATGGCATATCAAAGAGGCAATCGGTCTCAAAAATCCAAAGCGTGTCGTATTCCATGAAATTACAGAAGACGCCGTGCGCGAAGCCGTGCAACACCCTCGAGAAATCGACGACAATCTCAAACAGGCCCAAGAAGCACGTCGTGTACTCGATCGTCTCGTAGGCTATGACCTTTCAGGTCTCATTTGGAAGAAAGTTCGATATGGACTTTCTGCAGGACGTGTACAATCACCCGCCCTCCGTATCATCATGGAACGTGAGCGAGAAATTCGCGCATTCATTCCTGAAAAATTCTACGTCCTTCGTGCAGATACACAAACAAACGCAAAAGATGCGCTCTCTTTGTATTGTGTTGATGAACCTCGAGACAAGAAAGTTGCTGATCATATTCTAGAAAAAGGCAAAGCCGGAACATGGCATGTCACTGACGTACAAGAATCAGAGGTAAAGCGAACAGCAAAACCACCATTTATTACATCTACACTTCAGCAAGCTGCCAGTACACGTCTCGGGTTCGCTCCTTCACGAACAATGGGTCTCGCTCAGAAGCTCTATGAAGCTGGACATATCACATACATGCGAACAGACAGCACGAACCTCAGTCAGGTTGCTGTTGCTCAAGCAGCAAAGGTGATCGAATCAGAATTCGGCAAAGACTACGTGTCACTCCGAACATTCGCCTCAAAGAGTAAGAATGCTCAGGAAGCACACGAAGCTATTCGACCAACACATCTCGCTGTGGCTGAAGCCGGCAACAACGACGACGAACACAAACTCTACCGACTCATCCGTGCACGAACACTCGCTTCACAAATGTCAGATGCAAAAATCGCTCGTACAAAGATTGTCGCGAATCTCGTTGGCTCAAAGGCCGACGACAAGAACGGCATTCCTGATTTCACTATCACTGGTTCACGAGTGATCTATGATGGTTGGCTCAAAGCTGATCCTGCTGCTCGCGGAGAAGACGTCGAATTACCAAAAGTAAAAGTACACGAACCCCTCAAACTCATCGATATTTCTGCCGAAGAAAAAACAACAGAACCACCATCACGATATACAGAAGCCGGTCTCATCAAAGAACTCGAAAAGCGCGGTATCGGTCGTCCATCAACATACGCCAGTATCATTCGCACACTCGAAGAACGTGCATATGTCGAAAAGGTAAACAAAGCCCTTGTCCCAACAGACACGGGTGATGTAGTGAGTTCATTCCTCGAACAAAACTTCGAATCATACATCAGTGACAACTTCACTGCAGAGATGGAAGACAAGCTCGACAATATTGCGATCGGCAAAGCAAAATATCTTCAGACACTCAAAGATTTTTATGGTCCATTCAAGAAAGAGGTAAAAGCAAAAGACCATATCGACAAACTCACCACCCTCGGTGAAGCCGACCCTCAGTTCAAATGTCCAAAATGCGGTAGTTCAATGGTCATCAAACTTTCACGAAGTGGGAAATTCCTCAGTTGCTCAAAATATCCAGACTGCGACGGCGCCCTCACAATAGACGGCAAGGAAATTCAAAAAGATCAGCCACTCGGTATTGACCCTGCAACCAACCTCCCAATTTTCGTCAAAGTTGGCAGATTCGGTCCATACGTACAACTCGGCGAAAAATCAAAAGAACTCAAGAAGCCTCGTATGGCCAGTATTCCAAAGTCATTCGATCCAGAGCACATCACTCTCGAGAATGCGCTCAAGTTCCTTTCCCTTCCTCGTGAATTGGGTCCTCATCCAGAGACGGGCGATATGATTTCTGCGAATGTTGGCCGATTCGGTCCATATGTTGTTCACCAAAAGGATTTCCGTTCACTCAAAGGTGACGATGTATACGAAGTGACACACGAACGCGCTGTAGCGATATTCAAAGAACCAAAGAAAGTCGGTCGTCGAGGATTCCAGAAGAAGTCAGCAGTATCGACAGACGCAGAAGGTTCATCGTCAGCAGCAACAACTGAAACTGCAGCGTCTACAGAAAAGAAAACTCGAAAGACAAAGAAAAAATAAAGAATTTGTTAAAAATTCATCAAGAATGTACAAAGAAAAACAGAAGTCGCAAGACTTCTGTTTTTTCTATATATGAAATTCATCAGAACTTCAGAGAAATTTCAGATTAAATTGAGAAATTTTTGATTGAATACAAATCTTCGTCTGGTTCTGCGGCGACTGGTGTCTCAATTTCGAGACCATCCACAGGAACTTGATCGAGTGATGTAGGTTCAGCCCCAGCAAGATCGTCGGATGTGCCAGCGTCAGTAGAACCCTTCTCAGAAGCCCCAGCTGAGGCCTCCAGAGGCGTTGCGGCTGAAATTGAGGCCAATGTAGCGGCGTCTGATTGAGCCGCTTGCTGAGCGGCAATATGACGATCGAGCATATTTGTCACACCTTTTGACTGATTTGACTCGAGAAGCTGCAAAATCTGCCGAAGGTCATCATTTGTGAAGAAATCAATCATGATTTTGCCACCGTGTTCACGTCGCTCGATCTGAACACGTGTTCCGAGTGACTGATTGAATTTTGTTTCCAATTCAACTAGTTCTGGATCTGCTCTGAGGTCTTTCTTTCGAACACGATCAACGGCGATTTTTCGGGCGAGTGATTCCGCTTCACGCACAGTGATTTTCTTGAACATAATTTCCTTGAACAAGGTCTCTTGTTCTTCGGGTCGATCGACGAGCATGAGGAGCGGTCGAGTATGTCCTTCACTGATTTTCTTTTCAGAAAGAGCCTGAAGCATATGTTCCGGCAATGAAAGCAATCGAATACTGTTTGTGACGTATTCACGACTCTTTCCCATCTTGTCTGCAATCTGTGAATGCTTGAAATGGAATTCGTCCGCCAATTTCTGGAAGGCTCGGGCACGGTCAACGGGGTTGAGGTCTTCTCGTTGGAGGTTTTCGATGATGGCGAGCTCGAGTTTTACACGTGCGTCTTCTTCACCCGCGCGGATGATGGCTGGAATGGCCTGAAGTCCTGCGAGTTTTGAAGCTCGAAGTCGTCGTTCTCCTGCGATGAGTTCGTATTCAACGGCAAGTCCTCCGTCTTCTTTGATAACTTCTTTTCGTGTAACGGTAAGGGGCTGGAGAAGACCATACATTCGAATGGATTCTGCCAAATCTTTGAGAGCATGCGGATCAAAGTCACGTCGTGGCTGATACGGGTTTGGTTTGATTTTATCTGTTTCTATCCAGAAAATGGAGTTGTTGAAGTATAGTGACATATATTGTATTGCGTAATGCATGCATTCTAACACCTCACAGGCTCTCTATGCAAAGTGAGGATAAACAGTGCAAAACGTGTGAGTTCGTGTTTTTCGCACTTTATTTTATATTCATAAAAAATACATATCGTGTTTATCTTTGGCTCATATATTGTTCATAGAAAGTTCATATATAATTGAAAGTGTATTCAGAGATAATTGATTTTTTGCTGTTTTTTAGTACACTGACTGACATGCCGTGGTGGCGGAATGGTAGACGCAATCGACTCAAAATCGATCGGGGGCAACCTCATGAGAGTTCAACTCTCTCCCGCGGCACACATATATAAAAGCACTGTACAAAGCCCTTGTACGGTGCTTTTTTTTGCCTTTTGGTATATATTCAGGGCATGACCGCCGCCAATAACAAAGCATCCCGTGTTCGATCTCACCCATCCCACGCATCTCAAACGACTCACACATCGCTTCCCAAGATGATCGTTGTTCTTGGACCAACAGCTGTAGGCAAAAGTGACTTAGCTGTCGAACTTGCCCTTCGCTTCAATGGCGAGGTTATTTCTGCTGACTCACGCCAAGTGTATAAAGGACTCAATATAGGCACGGGTAAAATTACAAAAAAAGAGATGAAAGGTGTTCCCCACCACCTCCTCGATGTAGTTTCTCCAAAGAAAACATATACTGTTTCTGATTTTCAAAGAGACGCTGGTACGGCCGCCGCAGACATCATAGCGCGCGGCGCGCTTCCCGTGGTCTGCGGCGGCACCGGCTTTTATATCCAATCAATTGTCGATGGCATCACCTTGCCCGAAGTACCACCTAATCCAACTCTTCGACAGAAACTCGCCACAAAGACGCCTGAGCAGCTTTTCACAATACTCACAAAACTTGACCCAATACGTGCCGAATCCATAGACAAACAGAATCCAGTTCGACTCATCCGCGCCATCGAAATTGCCAAAGCTCTCGGGGCTGTTCCGCAAACAAAACACCAGGCTCAATATGATTGTATTCAAATCGGCATTGATATTTCGGACGAAGAACTCAAACAAAAAATTCACACTCGCCTTCTCTCACGAATCAAAAAAGGCATGCTCACGGAAGTGAAAAAATTGCACGAACAAGGTCTCTCTTGGAAACGAATGCATATGCTCGGACTTGAATATCGATATGTTGCACTCTACCTACAAAAGAAGATTTCAAAACAAGAAATGATTGACCAACTCGCCGCAGAAATTTGGCAGTATGCAAAACGACAACGAACATGGTTCAAGCGCGATACGCGGATCCTGTGGTACCGTCCAACAGACATCAAACGCATCATTCGGGATGTCAAAAAGAGAATCTAACTCGCGTTTTTTCGGCATGACAACCAAAACCTCAAATTATTGACGGTCCAACGCCAGAATATTTGACTTATTTGTCTATCTATTACATAATCCTGTCCAGAAGGTTTTGACCTTTTCCAACCAACAAATCCACACATCAAACCAAGGAACACGTAATTGTGAATCAAGTTAAAATAGCACCAACACGCCATCCAATTCGCACACTGAGCGTACACCTCGTATGTTCGAATCATGATGCCTGGGTGGCATTCTGTGCACTCATCGCCCCGCTGACCATTGAGCTTGTCGGGGCCACCGAGAATGCAGATCTGATCGTCTTCAATGATATCCGGGATGTTGCATGCATCCATCCGGACAAGAAGTACCTTTACTTCCCGACGAATGGGAGCCGCCTCCCGGAACCCGTTGCCGACAATATCATCGTGCTTCAAGAACACACCATCGAGCATTTCCTGAGCGCTGTGCAAAAGGCGATTGACGAATTGCCTGATGGTGAGAACATCATCGTCGAACAACCTGACATGCTGGCGCCGCCGGTACTGACAGGTGACTCGTTCTTCGATAATCTGACCAATCCGCCTCCGACGCTCAAGGCAGGTGCTTTGTGCATCTTGGCCATTTCGTCAGCACCCCAGAACATCGCCTCGGCGAAGACTGGGCTGGCCGGTCATCGACTCAACACCGCAACCACGTACGAGGAAGCACGGAGCATCCTCGCAACGAGTAAGTTTGATGTGGTCCTCATCGACCTGCATCTCACTTCGATGTCGGAGCCCCAAGGCAAAGTGCAGAGTGGCATTCCAGTATTGACGTTCGGCACGCTCATCATGCTCGAAGCAGCTCTCACAGGATCGAAAGAAATCGCCGGCATCATTGCCAGTACGGATACCAGCGATACATTCCTGGCGGCATTTCGTCACTCTTCGCGCTCTCCTTTTACAATCGAGGGTTCGAAAGAACGGTTACTGCAGGCAAAGCTGCTGTCCGACGGATCGATTAACTGGGCCGATGCAATGCACCGGCTTCAACGGGATTTGTAAACAATCATATTGCCGCGAATACTCATGTCATGTGAGCACTATGCGACAATCAACATTTAACAGAGGGGCCGCCATCGCGAAGCGTATGGCGGCCCTTTTTCATTTATATATACCGTATCTGTGATGCATCAATCACGAAATCCTCGAATTGTTTTGGTTGATCAATTTCAAACGCATCGATAATCACTTTAAAAACACGTTGTGGATCTTTTTCATCAATGATTCGTGCTACCGTACTAAAGAATATATTTAAATGCTCTTCATACGAAGTCTGAATTCCGGTATCGGCAGACGCAGGTTTAAATGGATTTTGAAAATTTGCAGTATGTATACCATTTACACTTTCACCCTCACTCATACCGCTCTTATCTGCAATAAACTGAATAAATGAATGAAGGAGTCCTGTCTCATTCCAAATTTCAACAAAAGAATATGGATTGTATTTCAATCCTCGAAACATATTTCCCAAGCCCCACTCAGTAAGACCTCCCATACTCTTGTCTGAAATAGCCTGTATAAATCCTCTTGCCAAAGACACGTTGGCCTTCATACCTTCGAGTGTCCCCTCGTCAATACGAAAATTAAACTGACACGCAGCTTTCACCGCTCGAAACAACATCCATGGCTCATTTTTTAATTGTTCAACGGGTGGAAGTACAGTTTTGATTATTTTCTGTTCGATTGCTTGTACCGCACCGTAGTTATCTTCGATTTTGCCGGTTGCGAGATTCAAATATAATCCATTGATTGTGAAATCTGGATCAACATATAAATGTTTGCTCACAACACTGAGATCCACATCTGTTTTAGAAAGACTATTTGGAGGGACAAATCGATATACAGTGAATCCTTCACCAAATGGAATTTTTGAAGATACTGTAATCTTTGCTTCATTCAAAACTGCCTCCATTGTTGCATCTCGTTGAGGATATGGTTCGTGCACAACAACTCGAATGTCAATTTCTTTCCAAGGCTTACCAAGATAGATATCACGAAGCACACCACCAAATAAATAAACATCTGCACCTTTTTGTTGAGCAATAGTGACAAATTCCATGTTATATCGACGATGTATTTCGGCTATAACTTCATCAATTTTTGATTGTATTTCGCTTGTATTCATTTAACAATAATATAGCACAAATATCCTTATCCGTAGGCTTTTTTCTGATTATTGACCTTCAGTTCGAAAAGTGGTATAATGCTGCACAGGAACACACTCATTTTGGACGTTGCAGTCAAGCAACTTTCACAAACACGCGATTCATTCGCAAGTTATAAACAGCCCAACGGTCGTTTATGGCGTTCATTATGAGCAGACAGTCGTTATGGTTATTTCACATACCAGTCAGTCAGCCCACCGGGGAGTCCCTGTTCGGAAGCAGGATCAACTCTACTTCTTTCTCGGCGGAGAGGACCTCGAGATGCAAGTCATCCGAGATCACCTTCAACGCCTGAAATACGGATTTGTTACCCACTTCCTCAGTTGGGGCGCAAAGGTGTCCGATTACAAGGATGAGATCGAGCGCGTAATGAGCCGGGGGTTGAAACCCGTCTTCGTCGAGCTCGACATGGACATGGAATTCCCTCACGGAAAGTTTGTCGACGTGAATCATCACGGCGAGCGCTTTTCCGAAAAGGCTTCCCTGCTTCAAGTCCTCGACCTCATCGAGATGGAGCCTACGCGGTACGACTTGCTCGTGGCCGCAAACGATTCGGGATACATTCCCGCGATGCAGAAGATGGGCGCATCGAGAAGGGAAATCGATGAAATTCGTCGCCAAGATCGCAAGGCTCAAGGCGTCACTGAATCGATGGAGATGGAAGCCGCTCGTGCTGTCGATGATCGCTTCGTCAAAGGCGATGTCACTATCGTCAGCCTCAAGTTCACGAACAAGTGCTCGCCGGTGACGGACCGTCTGTTTTCCTCGTGGAAAGATGGAAAGGAGAACCTCCTCGTCGGCTGCATGACGCTACCGAGCCAGGATGAAGTGGACCGGTATATGGAAGGCACATCCGCCGAAGTTTGCCCCGCCACCATCCCCTACGAAGTGAACTACTTCGGGCCCGGCGACATCTGCAAAGCCGTCATCGAAAAATTCGCTCCTCATTCGTGGGGTGGCGGAAAAGGACTCGGTGATCCCAACGGTCAGGCGTTCGCAGGCTTCCGGACGAATCTGAACAACCTACAGGATGACACGGAGTTCGTCGTCATCCAAAACAAAGCACGCCGGCTACAGCCAGCACGTGCAAAAAAAACCAGCCAGCGCATCGAGTAATCGACCGCAGGCAACCACTCTCACCAACGGCAGTATCACTACTGCCTGCGGTGAGGGTGTTTTTTTATATTTATATTTATCAGGACTCGGTCACCAGTTCTTTTTGCTTCGCAAAAAGCCTGTCGACCCCGCCTCCTTCGTTCTGCTTCGCCCAAAGGGCTCATTGCAGAACTCAGTCCGGCCTTCTCGTCTGTGAGTGTTCCAGCAAACAAAAAACATCCTCAGTAAACTCAGGATGTTTTTTGTTTGTAGCGGGCCCACCAGGACTCGAACCTGGAACCTTCCTTTTGGAGAGGAATGTTTTACCATTGAAACTATAGACCCGTATTTATATATGCCTGTCAGATTGCCATCAGTGTACGACTACATGCCCTCTGAAGGGTCAAAAAGGCCCGTAAACGGCTCCTCTTCGACAAAAGCAAGTATACACTATTTTGTGATTTTTTGAAGAATTTGCTTACAAAATTTCAAGTATATGAGATACGCATACTACAAATTTATTGATGAGGAATGTTTGACAATGACTACATATATTGTACATTACCAACAGCATTGTTCTTTACATACCGCAGTTTTGAGATGAGTTTTTTGTGTCTTATACACTATACATTAATAAGACGTAAAAAACTCATCTCATACAGGGAAGGGTCGTAGCCGAACGTATTCGGTGGTTAATATAAGGAGATAACGTCATGAAGACGATTACTCAGACAAATGCTACAATTGGTCAAATAAAGCAGATTACCAGGGTGGGCTGCGATGCCATCGAAAAGGCTCTCGCCGAACTCAACCTGGATAATCCTAGCGCCCAGCGCGCTATTGAACACGGTGACAAATTCGCCGAAGCAATCCGTATCGCCGCCGTCACCTCGCTAAAGAATCTGTCGACTTCTGACAAATTTAATGACGAGGAAGTGAAAACAACTTATGGCTATGTCTCTGGATACAAGCCGAAAGAACTTGCCGAACAGATTCGTCGCCTAAAGGAGTTGTTTCCTCGTATAGGCCACGCAAATATGCAGATCGCGGACGGAGCACTTCCTCCAAACGCAGAAGGCTGGTTTGCTATTCCACGGTGGGAAAGTATTGCACCCACCTATTATAAAGCCCTGTATCGGGTCTTTGACCTATTAAAGGAAACTCGCTTCAATAAATATCACAACTATCTGATCGGCAAGATCAGCGGACAGCTTCGGCCTCTCCCCAGTGCAGAAGCAATCTGGAAAAGGATTGAAAAACAGCAAGCCGGTTATGACATTCTCATTGTTCCTGCCCAATTTGGGTTGCTACATCAAGGACGTTCGACTCGGCGGGCAGGCGAAGTCATGCGTGCCAATGAAATTGGTCTCAAGATGTTTGATGTTGGCATTATGCTGTTGACACATCCAGAACGCCTAATGACAGATGGAGATCTTGATGTGATGTGTGCTGGAGAATACATCACTGGACACAAACATATTGGAAACGACAGCAGTTTGACTCCAGTCTTCCGTATCAACGGTGACTGGGTCGAGGTTTTCAGTAGGGATGCTCGAAGCTGCCGTCCTGAAATAAGTACGGCGTCAGCGTTCTTGATTTGAGCCGATCTTCTCACATGATTCCTCGATCTTTTCTGTAATTGATCTGCGGTTAATACCCCACAGGGCTACCTTCACTGGTAGCCCTGTTTTTATTAAGACACAAGGTTTTGTTCGTAATTAAAAATATGCACCCAACAAAAAAGCCCCATCAGGGGCCATTTCGTTAGAAACCTTATTTCTTAGATTCAGTAAACTTTACTCGCTTTCTGAGTTTTTTACTGTATTTCATGAGGGCGATCTTAGGATTTTTCTTCTTGTTCTTAGAAGTATAAATCTCCTCTCCTGTTTCCTTGTTTTTCAATTTAATTAATCGGTCTTGTGACATATGTGATACAGATAATAACAGATATTGAGAAAAAAGCAATTCACGGTGATGGTATTTGAACAGGTATATACCCTATTCACAGTATTGACACATCGCAACACAAATGTTTATATGTGTTCAAATTCGTTAGAGCAGGTTTCTGCTCCCTTCACAACCAACCATATTCTTCCACTATGTTTTTCAGTAAAGCTATCACTACAAATACCACTCGTCTGGACATGAAGTATTTCTGCATGGTTATGTCCGTCTGCGAGTTCATCCGTGGCCAGGCAGATGCACATGAACACTCACGACGTCTCCAATTTAACTGCCACCCAATTCACCGGGCGATCAGCCACATTATTCCCGATCTCAAGGTGCGGGATGGATACTATTTCGGGATGGCATTCATTGAGGAGGATGGAGTGACAAAAATCAAACGCCAAGAAACTCGACACTCCTGGCTCGTAACTCCAGACTCCGCTATCATTGACGCCTACCCCGTTGGAATCCTGTCCGTCAATCCAGTGTTGGTGGTCACCAAAGGCCCCTTTGCGCCGAGTGGAGGAAATCTCTACTTCCCCGATCAAGCTGTGACCCGAGAATATTGTGCAACGCGAGAAGTTTTTCGCAAAACACAGATTTTGGTTCAGCTTGCGAAAGGCTGGAAGTGCCGTCCCTGACCCACCGAGCAGAAGTCCTGCTTCGGTGGGTCTTCTGTTTTATATAAATCGATATATAGGTAATTTTCAATTAACATAAAAAGCCAGCAACATGCTGGCCTTTTATATTGTTGTGCGTAGGGAGGGATTCGAACCCCCGTAGCCCAATGGGCGATAGATTTACAGTCTACTGCGATTGACCGCTCCGCCACCTACGCATTCTATACACAACGTTTATACTCACCTATTCGTTGCACAGTGATCGTGCAATGTCATATATGAGTGCCTAATATATACCATATCTTTAAACATTTTTCCAATGTATCGATATTGAACTATACAAAACATACAGTTTGATACACAAAAAGTGACCATTACTGGTCACTTTTTAATCGGTAGAGAATGTGTAAGTTACGCCTTCACCGGTGCATGTGCAATGAGACTTTCTTTGAACAATGTGCCTTTCTTGCCTTTTTTGACATCAAAGGTGAATTCAGGGGTCTTATCTTTGTCCTTTGAGACTGTCTGCACACCGATGTGGATTGTGCCTCCTTTCATCACCCCTTCTGAAATGATGAGAGATGCAACTGGCGTGAGGATCTTGTTTTGGATAAGTCGCTTCAACGGTCGCGCACCATACTGTGGATTGTATCCTTCCTTGGCGAGGTGTTCGAGTACTTCTTGTTTGATATCGAGAGTGATATCTTTTTCGAGAAGTCGCTGCTTCACCTTTTCAACTTCAATTTCTACAATCTTCATGATTGATTCTTTGCTCAAGATATCAAAGAGTACAATTTCATCGAGACGGTTGAGGAATTCTGGTCGGAAATGATCTTTGAGAGCACCCATGACTTTGTCCTTGATTTCGGTGTAACTTCCCTGATCATCTTTGTGTGAAGAGAAGCCAATTTTCTGCATACGATCGATGTATTGCGCACCGATGTTTGATGTCATAATAATAATTGTGTTTTTGAAGTTCACCGTTCGGCCCTTTGAGTCAGTGAGACGGCCGTTGTCGAGCACCTGAAGCAAGATGTTGAAGATTTCTGGATGAGCTTTTTCGATCTCGTCGAAAAGTACCACAGAATATGGTCGATGTCGGATTGTATCCACAAGTGTACCACTGTCATCGTGGCCAACATAGCCTGGTGGCGCACCGATAATCTTTGAAACGGCGTGTTTTTCCATGAATTCTGACATATCGACACGGATGAGAGCTTTCTCATCATCAAACATGAATTTTGCGAGAGATTTGGTGAGTTCTGTCTTTCCCACACCGGTAGGTCCGAGGAAGATGAATGAACCGATTGGTCGATTTGGATCATTGATACCTGCTCGTGATCGCTTGATTGTATCAGCAACCTTTTGTACGGCTTCACGCTGGCCCACAACTGACTGTGTGAGTTCTTCTTCGAGTCGAGCGAGCTTTCGTGCTTCTTCTTCGAGCATTCGAGTTACAGGAATACCTGTCCATCGTGCAACGACTTCTGCGATATCACTTTCGGTGATTTCTTCTTTGAGAATTCGTCGTGAACTCTGGAGCTTTTTGAGTCGTTTTGTCTTTGTTTCGAGATCTTTTTCGAGGCCAGGAAGTTTACCATATCGAATTTCCGCTGCCTTTGAGAGGTCGGCGTGTGCTTCGGCTCGTTCTGCGTCTTGTCGGAGAGATTCGAGGCTCTTTTTGATTGCCTTGATATCACTGAGTGTTTCTTTTTCGTTAATCCACTTTGCTTCGACTTCTGATGTGCGGTCTTTGAGGTCTGCAATTTCTACTTCGATATCCTTGATACGTGCTTTTGTATCTTTGCCCTTTGTAGATTCGTGTTCTTTTCGGAGAGCTTCACGTTCAATTTCGAGTCGCATGATTTTTCGATGTGCGTCTTCGAGAACAGGCGGTTTGTTTTCAAGAGAGATCTTGAGACTTGATGCTGCTTCGTCGATGAGATCCACAGCTTTGTCTGGCAAGAATCGGTCACTGATATATCGTGTAGAAAGATTCACCGCAGAGATGAGGGCATCGTCTGTGATTCGTACGCCGTGATAGAGTTCGTATTTTTCTTTGAGGCCTCGCATGATAGCGATGGCGTCTTCTATTGATGGTTCATTCACATACACAGGCTGAAATCGTCGCTGTAATGCTGGGTCTTTTTCGATGTGCTTTTGATATTCCTTGAGTGTTGTCGCACCAATGGCTCGAAGTTCTCCTCGGGCAAGAGCTGGTTTGAGCATGTTTGATGCATCGAGAGAACCTTCGGCAGCACCGGCTCCTACAATTGTGTGAATTTCATCAATGAAGAGAATCACTTTACCATCTGACTTCTCAATTTCCTTTAAAATATTCTTCAATCGTTCTTCAAATTCTCCACGATATTTTGTACCAGCAACGAGAATACCGAGGTCGAGAGATACGAGCTCTTTGTCTTTGAGAGATTCTGGTACATCCCCCATTGCGATTCGATTTGCGAGGCCTTCAGCAATTGCTGTCTTTCCCACACCGGCTTCACCGATGAGAATTGGGTTGTTTTTTGTTCGTCGAGAGAGAATCTGAATCACACGACCAATTTCTGTATCTCGGCCAATCACTGGATCGAGTTTGTTTTCTCGAGCGAGGGTTGTGAGGTTACGTGTATATTTGATAAGGGCCTTCATCTTCTTTGGATGACTGGCTTCTGTTGGTTTTGTTGTTTTGAGAGCCTCAAGTGCGTTGATAACGGTATCTTTTTCGAGTTTAAATTTGTTCAAGAGGTCGCGACCAGAACTTGCGACATCAAACATTGCAAGGAAAATATGCTCAACTGAAACGAATTCATCTTTGAGCTGTGTTGCAACGCGTGCTGAACCTTCGATAATCTGGGCAAGCTCTGGAGTGAGATAGAGCTGATATGACGGTGAAATAGTAGATGAAGCTTCCCCTGTTTCGATAGATTCGAGGAGATTGTCAGTCAATAAAACGGTGTCTACCTCGAGCTTTTCGAGCACAGAAAGCACAATACTGTCTTCTTGTACCAAAATTGCAGTCAAAAGATGCAATGGATTAACATTGTTTTGTCCTCGTTCGATGGCCAATTCATGGGCCTTTCGAATCGCTTCTTTTGCTTTTGTTGTGAAATGACTAAATGGAGGCATCATAATTAAATTTAAACTTTTATTGGACCACTATTGATTATACCATGTACGTCAATTAGGTGGCCAGAAATGGCTTGTTATATCCCTTTTACAACGCTGCGGAGATGTTCTTTCAATGTGGCTATGTCTGAGGCGGTTGTATATCTTCCGAGGGTGATACGAAGCGAACTTCGAGCGCAATCAGGCTTTCCGAGCGCTTCTATAACATAAGACGTTGAATCCTCAGAAAGATTTCTGCAACTCGTCACGGATGATACGGCAATACCGCGGACATCCAATTTGAGAACGAGGAATTCAGCGTCAGACCCTGGAATGCATATATTTATATTATTTGGCAGTCGTTTGGCAAGATCTCCATTGAGGGTGATAAATGGATATTCTGATTGAAGGTCATTCCAGAGGGCGTCTCGGAGGGCTGCCACGCGAGGTGATTCTGATTCTTTTTCGTGTTCTGAGAGTGTGAGTGCGGTATCGAATCCAATAATTCCAGGGAGATTCTCAGTACCTGCGCGGAGGTCATGTTCCTGACTTCCACCAATCAATTCTGCTTCAATAGATACACCTCGTCGAACGAATAGCATACCCGTTCCTCGTGGTCCATATAGTTTTGAACCATCGAGCGTGAGCAAATCAACATTGAGTGCTGGAACGCGGAGCGAACAATATGCAGCGGCCTGACTGGCGTCTGTGTGCAAGTATGGATAGCCGTGACTGCCGAGATCTTGTTCTTTTTTGAATGATCGAATTGCTTTTGCGATTTCAGCAATTGGTTGGATGGTACCGATCTCGTTGTTTGCATACATCACTGATACCAATACGGTCTGAGGGGTGAGCGCGGCTTTGATGTCTCGTGGATCGACAATGCCGTTTTCTGAAACAGGCACAATCGTCACATCAATTTGAGCTTTACCAAGTGTATCTACTAGTTCGAAAATTGAGGGATGTTCGATGGCCGTTGTAACTACATGCGGTCGAGCAACGGTGCCAAGTGCTGCTTTGAGCACCCCTTTTATGGCTAAGTTATTGGCTTCTGTGCCACCTGAGGTAAAGACGATTTCGTCTGCATGAGCCTCGATGAGTGACGCTACATGTGTGCGTGCGCCTTCGAGAGCCTTGTGAGCAGCCACCCCTTCCGCATACAACGATGCTGGATTTGCCTGATGAACTCGCATTGCAGTGGTCATAGCGTCAATCACCCGTGGATCAACGGGTGTGATTGACGCATAATCAAAATACAATCGCTTCTTTGAAGACTTGAATACCGAGAGAAACTTCATACTATCCACTATACAAAAAAAGAAGCGTTATGTATACTTTTTTGATATATGACGATTTCATTTGCTCCATACCTTCCCATTACCCTTTCATTAGAATTATTGCTCGTTATTATTCTCGCGCTTTTTGTATTTGTGCTCCTCGGCCTCATCATCAACCTCCGCATTCGGCTCAAGCGACTCCTCAAAGGCAAATCTGTCACATCTATTGAAGATTCCCTCATAAAAATTTCAAAAGAACTTGATGACCTCATCGAATTCCGCAAAGGTTCCGAAGAATATCTCACCACAGTTGAGAAGCGTCTCCGCAAATCAGTGCAGTCAGTCGAGACAATTCGATTCAATGCATTTCGTGGCAGTGGAGGCGGAGGCAATCAGAGCTTCGCATCAGCCTTCCTCAATGAGAACGGTGATGGCCTTGTTATTTCAACACTCTATTCCAGCGACCGAATGAGCATTTTTGCAAAACCTGTACAAAAGTTTTCACCATCATTCGAGCTCACCGAAGAAGAAAAAACCGTCCTCGACAGCGCCAACAACAAACTCGGGTAGTCTTGCCTACAGATTTCCTCATACCCTCCTCGTGGCCCATTTGCAAAAATGGCTCAAATATTGTATATTTTTATTCTCCCGCGACAACGAATGTCGCCTTATTTTTAGCCCGATTGACCCTCTCCCTGACACCTACGGTCGCTTATTCATCATCCCACCTTCAACATTATGTCTACATCATCCTCAAAAACACCCACAACTCGTCCTCCAGTCGTCGTAGTGATGGGACATATTGACCACGGAAAATCGACTCTCCTCGACTATATTCGAAGTACAAACGTTGTTGCAAAAGAAGTAGGTGGTATCACACAGCGAATGTCAGCGTATGAAGTTCTCCACAAAACAACGGTCGAAGGTGTTGCTGTCGAAAAAGAAATCACCTTCCTCGACACTCCTGGTCACGAATCTTTCAATGCAATCCGTGCTCGTGGCGCCAGTGCTGCAGATATTGCCATCCTCGTCGTTTCTGCCGAAGACGGTGTGAAGCCACAGACACTCGATGCCCTCCGCGCGATTAAAAACGCAGCTCTTCCATACATCGTTGGTATTAGCAAAATCGACAAACCAAACGCAAATATCGACCGAGTAAAACAATCGCTCGCTGAAAATGAAATTTATGTTGAAGGATACGGAGGTGAAATTCCTGCCGTGCCATTTTCAGGTATCACGGGTGACGGTGTAAATGATCTTCTCGACATGATTCTGCTCGTTGCTGATGTTGAGAACTTTACAGGAGTAACTGACGTTCCATCAGAATGTATCGTTGTTGAAGCAAACCGCGACAAAGTACGCGGTATTTCTGCAACACTCATTATCAAGAACGGCACACTCCGCACAGGCAATGTCCTCGTTTCTGGAAAAGCATTCTCCCCTGTTCGAATCCTCGAAAACTTCGCAGGCAAATCAATCAAAGAAGCAGGTCCCTCAAAACCAGTTCGTGTCGTAGGTTGGTCTGATATGCCAGAAGTTGGCGGTATCTGCTTTACCTTCGATAACAAAAAAGAGGCTGAAAAATTCATCGAATCTGAAAACATCAAGCGAGATGAAGCAAAATATGCCGAATCAAAGAAAGCTTTCAACGAAGCAAACGAAGCTGGTGAAGTCAGTATTGTGCCTATTCTCCTCAAAGCGGACACATCTGGTTCTGTCGAAGCCCTCAAATATGAAATTGCAAAAATTCAGGTAGAACGAGTACAGCTCAAAATCATCGGTTCAGGTATTGGAGACATCGGTGAAAACGATATCAAATTAGCCTCAGGCAAAGAGCATACCCTCATCATCGGGTTCAACACCAAAATCGACTCAGGATCTCGACAACTCGCAGAACGAATGGAAATAGGCGTTCATACATTCGATATCATTTACAAAATGACAGAATGGCTCGAACAAGTTGCCCGAGAACGAGCTCCTCGAATTCAGGTAGAAGAACAGAAAGGTATCGCAAAGATGCTCAAAGTCTTTAGTGTAAACAAAAACAAGCAAGTGATTGGTGGCCGTGTTGAAGCCGGTACCGTATCTATGCACGATGAAGTAAAAATTATGCGACGAGATGTCGAAATCGGCCGAGGACATATCCGAGAACTTCAGCAAATGAAAGAAAAAGTAGGTTCTGTCGAAGAAGGCAAAGAATTCGGAGCAATGGTTGAATCAAAACTCGAAATCGCTCCAGGCGATCGTTTAGAAGCATTTCACATTGTGACAAAATAATATGACATACCACGACCAACGAATGGCAGATCAACTCAAAGAACTCGCAGCACAATTTTTGCAGCGAGAATCAAACCGTACGTCACTTATCACCGTGACAAGTATTGATTTACACTCACGAAGCAATATCGCGAATATTTTCGTTACTGTTCTTCCTGCGGACAAAGAAAAGGCCGCGCTCGATTTCCTCAAACGGATGCGCGGCCCATTTCGAGATTATGTAAAAGACAACGCTCGTCTCCGAGCAATCCCTACATTCGACTTCGAAATCGACAAAGGCGAAAAAAACCGCCAGAAGATTGATGAGTTGACTATTGAGCCAGGCGCAGGTGCCTCTGAAAATGGTGCTGTTGATGAAACAGCATAGTTCAATTACAATGAGTGAGCGGTTATTATAGCGAGGGCTATACAAAGGCGTAGTGGCGAAGTTGGTCAACGCGGCAGTCTGCAAAACTGCTATGCGCCGGTTCGATCCCGGCCTACGCCTCCTGCAAAGAGAGTACTTTGCTTCACAATCCCATATGCCCGGGTGGTGGAATGGTAGACACGGAGGACTTAAAATCCTCTGACCGTTAAACGTCGTGCGGGTTCGAGTCCCGCCCTGGGCACATATAATACTACTTCTCAGCTCGAATCTTCACCGAAAAATCAGGACTGTCTGCGTATTTGAGCGCTTTTTCATTTATGAAAAAGCGCTTACGAGCTTCTTCAAAAGAGAGCGTTGTATCAATGAGCCCCAACTCATACGCAAGTCGATCTGAATTTGCAGGAAACAAAACCTGAAGATTATATAAAGGCACCCGATGTGGGGAGATGGAGTTGACGTGATGAACGATGTTCGTTGTGCAGGTGTTGGTGAGCGTGTTATAGAATTCAGGGTGCACTTGAAGCTGGTTCACTCGATTCATCATGTCAATGAATAATTTCTGAACTTTTTCTGTATCCGCTTTCATCGGATATACATACACGAGGTCTTGTCGATAATTCGAACGAAGCTTCACCACATCACGTTCATCAGCGACTACATACATGAGTTCATATTGATTGAGTAATCCTTTTACCGGATGGAAAGACTCCCCTTTTTCTTTTCGAATTTCGACAGATACAGACACAAATTGATTATCAGCAAATTCAAAGCTCAAGAACGTATGTGCTGACCCAGGAATGCCCGAGAAAGGCTCCACAACGTACCATACGTGACGGATATCCTTGAGGTTGAAGGTCTTGTCATAATACCCTTTCACATACTCTGTAGTCGTCGCATACGTGAAGTTACGGATATTGTGCACATACACGAGGTCACCGTTTATATCAGCATACGGAAGCACAGCTTGATCATCATTCCAATTACGATTATTCGACGGTTCAGTCGCCAATTGAAGCACCATAAAAAAAGAGATAATCAGAAACGCAAGCGGAAAGACAACATACCCAACAGCACGCAGCAATCTACAGAATATTTTCATATATTTATTATATCAAACGATTATGAAATCCATATCAACACCTCACAACCTCCCGCTCGTCCATGTTGCCGTGAAGCAAAAATTCTGGTAGTATTTTCAATCGTAGGTCCAAAAAGAATATCCACCCATAGCTCAGCTGGTAGAGCACTCGCCTCTTAAGCGATTGGTCGTAGGTTCGATTCCTACTGGGTGGACCACAATCACTACACTCCGTTCGTAGCTTTTAAAATCCGAAAAATCATGTATTATGATTGAGTAAAATCAGTTAACGGATTAGTCGATATATACATAATCCAGTTTCAACTGATTTTATGCATCATATGCGCGGGTGGCGTAACGGTAGCCGCGCTTGCCTTAGGAGCAAGTGTCGAAAGGCGTGGAGGTTCAAGTCCTCTCCCGCGCACAAAATCAAGTTTAATATCATTTAACTCACTTTAGCATAAGATTCCCCCAGCGGGGCTATGCTATTTATGCTTAACATCCAGCATAAGACATCTACAATTTATAGTCCTAGGTGGCACTCAGACATACTCTTCTGGTAATAACATATATAAAAATGTTACTATATATAAATAAAAAATGATCAATTTAGAAAAACCAGAAATTATTAAAAACTCTCAAAAAACAGACAGCGATTTATATTTAGAAAATATGAGAGAAAAAATTGCTACGAGGCTGGAATTTGCACGAAATAATCCCATCACATTGGGCCGTCTTCTAGAATTAGAGGAAAAGTTGGCTGAATTTGATAAAAAATTCTTTAATTCTGGGTACCGAGATACAGAACAAATCATCGCAGAGAATGCTATAGAAAAGGAAATTTTGGAACACAGCGCCATCGCAGATAATCTTATAGAGTTCAAGGAAATGTTGAAACAATTGGGACAAACATATCGCGAACAAATTGAGAATGACTATGAAAATATCGAAAGATGGGCTGAGGACTTATTATCACACGAAAATGCCCATGCAAATGTTGCACAATCATTGAATCATGAATGGGTTGGATACGTTCAAATTTTTTATGAAGATAATAACGGAAATATTGGTATTCAACCTGCTCATGTTACTAAACCTCGTTGGGAATGGGGCCCAAAAGAGGTTCTTGAGAACACTATTCGAGTAGTGAGGGCCCCTGAAGAATATGGAAACAAATTATCTGATGGGGATAAAATTGATCTCGAAAGGGCAAATCAGAGATTAAAAGAAATGTAAATGCAGAATAACAACCACAATACCCTCCTGTGGTTTTTTTGTATACAGCAGAGAATATAAATTGAATGTATATTCAACACATGCCACGCTTGACAAAAGCACAAAACGTGCTATACTTGTATACGAATTAACCGTCCGTTTGCGGTTTACCAATCTAACCAGGCCACGCATTACGCAGGGCCACCAACCAACCAAAAATACACACTCGTTAGAGACTCTTCTGTCTCCTAACGGGAGGCGGCGGTAGAGATCTTTGACAAACCAATACCAAATATGAAGACTACTGTTTTCAAGTCGGTTAACCGGCTGATTCTAACGATTGCCGTCTCGGCGATCTACATCCTGCTGATGCAAATCTTCATCTTCGCTGCCAAATGGGCGTGGGGACCGGAGGTAATCACCCCAGGGCTTTACAAGTTCCTGTGGGTAATCGTATTCGCCGGAGTCCTCTGGTCGTGGGCCACTGGCCACGTCGTGGACGACGACAAAGAAGGCGTGCCCCGGTTCTTTGATCGACCACTGTCACTGTTTAGTTTGGGAAAAGGGAGAAATCCCCTACCTCCATTCTTCTCAGTCGCGGAGGTCGTAACAACCTGGACGACGTTGTCGATTCCGAAAAATTACAGTGATACCGATCAAGGCTTCACTGTGACATCCTCGGACAAATTGACGATGTTGGCTCGCGCCAATGTCCCATACAGGATCAATGACGCTTTTTTGAGCCTCACCGCTTACGAAAGCGACGGCGTCCTCACACAGATCAGAGACGCTACTGTACAGGTCATTCGTGACTTGGCTGGAAACGTTTTCTCCGACACCCTTCAAAAAGGTGCGGAGGTGACGCTCAACGATCCAGAAATGCCGGAAGAAGTCAAAACTCCATTTCAGGGACAAACCAAGGTCCCGATGGAACAATACTTCCGGAAAAACTTGGAGCGCAAGATTGCTGCGATCATCGAAGGATATCCTATCGAGATCAACTACGCGGCTATCACCGTCCCCAAATTCCTGCCATCAAAAGAAGTGCAAACTCAACAAGAGGGTGCGCGGATTGAGAAGGCCCAGAAGGAGAAGGAGGAAATCGAACAGGCTCACATTCAAAACCTCATTAAGGGACGCACCGCGTTCTACATGAGTGTCGAGGGTGGCAAGCTCGATGCAAAAACCGCTGTTTTGCTGGCGCGGCAGGAAATCCTGTCGTCGCTCAACAAGGTGCCTCACCGCACGGTGAGCATCAACGGCGGCTCCGATTGGGAACGCGGCATGGCAGTCAATGCAAGTCTTAACCCTGGCGGTGGCACTAACGCACCCGTTCCAGGAACAACCATATAATAGTCGAGGCAACTCGACAGAAAGGAAACCAAAATCATGGCTAAGGCCAATACGAACAACACACCGGCAACAGCCGACAACAAGGATAAGAAAACTGGTAAGAAATGGGGATGGGGATTTGCCTTTGGCACCCTCTTCGTCATTCTGGCCATCTGGGTGTACCTGAACATCCCCAACCCGAATGCGTCCAAAACGCAACCGACCACTGCGGCAACGGCATCGTCCACAGCTCCCACCACGGGAACGGCGACGGCAGCGACAGTCAGTGGACTGTTCGTTCGCCAAAGTGCGGACGACAACCGTCCGGTCACAGGGGCGTTCGTGTGGAAAGCTGAAAAGCCGACCACGTCCCAGACTACGCCTCGCAAGCTCAAGGTAGGTGCCTTGCTGATTGCGAAGCCCGTGGATGAGGGTGGACAGACGTATGACGTCAGCTCCCTCACAGGATGGGCCCCCGAGATAGAGGACACGGACAGTATCGTCCTCATCGTGAACCGAGTGGACGATGACCAAGGCCGGGCATACCTGCTCTATGGGCCGACGTCGACATACTACGAGCTGGATTCGGAGGAGAAAATCCAAAAGAACCCTGCACGTATTGTCCCGAGTCCGGGCAACGGGATACTCACAGTGTGCTTCCTATCGGCTTCTCAGAAGCCAGTAGCGGTCAAGATCGTCCGACATTGATCTCCCCACTTCCTCAGGGCATGAGGAGCAGGTCCTAATCCTGCACAAAGCGAGAACGTTTCGGCTTCGGCCAACGACGTTCTCGCTTTTCTTTTTGACATATTTTTCAATAGTTCATTTTCATATTTCCTTTATTAAAAATGTATGAGTTCTTCATCACCGTTTATATACACTGACAAATAGAAAACCGCACAGAGAGTGCGGCTTTCTGATCTTCTGCGCAGAAGAGGATTCTTCTTAGAGTGGAATCACTTGGTTGAGGTTGCCCCCACTGATACCAAACGATCCCATAATGAGCTTCATGATTCCGAATACGGATATCATGATAAACATACCAACGATACCCCATAGCATATGCTGTGTGCCCTTTGCTCGTTCATCTGAGCTGTCTGATTGCCGTACGTATTCAAATACACCGTATACGAATACAATAAGAGCGACAGCGAACATCAAATATATTATTGGATTTAAAATAATACGGTTGAAGTTATGAATGAGTTTGAGTGCAGATTCCATGGGATAGTGTTAATTATGATGCGTAGAATCCGCCTGGGTTAGGAAGTCCAGGTGCTGGTGGTGCTGTATTATCGAGGTTCACACTTCGAACCAAGATGTTTACGAGACCCCAAACAGATACCATCACGAAGAGTGAGATCACTCCCCAGATCATGTATCCTCGAGCCTCCTTTCGTCCTTCAGCATCATTTGAGATAACAAACTTAAGAATACCCCAAAGGAAGATGAGAACTGTAAGAGCAATAACGAATGGAATAAGTCTGTTGATAAGCTGACTAGCTTGATCAAGAAGACCCATTACGCCTCCGATGCTCTGAGCGCTCGCAACTACAGGAAGGGCTGCAAGTGCAATAACTCCAAAACTACTAAGTACTTTTTTCATTTCGTAATTTTATGCTTCTTATAAGCGACCTTAATATTAATTAAAAGTCACCTTGTATTATACCGCTTATTACCGACTATTCACAATTCTACCTGTGGATTCGAAATGCGATTTATTTGAGCTGTGGGATAACGAGACCACCACCAAAGAATGATGACTTGAGAATGTTTACAAGTCCCCATACAGAGACCATCACAAAGAGTCCCACAATACCGAAAACAATAGTTGAACGTGCCTCTTTTCGGGCATCCGTATCCCCTCCTGCGAGCACCATTCGAAAGATTCCCCAGATGAAAACGAGAACGGTTAATGAAATGACAATCGGAATAACAAGGTTAATCATTTCAGAAATTTTCATCACCAAATCTCTAAAATTCGAAACTGTTGAATTACCTGTTCCTACGATCTGAGCTCTTGGAGCTGCTAATGTACTCTGTGGAATAAATAAAGCACCCGCAGATCCGAGGATAGCACCCGTCTTTATATGTGAAAAAAATGTCTTCATATTATTTTGCTAATTCTTTAACTGTACCTTCTATTACTCGTGAAATAACTTCGGCACCGAGGAGAATAGCTGCCCCCACTACTGTCCATAATAATGTTTGGTGAGCTTTCTTGATAGCACCTTCATCACCTCTGGCAAGAACATACTGAAGACCAGCATAAATGATGAAAAATACGACAACCATAGCTGCAAGAATTTTGAAGATTTCGAGAATTTTTACGAGGAACTGACTAAGGCTGCCTACTGATTGGATAGGATTCTTTATTTTTGCATCATTCATCGTGCCTGCATTTGTTTTGTTGCCATTGTTTATGCTAGATGTATCTGTTTTTGTTCCGTTATTTATTGTTCCTGCATTTGTTGGAGCTGCCTGGATTGCCAATGGCACAAAGAGATAACCACCAACAAACACAAATGATACAATCATCACACCTATTTTTCTCATGATATCCGAATTTTTCATATTTATTGTATTAATCGATAATCTTCACCCACACCTAATGTTGTCAAAATATAATCAATAATCAACCAACCAGTCATCATAAAGACAACACCGATAACAACATTCCATAGAATGCCTCTTGCCTTTTTGATGTTGCCTTCATTTGATCCTCCTGTGATGAACAACCATCCTGCATACGAGATAGATATGACAATCAAAAGGGATGCGAGAAAGAACATAAATCCGAGCCCCTCTCGTACCAACTGGAGGAAATCTTGCCATCCACATCCTGATGAATCATTACACTTCTGAAGCACAGTAATCTTGGTCACCAATTGTTGAGCAGACGCATCATGCACAGGCAGTGCGATAGACGTAAAAAAAGAGAGCATCAGCATTCCGACCATCATGTGTGCGCAGAGAGATTGAAATCGTTTCATCTGATTAATTATCCTTGAGTAAGTTATCAAGCTGAAGTTTTGCTGTTGAGATTGCATCACTGCCTTTGTTTCGGCCTGTTGTCACAGATTCTACCATATTCTGGAAGACGATATCGGACTGCTGTGGATCTGGATCTGACCAAGTCTTTGACTGGAGTGCGGCTTCCGCAAACACTGCCTTGTATGCTTCATCTGGCTTCTCTACGAGAAGATCTCGACGAACGGGTGGCAAACCTGTGATTTCTGACCAATATCCAATACTTTTTGCGCTGGTCAATTGATTCACTACAGCCAATGCACCCGCAGTATTTTGAGAATTTCGAACAATACCGAATGCTGTCATGCTTCCATATGTCACTTTTGGTGTTTCGTTGGCTTGAGGCATGAGGGCCACATCAAAATTCAAGTTTGGATTCTTTGATCGAATTGTTCGATATTCGCTGGCTCTGCCAAAATAGATTGCCAAATCTCCTGCCAAAAACGCATCGAGAGAATCAGGCAACGAACGATTCCATGTATAGAGAGGCTTCACTGGATTTGAAAATTCAGTAAAGAAAGAGAGTACTGCTTCAGCGGGCGCTACGATTGAGTTTGTATTATTTTCATCGAGAGACGCATATGCTTCACCAGATGTTGGCGAAGAGCTCACAATATTTGTGCCCGCCTGGAAAAACAATGTTGCCAAGATCTGTTTTGCATTCGTCACATTTCGATATTCACCAAATGGCACCATAGCCTGTTCGATGCTTGAAGTATCGCTTTTTTTGATGAGTGCCGGACCCATAACGGTGAGGTCTGTCCACAATCGTGGAGGACGAGCAACCGCAGAAGATGCAAAAATGTCTTTGTTCCAATACATTACCATTGGATCAACAGAAAACGGCACAGCAAGCGTACCTGAGGCGCTCATGAAATGGGTCGCAGCATCAATGAATGTATCTTTGTATTCTCGTTCAGGAAATGTCTTGTATCCAATAGGAATAAGCTTGTTTCGCTGTTGGTAGAGCATATCATC
>CAZCNA010000001.1:0-54600 GCA_964500215.1 uncultured Candidatus Saccharibacteria bacterium | reverse complement strand
GAGGTTATCTACGAACCAGAGATCATGAGTACGATACAAGCAGAGCGATTGCAGGGAGTGACGACGACGATAGATGCATCTGCCGCGGCGGTGATCCTTCAGAGTTATCTCGACCGACAGAAGTTCAAGAATACTCCTCAGACTATCCAACCTGACAAATATACAATTGTGCAAGATGATAGTGTTGAGACAGAACGCACGATGGAAGATTTGGATGTCGATGACCATTTGATAGACCAGTAGATTTCACACAAGCACACGTTACTTTAGTATTTAATTAAAATCATATGATTACCATAGACGACCTCAAGAAAATTGAAATTAAAATTGGAAAAATTATTTCTGCAGAAAAAATTGAAGGTTCAGACAAATTACTCAAGCTTTCTGTTGATTTCGGAGAAGAAGCACCACGACAGGTGATATCAGGTATTGGCAAAACATTCACAGAACCAACTGACTTGGTGGGCACATTATCACCATTCGTGACAAATCTAGAGCCACGATCAATCATGGGACTCGAAAGTCAGGCCATGATTTTTGCGGCATCACATGATGGAACACTCGCACTCCTTAGACCAACAGCAGAGATTCCAGCAGGCACACTTCTTTCATAAGTTTTTCTGAAAAACGAAGATATACGGGCATAATCTGCTAGTCATGAACTCAATTGGTGTGATAAAATAGACACAAGCATTCGCAATGAATGGTTGAATCTATTATGAGTATGTTTGAAAATATTTTTAAGTATTTCCCGACGCCAGAATTTTTGAGCATGTCTCACACTGGTGTGGATATTTCTCCAACGGCCATTCGATGTATTGGCCTCAAACAGACAACGGCAGGGCTCAAGTTAGGCGTTTATGGCGAGCAGCTCCTCCCGACGGTGCTCACAGATATGACAAACCTGCACCGCAATACAGAAGTGGTGGCGGCACTCAAAAAACTCCAACGAACATACAAGCTCTCATTTGTAGAAGTTTCTATTCCTGAAGAAAAATCATATTTGTTTACAATGGATGCGCCAGACGGGGATAGTGATGCTATTCGGAGTCACATTGAATTCCATCTCGAAGAGAACGTACCTATTTCACTCAGCGATGCGTTGTTCGAATATTATGTTATCAATCGAAACACCAAAGCAAACACCGTGCATGTTGCGGTGTCTGTCGTGCCGCTTGCGGTTGCTGAAGATTATATTGACCTCTTTGTGGCATGCGGTATGACACCAGTTTCATTTTTGATTGAAAATCAGGCGCTCTCAAAAGCAATCATCGACAAAAAAGACAAAAATTCATATTTGGTGATGAACCTCGGATTCAAAAAAACAGTACTCTCTGTGGTGAGTGATGATGTTGTGCAGTTTACATCGACAATTCAAATTGGAAGTGAAGATTTTACACAAGCCATCATGAAATCATTCAATGTTTCAAAAGAAGAAGCCGAGAAAATAAAATTCGAAAAAGGATTCTCTCGATCAAAAGATAACGAAGAATTATTTCTCTCGCTCATCAACACCGCCTCTGCACTCAAAGACGAAATCAATCGAATTTATATATATTGGCAGTCATACCAAGAGAAAATGATGGGGCTTCGAACAATCGATTCTATCAAACACGTGATTCTTGCCGGCAAAGACGCATCCCTCGGCGGCTTCCGCGAATATCTCGCATTGTCACTCAAAGTGGATGTTGAGCTCGCCAATGTTTGGACGAACGTATTGTCATTCGACAAAGATATCCCTGAGATTCCGTATGCCGAATCGCTCAATTACGGCACGGCGGTTGGATTAGCTCTTCCTAAAGAAACTACATAATATGTTGCACCTCCTCCCCGAACAACACAAAAAGCAGGTAAAACTCGAATATCAAAAGAGGCTTATTATTGTCGCTTGTATATTCATTACCGCAATTGCTGTCATTGGTGTTGTCGCACTTCTTCCTTCATATATATACAGTCACATGAAGTACAATGAAATAAAGAGCGCCAAACAATCGCTCGATGATGCATTGGCGCTCCAGCAAGGGGACAAAACTGCAGACGTTGTAAAAGAAATCACGGATAATATTCAGGCATTGCAACCATTCGGCGCAGCTCAGTCACCGACTGAAGTCATTCACCGTATACAGGCTATGGCACCAGGGGGTATTCACATCACTCGATTTGGATATGTTCTCAAAGCTGATAACACATTGACTCTCGAACTCGTTGGTCGAGCGGATAGTCGATCAGATCTCACACAATTTGTGCGATTACTTCAGGCGGATACGTATTTTGAGGGCGCGCGTGTGCCTCTCTCAAATTTCACAAAAGACAAAAATATTGATTTCACATTGATGTTGGGTGTGAAGGGAATAACAGCAAGTTCAACACCACAATAATATGAATAGCAAAACAACACAGCTTCTCACATTTGTTGGTCTCATCACAGTCATCGCTGTAGGTGCATTGATATTGGAATACAAACGAATCAGTATCGTTCATACTCGAACAGACGCATTAAAAAATGAACTTGTTGATTCACAGGTGAAGACACTCAAGATGAGTTCTCTTCGTCGAGCTGCGCTTTCTGGAAGTGATGAATTGGTGAAGATAAAAGACTTCATCATCGAACCAGGACAAGAAGTTGAAGTCGTGCAGCTCATCGAAGGTCTCAGTAAATCTTCAGGTCTCACGTATACAACAGAGACAATTGCGCTCACTGACTACGCTCCTCTCACAGGGCAAGGTAAAGAGTTGCTCCATATTGTGATAACAACTCAAGGAAGTTGGAGAGGAACACAGAAGTTTCTTTCGCTCGTCGAAAATCTCCCATACAATGTACGTATAGATACTGTTGATACTGCACTGACAGGGTCAGAAGGAAATACATTGACGGGCACATGGAAAACAAAATTTGATATCTCTCTTGTAAAAAAGAAATAACCATATGGAACAACTCAAAGAACAATTGAAACATTTCTATATATTCGGAAGCTCTGCGCACCGAGATTGGAAGCGTCTATTGATTGCGGCAACATGTGTGACGATTGGTATTGCTGTGTGGGGATATCTCTTTTTCCAAGACATTCAGAATTCTACAGAGTCAGTGAATTTTGCAATTGGTCAGGTGACATTGTCTGGAAGAACAAAAGGGGATGAACTCAAGGATCTCGTTGCCCGATATGAAGCACGCAACAAGCAATTTTCTGCGATTTTGAAAATTTCGAATGGTCCTGTGAATTCAACGAGTTCGTCTGCCACATCAACCTCTGGTGGTGCGGCTGGCGCGGCAAGTTCTTCTGTTAGCCAGAATCAGTAAAATTTGATATATTCCGGGAGTTCAGTTTGGTCACATGCCCCTGTAGTTAAATGGATATAACTGCGGACTTCTAAGCCGTTATTCGAGGTTCGATTCCTCGCGGGGGCACCAATGAGCGGAGCGAATGTGCGCCCGAGGAGGCGCAAAGTTGCGCCTCCGTCGAGGAATCGAAAGGGTTGAGCATATCGCACGGAGCCGGAGCAACGCGGAGGCGAGTACGATGCGAAACCTGTACTGGTCCTGTAAGGACCGATTCCTTTTTATTGTATGTACTCGCGCCCTCGCGCTCACAAGTCTCTTTGAACGAGGATGTTTTTCGTGAACAAAAAAGGCTCCCACAAAATGGGAACCTTTTTATATTTGTGGGAGATACAGGACTCGAACCTGTGACCTTCTCGGTGTAAACGAGTTGCTCTACCAACTGAGCTAATCTCCCGGCTGTTTTCAGTGCCTTCACTGAATAGGGGCATCATAAACTATTTTTCAAAACTTTTCAATGTCTGTGCTATAGTACTGGCAATGACCCCAACCATCATATTCGAAAATGACGATTTCTTGGCTATCAACAAGCCCTCTGGCTTGGTTGTTCATCCTGACGGAAAAACCGTAGAAAAGACACTTTGCGATTGGCTTTTGGAGAAGTATCCCGATATGAAAGAAGTGGGCGAACCAATGACCCTCCAAAACGGTACTATATTGTATCGTCCTGGCATTGTGCATCGGTTGGATAGAGAGACCTCTGGCGTTATGATTGTGGCCAAAACGCAGGAGGCGTTTAGCCATTTCAAGGCACTTTTCCAGGAGAGAGAAGTAAAGAAGACATATAATGCATTCGTTTGGGGCCTTGTAAAAGAAGACAAAGGCACTATTGACCGACCGATTGGCCGAAGTAAGAGTGATTTTCGAAAATGGTCAGCTGAACGATTTGCCCGAGGTGAACTTCGTCCAGCAACGACGGAATACAAGGTAATTGCCCGAAAAGAATCTCCCCAGCACAAAGGAGGTGAAATTCCGCTCAATTTTACATATATAGAAGCGTATCCAAAAACAGGCCGTACGCACCAGATTCGCGTCCATTTTAAGGCTATAAACCACCCCGTAGTGGCAGATAGTCTCTATGCGCCCAACCACCCCAAAGAGCTTGGGTTTGCCCGTGTAGCCCTTCACGCGAGGACAATAGAGGTAGAAGGTCCTGACGGTAAGGCACACCAATTTGAGGCTCCATTACCCGAGGACTTCAAAAAAGCCCTAGAAACCTTTGACTTATAAGATAAGTTTTGTTATATTGCAGGGCCATGGCAGCAATCAAAGGAACAACTCAAAACAAAGGTGGTACAGCTCCACGATCTACAAAAGTAACTGTTGCAAAGATCAATAAGGACGCTCGAAAGAATCTCGACATGAAGTCTGGAGATACAGTTCGAGTTCACCAAAAAATTCAGGAAAAAGGTAAGACACGACTTCAGGTATTCGAAGGTCTCGTCCTCGCTCGAAAGCACGGTGCTGAAGCAGGCGCTACATTTACAGTACGAAAGGTATCTAATGGATACGGCGTAGAACGAATTTTCCCACTTTACTCTCCATCAATCGACAAGATCGAGGTGACAAAGCGAGCAAAGGTTCGACGATCAAAACTTTATTACATCCGAGCAAAGGCAGCAAAGGAAATCAGTAAGCGAATGAAAATGGAAATGATGTCAGCAAACACAAACGTTCCAGAAGAATCAGCTGAAGTTACAGAAGAAGCCTCTCCCGTAGAAGTTGCAGCATAATCTAACAAACATACAAAAAGCCCTGAGTACTACGCTCAGGGTTTTTTTGTGCAAAAGTCGCCTGCAGATTATCCGTACAGTATGTGAGACAGTTGAAATAATATATAAAACTGGTATAGTACCTGCACATGCGCAGGTGGCGAAACTGGTAGACGCACTACCTTGAGGTGGTAGCGCCCGCAAGGGTATGGAAGTTCAAGTCTTCTCCTGCGCACATGACAAAAAGGCCCCAACAAGGGGCCTTTTTTGGTGGATAACATTTTGCAGGGTGGTGATACAATGTGGACATGAAGAAAAATGTAGGACTCATACTTATATTAATAATCATTATCGGAGGTACTGTGTTTTTGTATCTTCGCGAATTAAATAAGGATCGCGCACATAGTCCACTTCAGAACTCCACATCAACGCCCGCCCTCAGTCAGCCTATTCTCACCCCAAAGAAAACATCAGAAAAAAACATCACCGCAGGATATGAAATTAATACAGAATATCCTGAAGTTTCTGGTCTACAAAACAAAGACGCAGAACGAAAAATAAATAAAACAATTTATGATCAAATTTTGAATCTCACGAACGATTTCAAAAAATCTTCTCAAGAAATAGCGCCTATGCAAGGAGAGGTGAGTAGTCTCGATATTGGATACAGATCTGAGGTATTCACAATACTCCCAAATATCGTGGCGTTTCGTATGTCAGAGACATATTTTGAAGCAGGAGCAGCACATCCCGGCAATATGACAGTTACGTTTAACTTTGATACACAAACAGGAAATGTAATGACACTCGATTCTCTTTTTACACCCGGCAGTGAGTATCTCAAGCGTATCGCCACATATGTGCAAAAGGACTTGAAAAACAAATACGGTGATAGCGACCTCATCGCCCAAGGTGCCGCTCCAAAAGCCGAAAATTACGAAGCGTTTGTTATCACCGACGCAGGTATTCGATTTATCTTCAATCAGTACCAAGTTGCAGCGTATGCAGCGGGCGAACCTGAAGTGCTTGTGCCATATGTAGAATTGTATGATGTATTGTCCAAAACTGGTCCGCTCGGCAGAATAGTTCAATAAATCATAAAAAGTATCTGTATTTATAATTCGTTAATAAATTCTTCATATGTTGTTCACAGGAAAAGGGGACGGTGGTACTACAAAAACATTTAATTCAAAACCTGGGCAGCGAATCTCAAAAGGCACACTCGTTGCAGAAGCGCTTGGTGCGCTCGATGAAGTGAACTCTTTTTTAGGATTAGTAAAAATCGCCAGTACAAAAAGCGGATACAGTGTTCCGCTCGAAGAAGGGCCTCTGTCATTCGATGCAATTGTGCATTCTGTACAAGAAACATTGTTTATCATCCAAGCTGAAGTCGCTGGATTTCCAAAGCCTCTCCCAGAAGGCAAAGTGCCTCACACCGAACATATCATCAATACTATCGAACAGCAGTTGCCTCCTATAAAGACGTTCTTTATTTCAGGAGGAACTGAGTTGGCAGCTCTCTTTGATGTTGCTCGAACATTTGCTCGTCGTGCAGAGCGTCGAGTGGTTGCTCGGAATGATGAATTGAAAGCCTTGATCGAACAAAATACGCAATCCGCAGAATCTGGGGATATTGTGTGCATTTCAGATTCCGCCTTGGCCTACCTCAATCGACTTTCGAGTCTTCTCTATGCGCTTGCTCGTATGAGTAATCATCTCGCTGGGGTGAGTGAGCTGCCACCGAGTTACAAATAGGGGGAGGAGAGTGACCGTCGGATGGCTGTACAAAAGGCCAAAATATGTGTTATATTCTGATGCGCTTCGGGGTTTCTCGAAGCACAATATGGTGTCTATGGTGTAAAGGTTAACACTGGAGTTTGTGGAACTCTCAATTCGGGTTCAATTCCCGATAGACACCCCCTATAAGTATTCTGAAGGTTACTATAACCCATCAACAAATGAAAAAATTCTTTAAAATTGTTTTACTAATCCTTTCAGTACTTCTCGCAATTGCGATCATTGGTGTTGTACTTATTAGCATCTTTGTTCCATTGCCAACTGCCACACAGACGACTCAGCCTGCGGTTTCGGTAGAGCAGACAGTAGTTGCAGAAGAAGAAGGATCAACATTCAACGAGGACGCACAATTGGTCGCTGCATTTTCTCAGTATGGCTGTAATGGTGAAAAACAATTTCCTTCAAGTAAGTACAACTACCCCTCTTTTCTCGCTTCCACAACAGATGTCGTGGTTATCGACAGTGGCACAGGTCCAGATATACGCCAGTTAACAATATATAATCTACGTTCATGCGAAAAGATGCATGAAGATTGGTATGCCCGGTTTGGCTCGCAAGAAGTTACAATTCAAGGAGATGAAGTTTTATATTCTGTCCCAACAACAAAAGAAGTGACAAAAGAAAATTGCGCACGATACGATGAATATATGAGTTCAACAGGGAATGCTCGATTCAATGCTCAGGTTTCATATAACGTAAAGACAAAAACAAGAAAGACGTTGAGTCTTTCTACGGAATGTACTGTTGCTCAATAAAATTGACACATTGTTGTCCCCAGGCAAATGGTTCAATTGGCCTGCTATACTGAGTGTATGACAAATATCAAAATCATCGCTGGATCTACACGTCCTGGACGCTTCAATATTCAACCTGCAACGTGGATATATACTCTCGCTCAAGCATACACAGCCACACATCCGGATATACATGTAGAGCTTCTTGATTTGGAACAATTCAATTTGCCTCTTCTCGATGAATCACAGCCTGCATCAAACGGCGTGTATGAACACGAACATACGAAAGCTTGGGCCGCAAAGATTGCTGATGCCGATGCGTTCATCATCGTTACACCAGAATATAATCACTCTGTTCCAGGAGCACTCAAGAACGCTATTGATTTTCTTTCTGCAGAATGGGAAAACAAGCCGGTGAGTTTTATCAGTTATGGAGGACTGGCCGGTGGATCACGATCTGTCGAACACCTCCGAGGAATTGCGGGAGAACTTCATATGTTTGATCTTCGAAATCAAATCATGTTTCCAAATTATTGGGGTGACTTGAATGAGAAAGGGGAATATCAATTCAATGATCGACATGCAAAAAGCGGCGAATCTATGATCAAAGAGCTCGCATTCTGGGGAGAAGTAATGAAATCCGCACGAGAAAAACTACAGGCCGAAAAGAAATAGGACAAAAATAACTAAACACGTTCGGAAGTTATTCTAAAGGATTATTGAGAAAGTGATCGCTTCCAGTTGTCGAGTACAACAGCTGTGGCGATAGAGGCATTGAGTGATTCTGCTTTTCCAAATGAAGGAATAGTGATTTTTTGCTGAATTAATTCTGCAATTTGTGTGCTAATACCATTTGATTCATTTCCCATCACGAGAACACCTTCAGTGGGGTAGATGAATGTGTGCGCTGAAGCTCCTTCCAAAAATGCACCGAGAATTGGCAATTTTGTTGTTTTCAAAAACTCTGCAAGGTCTGTATAGCATACGGTGAGTCGAGTGAAAGATCCCATCGTCGCAGAGATTGTTTTGCTGTTATAAAAATCAGTTGTTGTTGATGAAGCCACGATGGTAGTGATGCCATACCAGTCTGCAATTCGGATGATGGTTCCCAAGTTTCCGGGATCTCGAATATTGTCTAAAGCCAAGACTATCTTGCCGGGTTCGATGGAAAGCGGCGCTGGCTTCTTTTGATAGACGACGGCCAGCGCCGCATTATTTGTCTCCAAAGTCCCGATATTTTCAATCTCGCGCTGCTCCACAGTCGATATTTCGGCAGTACACTTCTCAATCAACGCCTTATATTTTTGCTTGAATTGCGCTGTTATATAGAGCGATTCAATGACAAAATCAGAAGTAAGTAACTCGGCAACACTCTTTTCACCCTCTACGAGAAAGAGACCACGTTCAGTACGATATTTCTTTTCATGAAGCTGCTGTATTGATTTGGCTCGTCCTTTTGTAAGCATATTGAGCTGATTCTAGCGCACTTATCAGAAACTTCCAATAACTAAGCATTCGCACAGATCTCTCATGAATGACAACGATGTTCATATGCGTACAAAAATATTTGATATACTTGTAGCTATCTCTTGTACGAATTCTGATTATTTATTTTAAAAAAGTTCTAAATGATTCAATGGAATAAAGTCACATGGTATTCACGGTTGGGTTCATATATTGTTTTTTGTGGTGTTGTACCCATACTCGCATTTGTGATTGGATCAAAATATGGCATTACAGTTCTCACGATTCGGCAGGCAGAATCACTCCAAGCATCAGAAGTACCATACCAACCTCTCTCTTCTTCGACCAAAGCTCATCTCGGTCAGATAAACAAGAATATTGTTGGAACATGGCAAAGCGTATACGACACACAATATATAGTGACGTTTGCAAAAGGCGGAGCAATAACAGAAGCATACAGTGCCCAAAACCCGACAGAGGATGCATCAACCGAAAAGGGAACATGGAAATTATTCACAATATTCCCTGGAGGCAATGTCCAAACAGGAGCAGATTTTGCCGAAGGCATCTATATGCAAAAAACATTGAGCAAGGGTGATGAGTACAAATACAAGGTCACCGTTTCCGATGAGAATAATCTCGAACTCATGTATTTATATGGTGGCAGTATCCAAACATTCAAACGCGTAGAGTAGAATAGCAAAACAAAAAAGACCTTAGTGGGTCTTTTTTAATACACTGTATTGCGGACGGTACTATGCTGACAGTTCTCTTGCGTCACTTTCATCTTGAGATAATCCGCTGAGGTCGAGTATGTTCTTTTCTGCAGATTCAGGTTTAGCTCGGAGAGCTTCTTCCATGAGGTCAATTTCATCTTGGAGAATTTTGATGTCGGTTGCATTTTGTTCTTTCTGATCTGCGGGTGTTGTTGGGTCGAGAGATTCGTTTTGGAGTTCGAGAATACGTGCATGAAAAGCGGCTTGTTGGTCCACGATTGTTTCTCGAGTCCAGTCTTCGAATGGATTTAGTCCTTCTGATGATTCGATTGTAGGGCCTTGTTCAGGCTTATATGTTTCACTCATACGTTGATTATAGCCTGTATTTTTTTGAAAAAGTATTGATTTCCACAGTTTTGCGTGGTTTGAGTCCTATCCTCATGAAAAGATAGCCGACAATTTGATATACTAGGTACCAATGAATGATTTTATGATTTCCATCACACGGCTGGGAAGTCCCCAGACCATGTTCCTTTTGACCTTTTTCATCCTCGTTTTTTTGTGGAATCACAAAAAGTATAACCACATGATTCAGCTCGGATTGTTCATGAGTCTCGGCGGTATTTCTGTATACCTCCTCAAACGACTTATTCAGTCACCACGACCAGTAGGAGGTCTCATTACAGAATACGGGTATGGTTTTCCAAGTGGTCATACAACGATGGCCACACTCTTTTTTCTCATTGTTATTTATTCATATCAAAATCACCTCAAGTCTACGTTCAAGCGGTACTTGTTTACACTCGGATGTGTGTTGATGATTGTGCTCATTAGTTATAGTCGTGTGTATCTCGGAGTACATTCATGGACGGATGTAATTGGGGGATATGCACTCGGTACGCTTTGGTTTATTGGATCAACCTTCTTCTTTACAGGGGTATCAAAGAAGCATCCACAATTGTCCGCTTATCAGCACACTCATAAACCCCTACGATAAAGATACGGTATGATAATCATCGGACTCACAGGAACAATAGGCGCAGGCAAGGGGACAGTCGTTGATTATCTCACCTCACACAAAGGCTTCACACATTACTCCGCACGAGCACTCCTCGCACGAGAAGTAGAAAAGCGAGGGCTTCCCATCACGCGGGACAATCTCTCTATGGTGGCGAACAACCTTCGTCATGTGCACGGTCCGTGTTATATGGCTGAGGCTCTCTTTGCGGAAGCTGCAAAAAAAGGCGGCAATGCCATCATTGAATCTATTCGTACCACTGGGGAAGTGAAATACCTCAGACAGAATCCAGAGTTTTTCTTGCTTGCGGTGAATGCCGACCTCAAAACCCGATACAACCGAATTCTCAAACGAAATTCCGAAACCGATCACATCACCTTCGAAAAATTCAAAGAAGATAACGAGCGGGAGATGACATCGACTGATCCATATTCACAGAATATACAGGCCTGCATCGAATTGGCTGACGCACTCATCTACAACAATGAATCTATCGACGAATTGCGAGCGAGTGTAGATAAGGCTCTCGAGGCATATCTCAAATAAAGGGTACAAAGTGATGGTAGGTACAGTGTAATTTGATATACTTTGTATATGATTCAAAACCCAGAAAATACATTTGTCACATTCGAAGATGAAACTGTGTCTGCCGCAGTCGAGTCTCAAGAAAAAATGATTAAAGAGCTCAGTCGCACACCTGCAGAGCAAAAAAGCGCACGAAGATTAGTTGCATTTTTCGTATTCACACTTCTTCTCATTGCGACATTGTACTTCTTTATAATGTAATACACACCTATGAATTTTTTAGATGTTATTATCCTCGGTATTGTTGAAGGTATCACAGAATTTTTGCCTGTATCTTCGACGGGACATCTCATTCTCGTATCTCAGCTTCTGGGTATCGCAGAAACTGATTTTACAAAAAGCTTCAATATCATCATTCAGCTCGGAGCTATCCTCGCCGTTGTCATCTTATATTGGAAGACATTAATTTCTCATCAACATTTGATAAAGAAAGCTGTCATTGGTTTCATCCCAACGGCTGTACTAGGACTCATATTTTATAAATCGGTGAAATCGTTGCTTGGCAGTGGTGCTGTTGTCGCGTGGTCACTCATCATCGGGGGAGCACTCCTCATCATCTTTGAAATTATATATAGAACAAGAACAGCAACACGTGAATTGTTCCAGCCAGAACTCCGCGAGGACGATCCACAAGGAGAAGTTGCGCGAGACATTACGTATACGCAAGCGGGACTTATCGGTCTTTTCCAATCTATCGCATTTATTCCAGGCGTATCACGATCTGGAGCGACTATCATCGGAGGACAGCTTCTCGGTATTTCTCGAAAATCAATTGTAGAGTTTTCATTCATTCTCGCCGTGCCGACGATGCTTGCAGCTTCAGGTCTCGATATCATCAAAGAATTCAATAACTTCAATCCCCAAAACATAGAGCTTCTCATCCTCGGATTCCTCGTTTCATTCACCGTCGCATTTATCGCTATCAAGAGCTTTATTTCATTTATTCAAAAGCACTCATTCATATCATTCGGTATATATCGAATCATCATCGGTATTCTCTTTCTCTTGTTTATGATGAAGTAGGTCGGAAATAAGCCAGACAATAGATCTGGCAAGTGATCAGGCAAAGGACTATTTAGAATCTTTAGAAAATTTCAACATATCTTTGAAGAATTCTTCAGGATGAAGACCTTTTTTCTTCATATGATGTTTTCGGATGACATATTCAATGATGGAATATGCCCGTACAAAATGAAGTTTTTCTGAAGTGAGTGACACCACATCAAAGATCGTGTGATACGCCATTCCTCCGAGTACCGTCAGAAAGAAGTCGTAATTCACAAACACGGCAAGGAGATAGATGAATATGTAGAGTTCGACAGTGTGCAACATGCTGAATGCGAGTTTTCGCTTATCAAATCGGTGTTTTGTCACTTGATCATAATAGGCGAACATCCGTCGCGGGCTCCAATCCGTGAATTTATTTTTCCAGAGATAGTCGAGGTAATGATCTGCATCAATAAGGATTGATGCGAAAAAGAACACGACACTTTTCCATGGACCCAAGAGGGGATAGAAGAGCGCCGTGCCAATAATTCCGGCGATAATGTGATGTTTCAGTACCATAGAAGCTCAATATAGCACAAATATGTATTTTAAAAACACGTATTCGATGATAAAATACGAGCATTACTCACGTAGTTATTTATAATGGAAAAAATAAAATCAGAGGTCTATAATCACGATCTCACAACATATCTCAAAATTGCAGGACTTGCGGTTCTTGGGGTGCTCGCATTGTTCCTCGTCACAAAGACAGTGAATGAAGCAAAGACATATACAACAATTGGTGAAAACCCATCAGAAATGGGCCGAACTATCAGTGTAAAAGGTCATGCAGAAATAAAGGCGCTTCCTGATGTTGCCACATTCAGTTGGACAACAAACGAAGAGGGCAAGACAGTTCAGGATGCTCAGGACAAATCTGCTGACAAGACAAACAAAGCTATTGCATACCTCAAAGCGCAGGGTGTAAAACCTGAAGACATCTCAACGGGAGGCTTCAACACAAGTGAAAAGTACAAATCAGTACCATGTCCAATGTCAGAAGGTGCGCAGATTGCTCCTTGTGCAAACCCTGAAGTGTCAGGATACATTACCTATCAGACTGTGACTGTGAAAATCAAGTCAGCTCAAGACAATAATCAGAAGCTTGGTCAGTACATTGCTGAGCTCGGCAAGATGGGCGTAAAGACAACGGATGTCACATACGGATTTGATGACACAACAAGTCTCAAACTCACAGCGCAGCAAGCCGCTATCTACAATGCTCGAATGAATGCAGAAGCTCTCGCAAAGACACTCGGTGTAAAGATTGGCAAAGTGATTGGATACAATGATATGGATTACGCAGCGTATGGGGGAGCTGTTGAATATGACATGAAGTCAATTTCAGCTGTACCTTCTCGAGCTCCGATTGCTCCAGAACTTCCATCAGGTGACAGAACAATCAATGCGGACGTGATGGTTACATACTCAATCAACTAGATATTCCTTCCATTATAGACAGCAAACGACGGTGCGAAAAAAGCCCCCTGCAAGGGGCTTTTTTCGCACCTCTTGTCTATCCAAAACCCCCGATTGACAATTGACTAAAAAAGGAGTAATATATATACATTCATAACAGCCACACCCGGGAGGGTGTTTTTAAATACAAAAATTATGGCAATTACAGATTACATCAAGGAAACACGTGCAGAAATGAAGCACGTAAGTTGGCCAACAAAACAGCAGACACTTATTTTCACAATCATCGTGATTGCGATTTCAGTATTTGTTTCCGTATACCTCGGATTTTTCGATTACCTTTTTACAAAACTTCTTACAAACTTCCTCGCATAATCCGCGATACTCATTAATAGTATTCCTCAATACGGGGAACAATATACATCAACTATGTCAAAACAAGCTCAAGGTGACCGAAATTGGTACGCCATCCACACATACGCAGGATACGAGAACGCTGTAATGCGAAATCTCAAGCAGCGAATCGAGTCTCTCGGTATGGAAGACCGAATTTTTAACGTTATCGTTCCTACCGAAAAGAAGATTAAAATCAAAGCAGGGAAGCGAGTAGAAGAAGAAGAAAAGATCTACCCTGGATACGTACTTGTAGATATGATCGTAACAGACGATTCATGGTACGTAGTCCGAAACACTCCTCGAGTGACAGGATTCGTAGGTTCAGGTGTCTTCCCAGTACCACTCGATAAGGCAGAAGTAGAAGGTCTCTTTGCCCGAATGAACACAGATACCGTAAAACACACTATCGATCTCGCTCCTGGCGACATTATCTCTATCACAGACGGTCCATTCAAGGACCTCGAAGGTAAGGTATCAGAGGTAGACAATGAACGAGGCAAGGTTCGCGTACTCGTATCAATGTTCGGCCGAGAAACACCTGTAGAGCTTGATTTCTTGCAAGTTAAGCGAATGTAAGGTAATTTATAAGAACCTTCAGCCACACCGCCACGCTTCTAGGCGGCCTCGGGATTGAAGAAGCAACGAATATATTCAACAATTTATACTATTATGGCTAAAAAGATAATTAAACAGCTCAAATTGCAGATTCCTGCAGCCAAGGCAAACCCAGCACCTCCAGTAGGTCCAGCGCTCGGTCAGGCTGGTGTGAACATCGGTGAATTCGTAAAACGATTCAACGACGCCACAGCAAAGATGGCTGGTAGTATTGTCCCTGTAGTGATCTCTGTGTACGACGATCGAACATTCGATTTCGTCATGAAGACACCTCCAGCGGCATCTCTCATCCTCAAAGCTGCTGGCCTTGAAAAAGGTTCAGGAACTCCAAACTCAAAGAAGGTGGGTTCAATCACAAAGGCTCAGGTAAAAGAGATTGCAGAACAGAAAATGCCTGACCTCAACGCCAAAGACATCGAAGGCGCAATGAAAATGATCGAAGGATCAGCAAAGGCTCTCGGTATCGACGTTAAATAAAGTCGAAATACACACCGTCTTTCAGAACGGTATACAAAAAAACACACTATCCTGTATATGGGTAGTGTGTTTTTGTATGGGTTTGATGTACTATTTCGGCAGGAATAGAATATGCGTGATCCCGACGCGACAATCAGGGCAATCGGTTGAGAGGACTGTATATGTGGTCATGAAAAAAACAGTGTATGTCATCATTCCGTTGACTCAGGTCAACACGATTGATGGCATGAATATGGTCAAAAAGATCCTTCAGTGGATTACGGACAAGTTCGATGTCGAAATCCTTATGTGGGCCTTCGATCTCCAGACGTGGACTCCCAAGGCCGTACCCAACATCTACGAGTACGACAAGAATCTGGTGTTGAAGGCTGATTTGGCAATCGCGTTCTTCCTCAATCTTGAAGGATCGGACGGACGCGGTGGCGAGATCGTTCTGCGCACAGAAGCTCAAAAACCAATTCTTGCCTTTGCCTACAACGGCGTCAAGGTGAGTCGTTTTGTCAGCGACTGTTTGGTTCGCGCTGGGGCTGAAATTCAGCCTTTTGAAGTCATCGAAGACACGTTCCAATACATCAAGATGGCTTTGGATGCCATTCCGACGAATGTTGCGGAACAGGTGGAATTCAAGGGGTTCTGGAAAGAACGTCCTTTGGACGCGAGCATTCTGCCGATGGCCAGCATTGGGTAACATCAATAGGACTGGAGAAATATCTCAAGGACTTGAAACAGAAGGGCGGGCGTTTTTTAAACGCCCGCCCGTTTTTCATAAAGTAGTTTTGAGTTATTTTATGTTCTTTTTTGCGTCTCTGTCTGAATATAATTTTGGAAGCATATCGGTAGGTTTCCAAATCTTTTTTAGTATCTTGATATCATTAGATGTATTGTATTTGCCAGATGCACTGTAATCTTTGTCGAGAATTTTGCCTGTCTCAAAGAAGATTATTTGAGCAATACGACGACCAACAACAAGGGGAATGATATAGTTTTTTGAGTTATTTGTGATTTCCATTGTCCATCGATTGATATAGCCAACATCTCCCCAACCAGCACATTTACATACTTCGATGAAACTGCGGCCAAGAGATGAACGAGCTTTCATCATTGTTGTAATGTGATCTTTTCCGCCAATAAATTCATTTGTGTGAGCGAGAATAGTTTCTCCTGGTCGTAAAAGAATAACTCTATCTTTTGGCGATATGCCTTCCCATTCAAAATTATATTTCTCAAATGCTTCTTTTGCTGTAATTGCTCGCTCTACTTTGTCGGCGCCCCATACATGCTCCATATGACTTTTGCTCCAGATATTGTAGATACTGTGGTTGTAGTTTGGCTGCTGCTCTCGGAAAAAATATTCGCCGAGGGTCACATCGTAACTTGAGGTTGCGAGGTTTTCACGATTGAATGGGGTAATAATGATGTCACCTTTTTTGAGTTCTTCTAAAATTTTTCGGTCTGAAAGCGCCATATAAATGTGTGTTAGTTTTCTGTTATTGTAATTGCTGGTATGACTTTGTCTACTATACTTTTTTAATATTATATTCTGCAAAGATAGTCCCTGTATCTGTGTGTTCCGTAGACACCAATTCAAGGGCTACATCCATAGGGTTTTTGAATAGTGTGACGCCTGCGCCAAAAAGGAGGGGTTCGTAGGTGAGATATAGTTTGTTCACAAGTCCACTATCCATGAATGTCGAATATATCTCGGCTCCACCGCATATCGCTATGGATGTGTAGCCTCGTTGTTCGAGCGATGCGATGAGTTCGGTAGGAGGCAATGCTGTAAATTCGAGATTATCATAGTGCTCTGCTTGCGATGCACGAGCCTTTTCAGGATCTCTGGTGTATACAACATTGAGGCGTTCTTTGAGTGGTTTTGGAAATGTACTAAAAGTTTTTGATCCCATAATCATGACGCCTGCTTCTTTGGTCAGTCGGACAAATCGTTGTTTGTCCGCTTTGCTCGTCCATGATGCAGGATGATGTGCGTTCTTTGCAATGAATCCATCAGTGGTGAGCGCTGCGATAATAAATATATTCATTGGTAAGGAAGTTAGACGGCCATTTTTGCCTTGATGGCATCTTCTGGATTGTAGTTTTCGAGTCGAACATATTCATCGAGCGCCTTTTGATCAGCAATCTTTTTTGTATCGAGGTCTTCGAGTGATTTGATATTTGGGTTGAGCCACAATGTTGGAAGTTCTTTTGGTGTTCGCTTAAGCTGTTCAGCCACGGCGTCGAAGTGATCGTGATAAATATGCGCATCACCGAGAGTAAGGATGAGTTCATCAGGTTCGAGATTTGTCATCTGAGCAACGATGTGGAGCATGAGGGCATAAGACGCAATATTGAATGGTACGCCGAGAAACATATCACAAGATCGCTGATACATATGGAGTGAAAGTTTCCCATTTGCAGGATAGAACTGAAAAATCATATGACAAGGAGGAAGGGCCATCTGGTCAAGTTCACCAGGGTTCCAGGCTGTCACAATCAAACGTCGGTCATTAGGGTCTTTCTTTATTCGCTCGATAATATCTTTGAGCTGGTCTACGGTCTTGCCATCTGGTGTTCGCCAATCTCTCCACTGTACGCCATATACTCGTCCGAGGTCGCCATCATAGGTTGCCTTGGGAAGCCAATAGTCTGCGTGGGCATTTGCATCCCAAATCTTGCATCCCAGTCGCATGAGTTCGTTGTTGTCATTGTACCCAGACATGAACCAAAAGAGCTCAGCAGCCATTGTTTTGAAGGCTAATTTCTTGGTTGTTGTGGCAGGAAAGCCATCTTTCATACTAAACCGCATTTGTTCCACAAAAAGGCCTCGTGTAGTCCCGTTTCGGCCGACTCGGTCGACACCTTTTTCCATTATTTTCTTCAAAACGTCAAGATATTGTTTCATAATATTGTGATGAGTTATTTCGTAAGTGACCTTAGTATACCTCAAATCAAAAATGTCATATACTTTACATATATGATTTAAGTTGAGTACTTTGGAGAGGGCATTTGGGACAGTTTATACTGTTTTTATTCATCATTTTTTTAGCATTTCTTAATCGCATTCATGCATATATTCCAATGAAAGATACTCAAATCAAAAAACTTATCGACGCAGAAAAGATTCGACAGAAAAAAGTAATCAACCTCATTGCTTCAGAAAACTATGTCTCAAAAGATGTGCTCGAAGCACTCGGTTCTGAACTCACAAACAAATATGCCGAAGGATATCCTCACAAACGATATTACGGCGGACAAACATTCATCGACAAAATAGAAGACCTCTGCAAAGACAGAGCTCTCAAATTATTTGGACTCAAACAATCAGTGTGGAGTGTGAATGTTCAGGCATTGTCTGGTTCACCAGCAAACCTCGGTGTATATCTCGCACTTGTACCAAAGGGTGGAAAAATTATGGGTATGTCACTTCCACACGGGGGACACCTCACGCATGGACAAAAAGTTTCAATCACGGGAAAAATGTGGGAACAAGTTCCATTCGGTGTGCAGGCAGATACAGAAGTCATTGATTATGACGAAGTCAAAAAGATTGCTCTCAAAGAAAAGCCAGCTCTCATCGTTGCAGGATTCACAGCATATCCTCGTGCTGTAGATTTCAAAAAATTTCGTGCAATTGCCGATGCATGCGGTGCATACCTCATGGTAGACATGTCTCACTTTGCGGGGCTTGTGGCGGGCAAGCAATATCAATCTCCATTCGAATACGCAGATGTCGTTACAACAACAGTACACAAGACACTCCGAGGTCCACGCAGTGCGCTTATCTTCTCAAAGCAAGCACTCACGGTGAAGAATGCAAAAGGCACAGCCGTGTCAATTTCTGACTTGATTGATAAAGCCATTTTCCCAGGTCTTCAGGGTGGTCCACATATGAATCAGATTGCTGCAGTAGCCGTTGCTCTCAAAGAAGCCGCAGCTCCTGCATTCCGAGCCTATGCAAAACAAGTAGTTAAAAATGCAGCGACACTTGCAAAAGAGTTGCAGACATTGGGTTGGCACATCATTTCTGGTGGTACAGATTCACATATGGTGCTCGTTGATACATGGATGAGTGGAAAGGGAATCAGTGGTACAGAAGCCAGTGATCGACTCGAACGCGTAGGCATTATTGTGAACAAAAATACAATCCCCGGTGAGACTCGATCAGCTTTTGATCCATCAGGAATACGTCTAGGTTCAGCCGCAGAAACTACTCGTGGTAAGAAAGAAAAAGATTTCAAAAAAATTGCACAAAAAATTGATCAGATTTTAAGAACATAACATATGGAAAAAATATTAAGAGAGGATTCATCAAAAGTTACAAACGAATTAGGAAAAAGAATGAGAGGTAAGGTCGAGGGACTTTCAGTTGATGTGCTTGCACATTTCATCGATAAGATAAGAGAGGAAGCTCGGGATGCTTTATTCAATTTACAGGTTAAGCTTTTTGAGGACATCAAAAAAATTGATGAAGAGATTCACGTAGAGATGTCTAGGGCTTCACATTCAACAGGAGTGGGAGGTATACAGGAGATGCTCGTTGCATTATCAGATGCATATGAAAAAATTGCCATATTAAATACACAAAAAGAAAAGCTTATGAGTGGTTATAAGACAGAGAGTGCAGCCGTATTAGAAGATTTATTTAAAAAGTACAACTTAATGTAGAGATTGTTCAAAGATAATATGTATTAATTTTATGAAAAAGATGATATTCTTTCCACAGGCATGAAAACAAAGTTCATCATTATAGAAGGTGGTGAAGGGACAGGAAAGACAACAATGCTGAATGCGGCACGCGAAATTTACGGTGAACAACTCGTGTTCTCTCGTGAGCCAGGTGGAAGTCCATTTGGTGAAGATATTCGACACTTGGCGCTCAAGACAGAGGGCGGTGCGCAAGCCAACGCTTTTACCCAGTTTTGTCTCGTGTGGGCATCTCGATCCGATCATATGAAAAATATCGTTCTTCCAGCTCTCGAAGCAGGAAAGCATGTGCTCTGTGATCGGTTTGATTCATCTACGTGGACATATCAGATCTGTGGTCAAGAAGGTCATCATATCAAGGAACTCTTTTGGCAGATGCGTGATAAATGTTTGGGGGAAGTAAAACCAGACCTCTATATTTATCTCGATGTCGATCCAAAAGTTGGGCTTGCTCGTAGAAACGGTCAGCAATATGATGACATCACTCATTTTGATACGAAACCACTCGAGTTTCATCAACGTGTTCGTGAAGGCTACCTCGAGTTTATGAAGACAGTTCCAAGTCGCATCATCGACGCCCACAGGCCGTTGGATGAAGTGAAAGAGGAGTTCTGTCGCGTGTTACGTGAATGCATTGCCGAATAGTCGGTATCTGCCGGTAATATCGGTGGTCATCCATCCTTTCGTCAAACAGGCGCCTCCTCCGGAGGCGCCTGTTTCTATTTTGTCACATAGACAATCGTTTGACATATCAGCATATATGTTTTACTGTTGTCGTAGATATGAGTATAAGTAGGTCCGCGTCAGTATCAACGTTTCGTGATCTCCAACGTCGGAATGCAGAGGTGTATGGATACCAGAACGATATCCATCTTGAAAAGCTGGATTTTGCAATGAAGGCTCACCGGTACGCCGGCATGGCCGCCAAGTACTGGCATCAGAAGAAGGTACAACAAATCCCTACACTGGTGCTTTGGACTTTCTCGTGGAATTTGGCACTTGCCAACAGAATGCACATTGATCTTCAGGAAGAGGTGTGGAACCGCTTTCCTGGTCACTGTCCGTACTGTGGAAAGGTGCCCCATGATTATGGCAATTGCAAAAAATGGGCAGAAGGGAGGGTGGTCCTGCCGCCGTCCTGTGCTCGCGTACAAACTGTGGATGAGTTCCAAGACATGTTTGCGCGGATTTATCCGAACAACAACGTCAGTTTTGCTTTTCTCCAGTTTGTGAATGAGCCGTCTGAAGTCTGCGAGGCCCTCCAACTCTTCAATGCAAGTCATTTGCCGAGGGACTATGAAAAAGTCCGTGAAGAATGTATCGACGTTGTTGCCAACACATTTGCTGTTGCCAACATACTCGGTATACGAATCGCTGATTTGCATGATGAGGCCCTCAAAGATGGCTGCCCCAATTGCCATTTGGCTTCATGTCGGTGTGGTATTACGTATCCCATCGGCGGTCAGGAAGTTCGTTCAGTGTCGGTGACGGAGATCACCAATTAACATCAACATCACTTTAACCTCGCCCGGCGCGCTTGCGCGCCGGGCGATCCTTTTTACATATATTTGTTGGATAAAGAAGGGAAATAAGCTGACGGAACCCCGTTTTTCTGCTACAATCGCCTCATGAACGATACCTTGCAGTCTGCACTTGCGCAGGCTCTCCACACACTCAATATCGAGGCAAGACAGATTATCCTCGACCGACCTGCCGAAATGACAAACGGCGATTATTCGACGAACATCGCTTTGGCATGCGCAAAAGAGCAAAAAGCCAACCCTCTCACATTGGCGCTCACTATCGTTGATCAACTCAAAACGCAGCAGATCCCGGGCATTTCCAAAATTGAAGTTGCTGGTCCTGGCTTTATCAACTTTTATGTCACTCCACAGGTTATCAACAGTGAATTAACACAAGTTCTCACACACGAATCATACGGAAAGGGGACATCACAAAAAGGCAAAAAGATTGCATACGAATATACTGACCCAAATCCATTCAAGGTATTCCATATCGGTCACTTGATGGCCAATACTATTGGTGAATCTCTTTCTCGCCTCGGCGAATATGCTGGAGCAGAAGTAAGACGATTTTGTTATCAAGGTGATGTGGGCCGACACGTGGCTCTCACATTGTGGGGACTTCGATTCATGGATGCCGCATTTCCTGACGCATCAATGGCACTCAATGACAGAGTGGATTTTCTTGGTAAGGCATATGCAACAGGTGCACAAAAATTTTATGCAATAGAACAGGCCGCTGAAGGTAAGGCAGAAGATTCATCAGAAGTACAAGAATTCAAAAAGATTGAACAAGAGGTACAAGCAATCAACAAAAAGATATATGACCGAAGTGATGCTGCAACAAACGAATTGTACGACAAAGGAAAAGAATGGAGTCTCGAACACTTCGAAGAACTATACAAAATTCTCGGAACAACATTCGATCAATATATTTTTGAAAGTCAGGCAACATCTCCAGGTATCGAAATTGTAAAAGCAAATACCGCACCTCATGGCCTCGCTGTATTCGAAGAAAGTAATGGCGCTATTATTTTCCCTGGTGAAAAATACGGCCTCCACACTCGTGTATTCATAAACAAATTCGGACTTCCAACATACGAAGGAAAGGAAATGGGATTGGCACAATTGAAATATGCCGCATATCCATACGACAGTGGTATCACAGTGACTGCAAACGAGCAGGATGATTATTTCAAAGTGGTGCTTAAAGCAACAAGCATTTTATTTCCAGAGATCGGAACAAAACAGCGACATATTTCTCACGGTATGCTTCGACTCACAACGGGCAAGATGTCTTCACGAAAAGGGGACGCCATCACGGGTGAATCATTGCTCGCAGATATGAATGAAATGGCCCTTCTCAAAATGGCTGAACGCGAAATGTCTCCCGCAGAAAAAGAAATAGTTGCACAACAAGTCGCAGTAGCTGCAATCAAATACACTGTACTCCGACAGGCAACAGGCAAAGACATTGTCTTTGATCCAGAAAAGTCACTCTCATTTGAGGGCGATTCAGGGCCATATCTCCAGTATTCAACAGTGCGTGCCACATCCGTACTCCAGAAAGCCGACAAAGAAGGCGTTACTCCATCACTCGACAACCCAACTATCGCAGCTGCGGGTTCACTCGACTGGGCAGGAGGCAAACTCGAACGATTGCTCACACGCTTCCCAGAAGTTGTCGCACGAGCATACGCAGAACAAGCCCCACATTTTGTCGCGACATTTTGTATGGAACTTGCCGCAACATTCAACTCATTTTATGCATCAACCCAGATTATTGTGAAAGACGACGCTGCATCAGCATATAGAATTGGATTAGTGAAAGCATTCGAAACAGTTATGCACAAAGGACTGTGGCTTCTCGGCATCTCTGTCCCTACAAAGATGTAAGCGCAGCACGTATATATTAGATACAATCTCAATCCATTTATTGTTATGTCAGAATATACAATTATTCTTTACTACAAATACACACACGTTGCCGATCCTGAAGGTTTTATGAAATGGCACAAAGACTTGTGTTCAACACTCGGCCTCAAGGGACGTGTGCTCATTGCACATGAAGGAATAAACGGCACTCTCGAAGGCAAAACAAAAGACATCGAAACATATTGCAAAGTTCTTCACGGACAAGATGGTTCTGAAGGAACATTCGGGCAATTCTCTGATGTTGTGTTCAAAAAGAGCGAAGGCAATGGATCTTCATTCGACAAAATGAAAGTGAAAGTGCGCCCTGAAATTGTATCTGTACGCCTCGGTGATGATGATGTCGATCCAAACAAACTCACAGGTGTTCATCTTCCCGCAGAGACACTCAAAGAATGGTACGAAAAAGGTGAAGATTTTCAGATTATCGACATGAGAAATTCATACGAATTTGAAGTTGGACATTTCAAAGGCTCAATCGATCCTGGTATGAGCAACTTTCGTGAACTTCCTCAGATTGTGTCAAAGCTTAAACCATACAAAAATAAAAAAGTAGTGACCGTATGTACCGGCGGTGTGCGATGTGAAAAAGCCTCTGGATATTTGATGAAGAAAGGATTCACCGATGTATATCAACTCGATGGGGGAATGGCAACATATATGGAAAAATTTCCAGGCCAAGATTTCGAAGGTGCTCTCTATGTGTTTGATAATCGAATTACAATGGACACCACAAAGGAGCGTTCAGTCGTTGGTTCATGCATACGATGTCACATTCCATGTGAGCGATTTGTAAATTGTTCTGATGATATCTGCCACTATCAATTTATTTGTTGCGAAACGTGTGAGCAGGAGACAAGAAACAATCAGGCACTCTGCCCAAAGAAGTGCGGAACACTCAAATATAAAGTTCGAAAAGCTCTCGCCGGTTTATTTTCATAATGTTGACGAAACGATAGCGGATAGATGCTATTAGGGTGAAGTCTGTGTGTAGGGGAGGCTCAACAAAGCCCCACAACACCACAAATTGACTATTATGTATATATATGATATAATACCCCTCGGACTGAACACACGAAGGGTGCCAGTCGACGTGGAAACGAAAATCAAACAAACCTATTATTGACCCATGATTGAAGTGTACGTCGATGACCGTGTGCTGGTCATCACTGATTCCAATGAACCTCGTGAGAGCGTTCAAAAGCATTGCTTGCCGGAGCTTCACAATAGCCTCGGCATTCCTCGCCAGCAGTTTCTGCCCCAGGATGAGTGCCCGTTGTTGGCGCACGTGAGCCGCACCATCGGTCATCGGAAATTGACTGGATACATTCCGACGGCGACGGAGGCCACGCCTCGCAAGCCCGAACGGAAGGCTGCTCGCCCGACGCGGCAGCACGGTGGCTTGACCCGCTACAGCCACCACCAAGGGGCTCGCTGCCGGTAAAGACCATGGCTGCGACCAAGAAAAACACTAAAAGTCACCGACAGCTTCGGGCCCAAAAGCGCCTTTCCAAAGGATATTGCAATTGGGCGCCCATGCATCGGCAGCCTTTACGGGTTTTCCGTCCCTCCAGACGCTGAATCCCCCCACCCGGACCCTCTGGGAGCGCACGTTACTGTCGCTCTCAGGGGGTCTCTTTTTTATATATTTTTCATCATTTCATAAGACTACGTTCATTTTTTGTTCATAAAGTGCTACTATAAAAGCGCTTATTTTATAAATATATGACCAACGAAGACGCCAACCCGACAACTGAACAACCTGTTTTGGAGCAAACTCCAGCAGGGAAGCGAGAGCACCAGATATTAGAATATTGGGAATCTCACAATATCTTCGAACAAACACTCACCAAGGATGCCCCTCATGGCAACTTCGTCTTTTATGATGGACCACCATATGCAACGGGACTTCCACATTATGGTCATATTCTTCCAACTACACTCAAAGATGTTATTCCACGATACAAAACAATGCGCGGTTTTCGCGTGCCTCGACGATGGGGATGGGATTGTCACGGTCTTCCAATTGAAAACCTTATCGAAAAAGAATTAGGTCTTCAAAACAAAAAACAAATCGAAGAACTCGGTATCGATGTCTTTAACAAAGCTGCGCGCGAAAGTGTGCTTCGATATGCGGATGAATGGAAACGAATCATTCCACGCCTCGGACGATGGGTGGATATGGAAAACGATTATCGATCAATGGATTCTTCATTCATGGAATCGGTGATGTGGTCTTTCAAAGAATTGCACACAAAGGGTCTCGTCTATGAAGGATACAAAGTGATGCCATATTGTCCTCGATGTCAGACTGTCCTTTCAAATGCAGAAACAAATCAGCCGGGTGCATACAGAGACATCACGGATCTATCAGCGTACGCAAAGTTCGAACTCGTCGATGAACCAGGCACATTTTTCGTTGCGTGGACAACTACACCCTGGACGCTTCCTGGGAACGTGGCCCTTGCTGTTAATCCTGACATCACCTATGTGAAAGCCGCTGTCACAAAAGAAGACGGCTCAAAAGAAACATACATCGTTGCAAAAGATAGACTTGAAGTTATCAAGGAAGCACACGAAGTCATCGCAGAACTCACAGGCGCACAGCTTGCCGGACATTCATACAAGCCTCCGTTTGAATATTACACCGCACCAAACACATTGCAGGGTGATAACGAAATGAAGCGACCACAAGCGTGGAAGGTATATAACGCGGATTTTGTAACGGCTACAGATGGTACAGGTATCGTGCATATTGCACCAGCCTTCGGCGAAGATGACATGAATCTCGCACGCGCAGTCAATCTGCCTGTTATTCATCATGTTCTTCCAGACGGTACAATCAAATCTGAAGTGACTGTATTTGCAGGCATGACGGCGAAGCCAAAAGGGGATCACCAAAAGACAGACATCGAAGTGATAAAACAATTGGCTGCACGAAAGGCTCTCTTTTCAAAAGAAAAATATATTCATTCGTATCCACATTGTTGGCGATGTGACACACCGCTTCTCAACTTTGCGACATCGTCATGGTTTGTGAAAGTAACTGCCATGAAAGACCAGCTCATTGCTGAAAATAACAAAGTGAATTGGGTACCAAAAGAGATTGGCGAAGGACGATTCGGCAAATGGCTCGAAGGCGCACGTGATTGGGCAATGTCTCGAAGTCGATATTGGGGAGCACCGCTTCCTGTATGGCGAGGCGAACAAACCGGAGCAATCGAACTCATTGGGTCAATTGCAGAGCTCAAAGAAAAAATCGTTTCAAACGGAAACAATTTTGTGTTGATGCGACATGGCGAATCTGAATCAAATGTAAAAGACATCATTAACTCTATTGATCTCAACAAATTCAGTCTTACAGAAAAGGGAGTAGGTGAAGTGCAAAAGAGCGCCGAAGAACTCAAAGAAAAAGGTGTGACTATTATCTATGCTTCAGATTTCAAACGAACAAAGCAGACAGCGGAGCTTGTGGCAGAGACAATTGGATTTGATAAAACAAAAATCATATACGACGAACGACTCCGAGAAGTGAACGCAGGGGAGTTTGAAGGTGGCACGTGGACGGAGCGATTTGCATATTTCAAAAATAACGAAGAACGCATGACAAAGCGAACGCCGAATGGCGAGTCTGTTGCTGATGTCAAAAAACGTGTTGCTGAATTCTTGTATGAAATAGATGCAAAGCACAAGAATGAGGATATTCTCATTATTACGCATGGATTGCCTCTCCGATTGGCGAAGCTCATCGCCGAGGGGAAGACTATTCGAGATATGATTCGAGGTCATTGGCAAGATACATCTGACGCGACCGCATCTCTTCATGCAATTGATTTCAAACAGCTTCCAAAGAATGAAGAGTATGAACTCGATTTGCACCGACCATATATTGATGATGTCACATGGGTGAATGCAGAAGGGGATGTCATGCGACGAATTCCTGAAGTATTTGATGTGTGGTACGACTCGGGATCAATGTCTTTTGCTAGTCAGCATTATCCATTTGAGAAAAAAGATACATTACTCGCCGATGGCAGTTCAGCTTTTCCTGCTGATTTCATCGCAGAAGGTCTCGACCAAACTCGAGGGTGGTTTTATCTCATGCTCGTTATGTGTGTGGGATTGTTCAACAAAGCTCCATATCGAAATGTTGTTGTGAACGGTCTCATTCTCGCTGAAGATGGCCGAAAGATGTCAAAGAGTCTCAAAAATTATCCCGATCTCATGCCGACGGTAGAAAAATATGGCGCGGATTCCCTCCGATATTATTTGATGGCTTCACCGGCGGTACATGGTGAAGAAGTATTATTCTCAGAAAAAGGTCTCGATGAAGTAAACAAAAAGTTGTTCAATCGACTTGGTAACGTACATACATTTTATGAGACATATGCGGGTGAATATGCCGGCACATTCGAACGACCACAAAGTACAAATATGCTCGACACATGGATTCTTGCTCGACTTGATGAAACTGTGAATGCGACAACAGCTGCTTTTGAAAAATATGAGATTGATCGAGCCGCGCGACCACTCATGGATCTCGTTGATGATCTTTCAACATGGTATCTCCGACGATCACGAGATAGATACAAGGGTGATGATGTTGCAGACAAGAAACAGGCCATCGATACAACCGCATACGTATTATATGTATTGTCACTTATTATGGCGCCATTTACGCCGTTCTTTGCAGAAGATTTGTATTTGAAACTTACACGAGGCACAAAGAAGGAAAGTGTTCATCTCGAGCGGTGGCCAATAACAGTGGAAACAGACACAGAAGTGCTCGAGAAAATGACAGCTGTGCGAAAGATAGTAGAAGCCGCTCTTGCCGACCGAGCAAAACATAGTCTCAAAGTTCGACAACCACTTGCGAGTGTCACAGTACAGAATGCAGATGTAACATTCGAGACATTCCCACAAGCAATCGACCTTATCAAAGATGAAGTAAATGTTAAGGCCGTACAATGGCAGACAGTTGCGACTGATGTGAAAAATGTTGTGACTGTTGATCAACAATTGACTCCAGAACTTATCGAGGAGGGAACACTCCGAGAACTCATGCGCGCAATCCAAGACATCCGAAAGAAAATCGGCCTTTCTCCAACAGACTCAATCTCTATGACAATCGCAGGAGATGAAGCGACAGAAGCATTGATCAAGAAGTATCAAACAGAGCTCAGTAAGGCTGTATTGGCGACATCTGTATCATTTGGAGCAAACGAAGGTGAAGAAATCGCTATCGATGCGATGCGACTTCGAGTTCACGTCGCTCGTGCATAATGTCATATCATATATATCAAACAGAAGGATTTGTGATTGAAGCCGTTGATATCGGTGAATCTAATCGACTGTATACATTGTTTACAAAAGACCTGGGTCTCATCCGAGCTTCTGCTCAAGGTGTGCGTTTGTTAAAATCAAAACTTAGGTACTCTTTGCAGGAATTTTCGTTTTCATCACTCGCTGTTGTTCGCGGAAAAGAAATGTGGCGTATCACAAGCGCTCGAAAGCTTATCTCACTCTATGATAAGCGGTTACCGTTGCCTGTTCGCAAGATGCTTGCACGTGTATTGTTGTTTACAAAACGACTCATGCCTGAAGAAGGCCGTAATGAAGAGGTGTTCAAGATTTTATCAACGGTTTCTGCATTTTGCTTTAGTGATCGTGATTCGTTTGTGACTACCACAGAATATATTGACGCCACTGAGTTACTCGCGAAGCTCTATTTATTGAAAGTGCTCGGATATGGAACAAACGACGCACGCCTCACGCCATTTCTCAAGGAAATTTCATTTTCGCAACCCATCCTCGAACAATTTGTCTCATTGAGAAGGGAAGCGGAAGCAGAAATCTACGCATCACTCGAAGAAAGTCATTTGTAGGTTCGTGTGGCAATAAACGCCGAGGAACCTGTGTTTTTCTGGACAATGTGTTCGGAGAGAGTGTGATATACTTTTGGTATGTCGCAAGATGATAGCAAAATTGAACAACTAAAGAAAAAGCTCTATTCAAATTCAGATACTATCCCAGCTCCACATCGTGGAAAACTTCATCCGCATGCCACTATTGTGCATACATCATGGGGGACTTCTGCTGAGGATGCAGATTCTACAATTTCTGTAGAGAAGGCTGAAGCTGCCACGGGCGGCTACAAGGGTTTTTCATCAAAATTTCTTAAAATCATCCTCGGTTTTGCCGGTATTGTTCTCGTTGCTGCAATCGCCGGTGCTGCATATATATATCTAGGCGGAGGCAATCTCATTTCTTCAGATAATATTGATATTAAATTGATTGGTCCTGTATCTACGCCTGCCGGCGAAGAACTTTCGCTCGACGTGGATATAACAAACCTCAACAAGACAGATATGGTGCTGACTGACATGATTGTCACATATCCCGAAGGTACCCGAGAAGCGGGTGACAAGAAAACACCAATGTCGAGTGCTCGTGTCCCTGTGGGTACAATCAAGGCAGGAGAGACTATTCGAACAAATGTGAAATCAGTTCTCTTTGGAGAAGAAAACGTACGAAAAGTTATCAAAGTGACCCTTGAATATCGTGTGCCTGAAACAGACACTATTTTTGTAAAAGAAAAAGAATATCCAATTTTCATCGGATCTTCACCAATCACGTTGAACGTAAAATACCTCAAAGAAATCACAGCCAACCAAGAAACTGAATTTGTGATTGATGTCGTATCAAACTCTACATCTGTTGTGAATGGAGTTGTGCTCAAAGTGGATTATCCATTTGGATTCAAATATTTGAGTTCTGACGTTGCTCCATTGTCAGGGGATAATGTATGGCATCTTGGAGATATTGCTCCCGGAGCAGAACGAAAGATTATTTTGAGAGGGAAAATCGTAGGTGAAAATAATGAAGAACGCGTATTCAGATTTTATGCTGGAACAGAGGATGCTCGCGATGAATCAAACATTGGCACTATCTTTGTGAACACGACTGCCGCTCTCGCGGTCAAAAAGCCATTCCTCGGCGCGGATATTGCTCTCAACGGAAAAGGAGATCCCGTGTATGTCGCAACAGCAGGAAATGCAGTGAATGGTGAAATCATTTGGCAGAATAATCTCGATGTGCCAATCAACGACATTGTTATCGAAGCAAAAGTTATAGGTTCAATGCTTGATAAATCAACGGTGGGCGGGGATCGAGGATTCTACCGATCAAAAGACAGTACTATTCTATGGGATAAATCGACACTCGAAGATCTCGCACAAATCGGTCCGGGCCAGGTTGGCCGAGTTCAGTTTGCGTTTGCTTCACTTCCTCCAACAGAGAAAAATAACGCAGAATTCCGTCGTCCTTCTATAAACGTCGAACTTACAATTCGTGGAAAGCGATTGAATGAAGATAATGTTCCCGAAGAAATAAAATCAACAGTTTCTCGCGAAGTAAAAGTCGCATCAGGGTTGGCATTCAACTCTATCCTTGTGCGAAGTGTTGGTCCGTTTGAAAACACAGGTCCGTTTCCACCAAAGGCAGAGCTTGAAAGTACATATACAGTTATGGTGACTGTAGGAAACTCTTTCAACACTGTGAAAGGCGTGACATACACAACAACACTCCCAAGTTATGTTCGATGGATTAACAAAGTGTATCCAGAAAATTCTGCCTTTACATACAACGCTGACAAACGTGAACTCACATTCACTCTCGGCGATATCGGTCCTGGTGTAGGGTATACATCTGCAGCCAAGGAATTCTCATACCAAGTTGTTCTCACTCCAAGTGTGAGCCAAATAGGCACCAGTCCAACAGTGATTAATAATCAGCGCCTTGCAGGCAAAGACGCCTTCTCGGATGTCATCGTAGAAACAATGCTCGGTCCTCGCGATATCAAAATAGAGGAAGATCCAAACTATATATACGGTCAGGATAAAGTAACAGAGTAGGAAAAGGGCCGCCCCAGGATAGGGGCGGCTTTTTGTAACTGTAGCCTCGCAATTCAGAAATCTTGAAAAAAAGGCCTAAGAAGCGTATAGTTAGCCTCATCATGTCAACAGATTCATCAACCCCAAGCAACACAAGCTCACAAAAAGAGCCTTCAACAATGGAAAACATCATTTCTCTCGCCAAGCGCCGAGGTTTTATTTATCAAGGTTCAGAAATTTACGGCGGTCTCGCTGGTACGTGGGATTACGGACCACTCGGTGTTTCTCTCAAAAATAATATAAAGAATCTCTGGTGGAAGCGTTTTGTTGAAAACCGTACAGATATGTATGGTGTTGATGCTGCTATTTTGATGCACCAGAATGTTTGGAAAGCTTCTGGACATGTTGCTGGATTTGCTGATCCTCTTGTTGAAGATTTGAAAACAAGAAAACGATATCGAGCTGATCATCTTCTCGAAGATGCAGGGATTGATCCAAAAGGAATGAATCTCGAAGCAATGGATGCTCTCATAAAAGAGAAGGGAATCAAGAGCCCTGATGGCAATGCACTCGGTGATGTTCGACAGTTCAACATGATGTTCAAGACAAATGTTGGCGCAATCCAAGACGATACATCTATCTCATATCTCCGTCCTGAAACCGCGCAGGGTATGTTTGTGAATTTCAAAAATGTTCTCGACACCTTCCATCCAAAGCTTCCATTTGGTATGGCACAGATTGGTAAGGCATTCAGAAACGAAATTGCTCCTCGTGATTTTGTATTCCGAACTCGAGAATTCGAACAGATGGAAATTGAATATTTTGTGAAGCCCGCTGAATGGGCCGGCGTATTCGAAGAACTCCGAAAAGAAGTATGGGAATATACAAAAGACATTGGTCTCAACCAGAACAATGTTCACGAACTCGAAGTGGGGGATGGCGATCGAGCGCACTATTCAAAACGAACAATTGATTTCGAGTTTGATTATCCATTCGGCAAAAAAGAGCTCTATGGTCTCGCGTACCGAACTGATTTTGACCTCGCCGCACATACAGGCGCAAGCACCGTTGATTTGAGCTATTTCGATGAAGAAACAAAAGAGCGATACACGCCACATTGCATCGAACCATCTTTTGGTGTTGACCGAACAGTTCTCGCCGTACTCTCAAATGCATACGCAGAAGACGAACTCGGTGGCGAAAAACGAACATTTATGAAGTTTTCAAAAAATGTTGCTCCTGTGCTTGTTGCTGTTTTTCCTCTCTTGAAAAACAAACCTGAACTCGTAGCAAAAGCAAAAGATGTCTGGATAAATATCCGAAAAGAGGCCGCAGCTCGAGGTATTGCACTTGATAGAATCTCTTTTGACGATAACGGAAACATTGGTAAGCGATACCGACGACAAGACGAAATAGGTACACCATTCTGCGTGACAGTTGATTTCGATACTCTCGGTGAAAGTGGAGATGAGAAAAAAGACACAGTGACTGTTCGAGATCGCGACACTGGTGAACAAACACGACTTTCTCTCTCAGAACTCATTTCACACATTTTTTAGTTTTCTAACGGATTGATAATGAAATTACATAAAACTACTCTCAAAAACGGCATTCGTTTGCTGACAATTCCTATGCCTCATGTTGAGACTGTGGCCGCGCTCGTACTTGTAGGCACTGGTTCAGAATACGAATCAAAGAAAGAGAGTGGCCTCTCGCATTTCCTCGAGCATATGTGTTTCAAAGGTACTACAAAGCGACCTACCTCGCAGGTACTCACGCACGAATTGGATTCTATAGGCGCGGACTATAATGCATATACTGGTGGCACATATACTGGCTACTACGCGAAAGCACACAAAAAGCATGGGAACAAAATTATAGATATCATTTCTGATATTTATGTGAATTCAACATTTCCAGAGACTGAACTTCAGAAAGAAAAGAATGTGATTATCGAAGAGATAAATATGCGAGAAGACAATCCTCGTACAAAGGTGGGGGATACTATTGATGAGCTCATGTTCGGCGATACATCACTTGGTCGGCCAATTATAGGCACAAAAAAGACAGTGAATTCTTTTACAAGAGAAGATCTCATTGCGTACCACAAAAAGTTTTATGTTCCTGGGGCAACGGTTGTTGTGGTTGCTGGCAATGTCCCAAAGAATGTTGAGAAGACAGTTGAGTCATTGTTGGGCAACATGAAAAAAGCGCCTATCCAAAAAAAGGAATCTGTACAACTCAAGAAGAAAGGTCCTGCGATAAAAATTATGTACAAGGACACAAATCAGACGCAGCTCATTATTTCTTTTTCAACGTTTAATATTTTTGATAAGCGAGTTGCAGTAGCACATACATTGAGTACGGCACTCGGCGGGGGAATGAGTTCAAGATTATTTAATAAGATTCGAGAGGAACTTGGTTTGTGTTATGGCATTAGTTGTAGTTTTAATGCGGGGATTGATCATGGATCGCTCACTATCCGCGCTGGAGTAGGCAATGATAAAGTTGCTGAGGCTATACAAGCAATTCTCCATGAATTACGAACAATTCGTGATGAGGGTATTACTGAACCAGAGCTTCGGAAAATCAAGGATTATAGACTTTCGGGGCTCGTACTCGGACTCGAAACATCCGATGACTATGCCGAATATTGTGGATTTCAAGAATTGATAAAGAAAACGATAAAAACTCCTGAAGAATCGGCTAAGAATATCGAAAATGTTTCAGTACAACAGGTACAGCGTGTTGCCAAGGATATATTGAAGGAGGAGGCCATGTATGTAGCTTTGGTGGGTCCACACAAGACGGCTCAAAAGCTCAAATCTCTCTTGAAATTATCATAAGAAGAGCAATACATCCGTGTGGCTAGCCATTCTCCTAGAGGAGTGGTATTCTAGCGTTATGGGTGACAAGCATTTATCTATCACAATTAGTACAGGAACACTGATAAAAATCGGCCTTTTCATGTTGGCTGCATTATTTGTATTCAAGCTTACAGGACTCGTTCTCGTAGTGCTCACAGCCGTCGTAATTGCAACAGTTATCGAGCCAGGTACTCAGTGGTTCGTGAAGCGTAAAATACCTCGAGTATTGGCCGCTATTTTCATGTATGTGCTCATCGCAGGCTGTATCATTTCTATCTTTACCTTCATTGTCCCACCATTATTGGGACAGACAATCGCTGCGCTCCAGAATCTCCCCGAACATATTCGAACAATCGACATTTTGAAGCCGGTTCACAAGGATGCGTTTGTGAGTGTAAAGACATTTTTTCCAAACCTTCCAAACAGTATTTCTGTAGAAGATCTCATTGGGAATATCACAAAAACCGTTTCAGAATTTTCTGGCGGAATATTTGACACTGTTGCTGGATTCTTCGGAGGCATCATCAGCTTCGTCCTTGTGGTTGTAATTTCATTTTATCTCTCAGTTCGTGAAGATGGAGTGGGAGAATTCTTGGCTATTGTTACACCGATCGAGAATGAGAAATATATCCGAGGCTTGTGGAAGCGAACTCAGCTCAAAATTGGCAGATGGATGCAAGGACAATTGCTTCTCGCCATTGTCGTGTGTGTGCTTACATATGTAAGTCTCCTTATTATTGGTGTAAGTCATCCATTATTGCTCGCATTTTTTGCAGCAATATTTGAGCTTATACCAGTGATAGGTCTCACACTTTCAGCTATTCCTGCATTCTTGATTGCTGTGCTGGATCAGGGTATTGGCCTTGGGCTCATTGTAATCGCCGTATATTTGTTCATTCAGCAAATTGAGGCACACGTTATTTATCCAATTGCCGTAAAGAAGATTGTGGGAGTTCCACCATTATTGGTGATTATCTCCCTCGTTGCGGGCGCTGAGCTTGCAGGATTCATCGGAGCGCTCCTCTCTGTTCCAATTTCTGTGGCCCTCATGGAATATCTCGATGATGTCGACAAGAAAAAACGAAACGCTATAGTGAACATTGCGACTCCGGTACATCAGACACATTCGCATGTCGACCACACGCGAGAGTAGGTGATGCACGAGCATAGTATTGCAGATGCTTTATGAATATCCGATACATATTTTCTAAATAAATTATTAAAGACATGTCCGAAGAAAAAAACTTTTATATAACAACAACACTTCCATATGTGAATAGTGACCCACATGTTGGTTTTGCAATGGAAGTAATTAGAGCTGATGCTATTGCGCGATTCTATACAGCGCAAGGATATAATGTATTTTTCAATACGGGAACAGATGAACATGGTCTTAAAATCTATCAGAAGGCTCTCGAAAATAACGAAACTCCACAACAGTATGTAGATAGATATGCTCAAAAATTCAAGGATCTAAAGGGCATTTTGAATTTAAGTTATACAAGTTTTATACGAACTACGGATACAAAGCATATTGAGGCTGCCCAGGAATTTTGGAAAGCTTGTGATAACAAAGGGGACATATACAAAAAACTCTACAAAATAAAATATTGTATTGGCTGTGAACTTGAAAAGACAGACTCTGAATTGGTTGATGATAAATGTCCTTTACATCCAGACAAAGCAATTGAAATAATCGACGAAGAAAATTATTTTTTCAGATGGTCTAACTACCAGCAAAAGTTGCTTGATTTGTACACAGCACGACCAGACTTTGTTTTACCTGATTTTAGATTGAATGAGATCAAAAAATTCGTGGAACGGGGTTTAGAAGACTTCAGTATTTCACGATTGAAATCAAAAATGCCATGGGGTATTGAAGTTCCTGGTGATTCTGAACATGTTATGTATGTATGGTTTGATGCACTTGTGAACTATATTGCTGCAATAGGGTGGCCTACAAACAATACAGAGTTCAACTCATGGTGGCCTGGCGTGCAATACGCAGGCAAAGACAATCTAAGACAGCAGTCTGCCATGTGGCAGGCCATGCTTATGTCTGCAGATATTGAGCCTTCTCGACAGATTGTTATCAATGGATTTATCACAAGTGGTGGTCAAAAAATGAGTAAAAGTGTTGGTAATGTTATTAATCCTATTGATGTTGTGAACGAATACGGCACAGACGCTCTTCGATATTATTTACTCCGAGAAATAACACCATTTGAAGACGGAGACTTTACCATGGACGCATTCAAGGTGACATATAATGCTAACCTCGCAAATGGTATTGGTAACTTAACATCTCGAATTTTAAAACTTTCAGAAACATATCTTGAAAACGCTGTAGAAATCAGCGCATATACTCTACCTGAAGAATATATCGAGTCATTCAAAAAATACGAATTGAATAAGGTTTCGAATATTGTTTGGAATTACATAAACGATACAGACAAATTTATACAAGAGCAGGAACCATTCAAGGTGATAAAGGTAGATATTGAAAAAGGAAAAGCCCAAATCGTAACTCTCGTTCAGCGACTATATGCAATTGCATGTATGCTCGAGCCGCTCCTCCCTGAAACGGCACAAAAGATAAAGTCTGCGATAGTTCAAAACAAGAAGCCAGAACAACCACTTTTCTTGAGAAAAGATTAAGACAATTTTCATGTCCAATAGACCAGAATATATAGACATTCATGCACATATTAATTTCCCTGTGTATGAATCAGATCAAGCAGAAGTTGTTGCCCGAGCAAAGGAAAAGGGCGTATGGATGATAAATGTTGGCACAGATTTGAAGACTTCTAAAGAAGTCGTGAAATTAACTGAAACATATCCTGAAGGTATGTATGCCATAGTAGGACTACATCCTGTATCATCACATAGTTCTCACGAAGAAACAGTAGATGATTCAGCCACGCAGGACATGAATACTGAACATAATCTGATGGGAGAAGTATTTGATGTCGCTGCATTCGAAGAGCTCGTTAAACATCCGAAAGTTGTTGCTGTTGGCGAATGTGGTTTGGATTATTTTCACCTCCCAAAGGGTAGGGAGGAAGAGGCAAAAAGACTTCAAGAACAGGCATTCAGAGCTCAAATTGAATTGGCCATGAAGTACGATAAGCCAATTATGATTCATGCACGAGATTCGTATACAGAAATTTTAAAAATAATTGATGAGTATTTAAGGTTACCTGGTTCAAACTTACGAGGGAATGCCCACTTCTTCGCCGGCACACTCGAAGAGGCAAAGGCATTCTTGGATAGAGGATTTACACTTTCATTTACTGGAGTTATTACTTTTGCGAAACAATACAAAGAATTAGTCGAATTTGCGCCACTTTCTCGCATTATGTCAGAAACAGACTGCCCATTTGTGGCTCCAGCGGCTCACAGAGGTGAGCGGAACGAGCCAGGCTACGTTATCGAGGTAGTAGAGAAGATAGCCGAAATTAAGGGGCTCTCTTTGGAGGAGGTCAAAAAGGCCCTTGTAGATAACGCTTTTACTGCCTTTAAACTGTCCTAAAAGGGCTCTAAACCCCTCTAAAAACGCCTTGCGTATTGATAAAACCTGTGCTAGTCTGTAGCTCATGTCAACAGAACTGAATAAAGACGCAACAACTATGGATGCGGAACAAAACGAATCTCTTAAGGTATATGAACTCGGCTTTCACTTCGTGCCAGTAATTGCAGAAGATGATGTAGCTGTTCAGTTCTCTCACCTTAAATCATTTATTGAAAAGAAAGGCGGTGAATTCATTTCAGAAGATTTTCCAAAGCTTCGAGACCTTGCTTATGAGATCTCAAAGACAGTAAAGTCTCAGAAAAAGCGATATTCACAGGCGTATTTTGGATGGGTGAAGTTCACTCTTGAAGCAGACAAGATTGAGGCTCTCGAAAAAGAACTCAAGGCGTTTGATCCAATGCTCCGATACCTCCTTATCAAAACTGTAGCTGAAAACACAATGTCTTCAGTAACAAAAGAAGAAAAGAAGGGCGCTAAAGCAGACGATTCTTCAGAAGAAAAAGAAGTACTCGCAGAAGGAGCTGAAGCTCATGTTGAAAAATCAACAGAAGAAGTAGTACAATAACAAATATGTATTTAAACAAGGCAATCATTTACGGAAATATTACACGAGACCCTGAATTAAAGGCTCTTCCGTCAGGGATGCAAGTTGTAACATTTTCAGTTGCTACAAACCGAGTTTGGAAAGACCAGAGCGGTGCAAAGCAAGAAAACGTAGATTATCATAACGTAGTAGTATTCGGTCGACAGGCTGAAATCGCTGCACAGTACCTCAAAAAGGGAAGTGGCGTATTCGTCGAAGGTCGAATGCAGACACGATCATGGGATGGCCAGGATGGCAAAAAACAGTATCGAACAGAGGTTGTAGCTGATAAGATTCAGTTCGGCCCACGATCTGCTGGTACAACTGGACAGGGAGGCAATTATGCCGCTCCTGCAGCTAGTGCCGCAGCTCCAGCCTCAAAGGCTCCTTCAAAAGATGAAGAAGCTGGCGATTCATTCGATTATCCTTTGGAAGATATTAATCCGGAAGAAATTCCATTTTAATACTTCGTTTGGCGGTTAAAACGAGATAGATTATTAATTAAATAAAGTACCCACGGGCGAAAGCTCGCACATTTTATGAAAAAACAGTGCTACTTTTCACAGAATAATATCAAGCATATTGATTATAAGGATGTTGACCTCATCAAAAAGTTCATCAATCCTCATGCTCGAATGCTTTCTCGTGATAAGACAGGCGTTACAGCCAAGAACCAGCGAAAGTTGGCGATGGCAATCAAACGAGCTCGATACATGGCCCTCTTGCCATTCGTAGCGAACTAAAGTCAAACATAAAACACCCCAGCTTCGGCTGGGGTGTTTTATATTGTGTATTTGGCTTCGTAATGCAGTTCCGGCTGCTTAGGAGGCCTACTTCGTCACTCGTTCTGTGTACTCGCCTGTTTCAGTATTGATTCGGAGAATGTCACCTGTGTTGATGAACATAGGAACAGTCATTGTTGCACCTGTTTCGAGAGTTACAATCTTTGTACCACCCTTGGCAGTATCGCCTCGTACAGCTGGAGCTGATTCAGTAACTTTGAGGTCTACCTTGATAGGGATAACGATGCCAAAGATCCTATCATCGTAGATTTTTGCTTCAACGATTGAGTTTGTCTTGAGGAACTTTCGAGCGTCTCCGAGGAGTTCTTCTGTAAGCTTGAATCGGTTTGAAGGATCCTTTTCGTCGCAGAACCACCATTCGTTCTTGTTATTGTAGAGATACTTTACATTTTTGTACTCAATTTCTGCTTCCTCTGCCTTGTCGGATACGTGGAATGAGTGTTCTACAATTCGGCCAGAGATGAGGTTTCGCATCTTTACGGCGTTTACAGGCTTTCGCTGTTGCTTTCGGAATACGTGTGAAGCGAGAACTTCGTATGGCTCTCCCTCAAAAATGACGTATTTTCGTAGTGTGATTTCGTTATATTCAAGCATGTCGGTTTTTATTACTTAGTAGAGCCATTCTAGTCCAGAAATGGGGAAGAGGCAACCTTTGGAAGCATGATAATAGGCCTTCAACCGTCTTTGGTTGAAGGCCTATTATACGGGCTATTTAGATTGTTTTGAGGTGTTCTCGAATCTCTTTGAGTACTTTCTTTGAAACGTCTTTGTTTTCTCTGAGGTATTGTCGAGTTGCATCATATCCTCGGCCGAGTTTTACATCGCCGTAACTATATGAGTTACCAGATTTTGAGATGATGCCCATCTTTTCTCCTAGGGCAATCATTTCACCTTCCTGTGAGATTCCTTCGTTATACATAAGGTCGAATTCTGTCTGTTTGAATGGAGCTGCTACCTTATTCTTTACAACCTTTACACGAACACGGCCACCCATGACTTCTTCACCTTTCTTTATCTGAGCGATTCGACGGATATCAAGTCGTACAGATGTATAGAATTTGAGAGCCTTTCCTCCTGGAGTAGTTTCAGGGTTACCAAACATGACTCCGATTTGCATTCGAATCTGGTTGATGAAGATAACGATTGTTTTTGATTTGGCAACGATACTTGTGAGCTTTCTGAGGGCTTGTGACATCAGTCGAGCTTGTTTACCTACGTGGTGTGCACCCATATCACCTTCAATTTCATCCTTTGGTGTGAGGGCAGCTACGGAGTCAACGACAATAACATCGAGCTTGCCTGATCGAACCAAGCTTTCAACGATTTCGAGTGCTTGTTCTCCTGTATCAGGTTGAGAGATAAGAAGCTCGTCAATTTTTACGCCAAGACGTTTTGAATAGTCTGGATCCATGGCGTGTTCTGCATCGATGAACGCACAAATACCGCCACGCTTTTGGGCTTCGGCGATTACATGAAGAGAGAGAGTTGTCTTACCAGATGATTCTGGACCAAATATTTCTACGATACGACCTCGGGGAAGGCCACCTACGCCAAGAGCTGCATCGAGGCCAATAGAGCCTGTAGGGATGGCATTTACATCCACCTTTGGCTTTTCGCCAAGCTTCATAATTGCATCATCTCCAAATTTTGTTTTGATTTGAGCAATAGTGTCGCTGATTTCCTGTGAGTCCTTTGCCCGTGGAGCAGTAGGAGCATCATCTGTATCAAGCGCTTCTGTTGTTGTTTCGACTTCTTCTTCCTTTCCGATCTTTTTTGTTGGTTTTGTTTTTTTTGCCATATTAATTTCGTTAGTAGCTAAGGTTTATAGACGAGCTCAAGATGCTTTTCGACTGAAGCGCCAAACTTATCTCGAGCTTGTAGTTTTATTATATTATAGCCGGGATAGAGCAACAATTTTTCTTGAAAATTGCCGGATTCATCAATATATATCGGTCGGTCATTGAGGCTGATAAACGATATATTTTTTGCTACTCCTTTGATATCTACATCGCTTTGAGTGATTGTAGATCCTGAAAGGGGACTAGCAACTGATATTTGGGGCCCGGAAATAATCTTTATTGATTGAAAGATACTATATCCAACTATGACCAGTACAAAGAACGCGATGAGAAGTACACGAATTATGAGCTTTCCGTCTTCATACACTGATATCATAATCTTGTTCTCATTAAATATTGATCAATAAAATCCTAAGAAATTATTAAGCATCGTCAGATGCATCATCTTGCTGGGTGCCCTGATAGCCAATAACTTCTCGAGGTTTTGCTCCGTCTGAGGGACCAATAACTCCTCGCTCTTCGAGGATATCCATAAGACGCGCAGCACGTGCATATCCTACACGGAGTTTTCTCTGGATATACGATGTAGATGCTTTACCTGCTTTCATAACGAGATCACGTGCTTCTTCATAGAGATCATCATCGTCTTCGCTTGAAGCGGACTCATCGAAGCCTGAACTGAATACGGGGTCATTAACGGCACTTGTACCTGTCACAGATTCGCCCGTAATAGCGATTTCATCTGGAAGGGAATCAGATGTATCAACGAGGTGTTTAACAACGTTTTTGAGTTCAGTTTCAGAAAGGAATGCAGACTGGATACGCTGAGGGTTAGACATATCACTTGAAAGGAAGAGCATGTCTCCGGCACCCAATAGTTCTTCGGCACCTCTTGTATCAAGGATGGTTCGAGAGTCAATCTGAGATGCCACCTGAAGAGCAATTCGAGATGGTACGTTAGCCTTGATAAGACCTGTAATAACGTTTACGGAAGGTCTCTGTGTAGAAAGGATAAGATGGATACCAACGGCTCGACTCATCTGTGCGAGGCGTACAATGGCAGCTTCAAGCTCTCTTGGATATGCCTGCATGATATCTGCCAACTCATCAATAACGATGACAATGTATGGCATTGTATCTGGGATAACCACTTCATCGTTTTCGTCACCTTTTGTCTTTTTAATTTGCTCGAGTGCCGGCATAAGGACATTCTTGTGATATGACTGGATGTCTCGGACAGAGTTCTTTTCCAAAAGGTCATATCGTCTGTCCATTTCTTTTGCGGCCCATTTGAGCGCTAGAATGGCTTTCTTCGCGTCCTTTATAACTGGAGTGAGGAGATGGCCGATCTTGTCATACTGAGTGAGTTCCACTCGCTTCGGGTCAATCATGATGAATCGGAGGTTATCAGGAGAGTTTCTGAAAAGAAGGGAACAGATGATTGCGTGGATAGTAATAGACTTACCAGAACCTGTCGCACCGGCAATGAGAAGGTGGGGAGCTTTTGCCAAATCAGAGAAGTGAGTCTTTCCTGAAACGCCTTTACCTAACGCAAACAAAAGAGGCTTTTCAGATCGTTGATATTCATCATTGGCGAGCAAACTACCAAGTCGAACTGTTGTCTTTACGCTGTTTGGAATTTCGATACCTACGAGGGCCTTACCAGGGATAGGTGCTTCGATTCGAATAGGGTGAGCGGCAAGTGCAAGTGCAAGGTTATTTTGGAGTCCAAGGATTCGTGAAAGCTTCACACCTTCAGCTGGTTTGAGGGCATAGCGAGTAACAGAAGGGCCAATAGATATTTCATCCATTTCTACATCAATACCGAAGTTCTGAAGTGTTCGTTTGATGATGTTTGCGTTGGCTTTGATGTCACCAACTTGAGGCTTTCCTTTATCAATTTCGAGAAGGGAAAGGGGTGGTTGAATGTAATTCTTGCCGAGAAGGATACTCTTTCGAGACACCTGAATCATGTCGCTTGGTGTTGTAGTTTCTGGCTCAGCTGGTTTCTCTGTTTGAACACCCATTTTCTTTCGAATACTGGCAAGAACTCCGAGGTGTTCTTCTTCGCCAGTTTCACCTTCTGCGAGCTTGGCAGCAGCCTTCATTCGAGCAATTTCAGCTGCGGCTGCTGCTTCATCTATCTTGCCTTTGACCAATTCGTCTTCTATATCCTCGCCATCTTCAATAGAATCCTTTTTAAAGCGTCTCCAAGGCATGAAGTGTTCCTTTCTAAGGGCTGAATCAAAGATAACTAATACTGCGATTATAAGGAGTGCAATAAGGAATATAAGGCCTGTTGTAACATCAAAGAACTTGAGGAAGGGGGCTGCGACAAGTCTGCCTACAACACCTCCTGTCTCTGGAACAATGAGGTCAAAAAGACCAAGACCTGAGAAGAAGAAAATGACAGAACCTATAGTCTTTGAAAAGGGGAACTTTCTGTCATGATCGCTAAAGAATGATAGGGATAATATGAATAAAAGAAGCGGTAAGAGATAGTATCCAAATCCGAGGAGTGTCGTGAGTCCTGAATAGATGTTTTCGCCAACGATACCGCCTATCTTGAAAGAGGCCAATAGAAAGAAGAGGGAACCTACGAGAAGTAGGATACCCCATACACTATGGAGGGTGCTTTCTTGGAGGTCTCTAAACATGGGCCTCTCAGCGGTTGTCTCTTGAGAGGACTTTTTCTTTTCCTTTTTTGCCATGAGGCTATTTTATCATGTAGGAAAGTCCTCTTAAAAGTTGCTTTTAAGATTGTCTTATATATAATAAAGGAAAGTAGATCTCATGACTCATAGATGGCGTAAAGGTCGGTCGGATTATTAAAAGACACTTGCATATATTCTATAAGACTATATGTTACATATAACTCAAATACTATGGATAAGGATACTAATAGACAAAAGGACAGCCAAAACATATTAACACTGAACGAAATCAGTATCTTTGATAATGATCATTATTTTACCTATATATATAAAAAGTCAGAGAAGATTGCTGCTGCGCTTTACATGATTACAGATTTCCTTTCTGACTCTGAACCATTAAAGACATCTATTCGACAGACAGCATTGTCCCTTATTGGTTACTCACTTTCATTAAACACCTCTCCATCTGCTGAGCGAAAAAATCTTTTGAACAAAATGATTCAAAGTAGTTTGTCACTTATCTCATATTCTCAGATAGCGACATTTTCGGGGATTGTGTCCGTTATGAATCATCAGATAATAAAAAGAGAGATTGAGCTCTTCATCAAGACTATCGAGGAACGAGAAGCTCCAAACAAACTCGGACGAAATTTTGTATTGAGTTCAGACTTCATAAAGGATGAAGCTCTTACACAGATGAGCAAGTCACAAAGTACTCCTAAGGCTTCAACAGAACAACATAAACCAACATTTTCTGCACAAAATCAGACACCAGCTCGAATTCAGCGAGTCCAAAATGAGGTAAAACACGATAGAAAGAATGAGCGTCAGGAACTTATTATTGCGACTATTAGAGCCAAGGGGGAACTCTCAATTCGAGATCTCAGTGGGGTAATCAAAGGATGCAGCGAAAAAACCATCCAAAGAGAGCTTTTAGCGCTAGTTGAAGCCGGAATTTTGAATAAGGCAGGGGAGCGTAGATGGAGTCGATACTCAATAATAAGCTAGTATTTCATTGCAAAAAGGGCCATTTTGGTGTAACATGTCCGCTAGTTGGCCGTCTAAATGTGTACACGGTATGTATGCATTTTAATGTTAGTTATCCACATTACTACTTGGTCCTGGATAGCGCGCATAATATAATTCAGAACGAGAGTACGTTGACAAATTAATAGACGATTCGATTTAACAAATTGATCAGTCGTCACTCACACGATTACTATGAGTAGTAATCATTTTCAGACATCTCAGAATATTGTTCAGACCTATCTGCATTTCCGAATCTCAACATCACATTAGCAACTCTCTTTGTTTTGTGTCGATAACAAAAACAAAGAAGTGGTATGACACATGCGCCGATGCTCAGTCATTTAGGAACTGCGGACCCGTCCTGTTGGTTAATGTCTCATATACATATATATGTATGTCAGCATTGAACAGCACGACGGGTTCGCAAGTTAATTAATTAACCCGAAAATATTTTTAGCTTACACATTATTAATTCGTTATTAAATAACGTAGGCGGAATATTTTTAAACTTATCAAATACATATATATGTCAACAAGAAAATTTGTTTCTGGTGTTCTTGTATTGGCTCTCGCACTTACAGTAGTTGCTCCAGTAGCAGCAGGTGCACAGTCAACAACATCAGCATACACTTTTGCAGCTGGGCTTAAGCTCGGCTCACGAGGTGCTGCAGTGGTTTCACTTCAGTCATTCCTCGAAGCTAAAGGAGTTCTCGTTATGCCAGCTGGCGTAGCTAAGGGATACTTTGGTGGTCTTACAAAAACAGCAGTTATTGCTTACCAGGCATCAAAGGGTCTTCCTACAACAGGATACTTTGGTCCACTTACATACGCAGCAGCTATGGCTGACGCGACTGTAACAACACCTGGTACAACAACTGGTGGAACAACAGGAGGTGATCAGATCACAACACCTGGACGAGAAGGCGTAATGACAATTGAAACAGGCGCTATCTCAGCAAACTCACTCGTTCGAGAAGGAGACACAAACAAGGATGTACTTGGACTTCGAGTTCGAGCTACAAACTCAGACATTCTCGTACAGCGAGTTCGAGTAAACCTCGGAACTTCAGCTGTTCTTCAGAACCGAGTTATCAGTCGACTTTCTATCAAGGAAAACGGAACAGTATTGGCTTCAGCTAATGCTTCTTCAGTTGTTCGAGACGGAAACGACTATATCGTAGACCTTTCAGGATTCTCACGAGTTGTTCCAGCTGGAACACAGCGAGACTTCGTGATCGCTATCGATGTATACAACACAGTTGATACTTCATACACATCAGGATCATACACAATTACTGTGCCTGCTCTTGGCGTTCGAGCTATCGACGGTGCTGGTATCCAGCTTACTGGTCCTTCATCTTCATCAATCTCTGGAACATTCCAGGTTCAGAAGAGTCAGATCACTTCAGCAACTTTGACAGTTTCTCGACTTGCTTCAACTCCAAGTCAGAAGAACATCATCTCTGATACAGATGGTCGAGTAGATTACTCAGCAGGAAACGCTGACAACACATCTATCCTCGCATTCCAGCTTCGATCAGAAAAGGATCGAGTACGAGTACGAACACTTACAGCTAGTTCAACACGAGCTAGTGGTACAGCTACAAACACTACACTTTGGTTGTTTGACGCTGCTACAAACAATGTAATTGCTTCTGCAGTTGTTTCAAACGGAACAGCTACATTCTCAAACCTTGACCTTTGGATTGAAAAGGATGCTTCACGATCATTCATCGTTCGAGGTGAATTCACAGGTGCTAACACAACAGCTACACCTTTCACAGTAACAGTTCCAGCTCCTGGTACAAACATCACAGCTGAAAACTCACTCGGTGAAAGTGTAACAGTTTCAGGTTCAGCAGTTAGTGAAACTGTAAACGTTCTCAGTAAGGGTCCAGTGTTCACATTTGGAACACCTGTGGCTACTTACCAGGCTGGTGTACAGGGTGTTTCATCAAGTAGTCTTACTGCTCGATTCCCTGTTACAATCAAGGCTGTAAACAGTGATGTTCTTGCTTCAACAACAAGTGCATTCAAGGTTGTACAGGTTGCTTCAAACGGAGCAACAACAGCAGTTTCAAACGTTGTTTACAACAACCCTGCTAACCTTACAACAACAGCAAGTAACTACGTGATCCCACGAGATGCTTCTGTCACATTCGATGTGTCAGCTGTACTTACAAGTACAGGTCTCTCAGCAGGTCAGTACCAGCTTGCTATCGAACGAATCGAAACTGGTGTTGCAGGCTCATTGGTTAATACAATTTACCCAATCAGTATTGCTCCAAAGACAGGTTACGTTCAGCTTCCATAATGACACTTTCTATCTCTAACTTAGCGTAAGCTTGGAAAGAAATAGAAGTTCATAAGGAACAACAAAAGGCCGCCCCGCAAGGGGCGGCCTTTTGTATTTCTTGTTTTTATATAAGTTGTTCATTTATTTTGGTATACTATGAGCATGTTAGATAAAACAGCTCTTCAACTCATATGTGGATTTTTGGGAATTCTCATTATTGGTCTCCTTATCTTTTTAGGCACCGGATATTATGGTTCATACGTAAGTATTGATTCGCAAAAAACAGTGCGTTCTGTTTAAGTTTATTTAAATCTGTCTAAACCTTTTTAAATTTTTCATTTTCTCTTCAGAAAATATGTATTAGAAATTCATATCGTTTGTCACACAATGTGTGCATGAAAAGAACACTTTTATGCGTATGTTTTGTATTTATATGTTTGAGCCCGATTATTGGATATAGTAGGGTAGAAGCGGCCACATTTGGTAGTGAAAAAGTTATTGACCACGATGAGACGTGGACGGCTGCTCAGGGTCCATATTACATTAATGGAGATGTTCGTATCTTATTTCCCGCGACGCTTACAATTGAGCCTGGTACAGAGATCAATGTGCAAAGTGGGGGCTTTAGCATTTGGGGCAAAGTCCAGATAGGTAGTCTTGATCAACTAACGCCTATTCGTCGAGAAACGACAAGCCCAACCTTTACAGTTATGGGAGGAACACTCTCCTTAGATAATGTTCAGGTGTCCGGGGGAGAAAAGCTTATTGATGCATTTATGCAGAGCTCTGTGGCGATCTCTGCAAGTACCTTTGAACAGGTTAATAGTGGGTCCAGTTATATTTCTGTATTTGGTAGCAGTACAGTAGCTATTAGTGATAGTCGATTTGAACATATCAAAACACGTGTTGGTGTTGAGGCATTCCAAGGTTCTCAGTTATCAATTATAGACTCAGAATTCAATGATGTATCTTCACAAACTTTATTTTCAATATTCGGTGTACTGGAAGGTGGCGACAAGCATCCGACGCAATCAATTATACAACGTGTTCAATTACGAAATGGTGGAGGAACTGCAATCGAAATATCAGATAGAGCCCAAGTAAACCTTTCACAAAATTTGATTGATTCATTTGCTAAAGCAGGTCTTGCTGCATATTCATCAAGCTCTGTATCGATGAGTTCGTCAACAATCAAAAACACCAATATTGGAATAGAAGCATATCGTGCGTATGTCGATATAAACGGAAACAACATCGAATTATCAAAAGACGGTATTACATCTTTTGGATCTGTCTTCGCAGCAAAAAATAACTGGTGGGGTGATCCAACAGGACCATATAATGCCTCTACTCATCCATTGGGCAAAGGCGTCTCAATTACACCCGAGGTTCAATTTAGTCCCTGGAGTGCCGAGCGAATACCCGACACAGATGGCAAAACATGTTGTTCAAACGTCCTTTTTATTCCTGGGATCGAAGCGAGTCGATTATATAAAAAAGACACATTTTTTGAGAATCAATTATGGGAACCAAATCGAAATGCAGATGTACAAAAATTGAGCTTAGATATATTTGGAAAAAGTATTAATCCTCTTATCTATACGCGTGACATTATTTTAAAGACGAGCTTGCTTGGCGGACTGATATCTCAATCCGTATACAAAGAGTTTACAGACTCGCTGAACAGTCTTGTGTCACAGTCTGTTATCAAGGAGTGGAAGCCTTTGCCGTATGACTGGAGGCTCAATATGAGTGATATTGTGGATACGGGTATTCGTATGCAAAAAAGCTCAATACTATTACCTATGGAGGTTGTACAAGCTCTGGCATCATCTTCTGATACCCACAAGGTGACTATTGTGGCACATAGTAATGGTGGATTGTTTACAAAAGTACTTATGAATAAGTTGCGTGCGGCACACCTCGATTCTCTGGTAGATAAAATCATATTTGTTGCAGTGCCTGAACACGGGACACCAGAAGCAATGGCGGCACTTCTGCATGGCGATGGTCAGAGTTTTTTGGGCGGTATTGTTCTTTCGAAAAAGACTGCCAGAGATCTCGCCGACGATATGATACCTGCATATAACTTGCTCCCATCACCAACATATTTTGACAAAAGTGTTGATCCAGAAGTCGTGCGGTACTCTTCATCAAAATCAACTATGGAATATCCATATGGCGCGTCGATACATGATGTGTTAGGTATGTACAATTTTCTTGTTTCTTCAAAAGGGGAGAGAACACTCAAAAAAAGCGATACAAAAGATACAGACTGGCCCAATATCCTGAGTTCATCTCTCATAGATTTGGCAAAACAATTTCATCAAACGTACGATAATTGGTCGCCATCGTTTCGCACAAAGATTTTTACGATTGCTGGCATGGGAAAAGATACCGTGAAGGGTATTGAGTATTTCATCTCCGATTGCAATACGGGCTCTTTCATTGGTGACATTCTCATCAAAAGTAAGTGTGGATATACAAAACCGAGACGACTTCCAATTATCTCAAAAAATGGTGATGGTGTTGTTATGGGTGGTGGCATACATATGCGTCCATCAAACTCGTATTTCATTGATTTATACGGATTGAATCAATCTCTTCAAAAAAACTTCGGTCATAGAGATATCATGAATACGACTCCGGTTATTCAGATGATTGCTTCAATAATTCAGAATAAAGCCATTCCAAGCAACTCATATATATTGCCTGTAAACTCATCAAGTCAGTTGGGAAGTACAATCGGTGCTTCTGCTCCCACATATACGTACACAGTCGATTCATCGGCTGCAACAATTGCTGTGCGTGATAATGACAAAGCTACTGGCTATATTCCGCCAACATCTTTGCGTGAATTCGAACAGATAAAAGAGGATATTCCTAATAGTTCATACTTCGATGTCGGTACAATCAAAAAAATAACCATCGCAGACAAGCCTGCTCCCGAGGTGAAAATACAAGGAAATGCAGTGGGAACATTTACGTTCACAACTGAAAAACAGGCTGGGGGAGTGTCATACGGACTCTCGTTTTTTGAAGTTCCTATTACACCTGTTACAACAGCCACATTGGACACGACCGGTCCAACAACAACTTTACAATTGGATGTTGATTCAGATGGTCACCCTGATACAGTGATCTATCCGGCAGCTTCCTCGACCGCCTCATCTACTATGACTTGGACTGACTTTGATGCATTGTTTATTCGACTTCGAGCTGTGCTTGCATCAACTACACTTGCAACAAGCATAAAACAAAAATATCTTGATAGATTCGATGGTATCGAAATTGCGTATCGAGCACAGAAGCAAAAAGAAACCGCGCAGATAGTTACCACAATTGTAGATCGCATAGTGAATGTTATGAATGATATTGATATCTATAAGACAAAGAATCCAACATACGACAGTGACCGTCTAATCTATATTCAGTATGCATTCATATATACGATTTTTATTGAATTGCAGAACACTTTACAAAAATTCACGTATTAACGCACATATATGTCTGCTCAAAAACCACCGTTCTTGTCACAAAAAATTATTAAAATAGCCATACTTATTATCGGCTTAGGTCTGCTTATCTATGGCGTTTTGTATGCTTATGCCTTGGGAACTGGGGCTTATTTCATGTTCATTTGACGGGCACAACCGCACAACTGCATAAACCGCACAAATAGGGGAGAATATTGACTAATAGAGGCTATATGCTATTCTTTTCTCGAAGGCTTCGGAGACCATAGGCACCCATAAGTCCTATGTAGAGGTCAGATCAGAGAGCATCGTGCAAACGACACTCTTTGAATCGCCATCTCCTTAGCCCCCATGCACCCGCATGTGGGCAATTTTTATGAGAGATTCTTGAGCCTTTGGTCGATCGGTTATGCGTCATTTAGATGCACTAATCGAAACAAATTAATTCAACAAAACGTGCTATGGCAATTACAAAAGCAAAGAAACAAGAAATTGTTGCAGATGTAAAAGACGTTCTTTCAAAGGCAAAAACAGTTGTGTTTGTGAACTTTCACAAACTCAATGTTCTCGAAACAACAGCAATTCGAAAAGAACTCCGATCACATGGTCTCGGCTACTACGTAGCAAAGAAGACTCTTGCGAAACGAGCTCTTGCCGAAGCTGGTATTTCTGGAGAACTACCTAACCTCGAAGGGGAACTCGCGCTCGTATACGGAGAGGATCAAATCGCTCCAGCTCGAGAAATCTATAACTTCCAAAAGAAGTTTGATACACGAGTATCTATTCTTGGCGGTATCTTTGAAAACGCATACAAGTCAATGGATGAAATGACATCAATCGCTTCAATCCCATCACGACAGACTTTGTACGCTCAGTTCGTCAATCTTATCAATTCTCCTATTCAGGGACTTGTATTGGGACTCAATGCAATTGCTGAAAAGAAGCAATAATAAAACAAGGTATTCGTTACAGATACACCTTATTTAATCAACCGTAATATTTACTATTTATGTCAGAAGAAACAACAAACACACAGGCAGAAGTTGTAGAAACTCCAGCTCAGTTCAAAACTGTAGTTGAAGCTATCGAAAAGATGTCTGTTCTCGAACTCCACGAACTCGTGAAGTTTCTTGAAAAGAAATTCGGAGTATCAGCAGCTGCTGTTGCAGTTGCAGCTCCTGCAGCAGCTGGTGCAGCGGCTGAAGAGAAATCTTCATTCAATGTTCACCTCGCTGATGCTGGTGCAAACAAGATTTCAATCATCAAGATTGTAAAGGAAGTTCTCGGTCTCGGTCTTAAGGAAGCAAAGGATCTCGTTGATGCCGCTCCTGCTCTCATCAAGGAAGGCGTTAAGAAAGAAGATGCTGAAGCTCTCAAGAAGCAGATTGAGGATGCTGGTGGAAAGGTAGAACTCAAATAATACAAATAAAAATACCATGTATCGGAGAACGGAATAGTTTTCTCAGAAAACTTTCCTCTTGCTCGTCGGAGATGCTAGTGCTACGCACAGCCCTCCTCCTGCGCAAAGTCTCCTCAACATGGTATTTTTATTTGTATTATTTTTGCCGCGGCTAAAAGGATGGGGGAGGAGGTAAATAAGAACACAGATATCGTATTTGGGAAGACCCATGAAATGCATCTCGAAATATGGTAAATTTAAGGGTATGGACATATTAGAAAAAATCTTTGGGGGAGCAGCTCGGGTGAAGCTTATGCGACTCTTCCTCTTCAATCCGAACTCAAGCTTCACTGCAGATGAAATTTCTAGCAGAACTAAAACCGAAATCTCTCGAGTGCGACGTGAGGCAAATTTTCTTATAAAAGTAGGAATGGTAAAAAAGAAGAATAATTCTTCAAATCGAGGAGTGTGGTATCTCAATGAACGCTTTCCATATTTGGCTGAGTTTCAGAGACTTTTACTACAGACTAGTTTAATTACTCCTCAAACAATCCTCAAAAAATTATCAAAAATAGGTCGTCTCAAACTCGTTATTTTGTCAGGCTTGTTCAAAGAACAGTGGGAGAGTCGGCTTGATATGCTCGTAGTTGTAGATAATGGCAAGAAGAGCACTATTGAATCGATTATGTCTACTATCGAAGCTGAGGTGGGACGAGAGATACAGTATGCAGTACTCGATACAAACGACTTCAAATACCGCCTTGGAGTGGGAGATCGGCTCGTACGGGACGTTTTGGACTATCCACATGAAATTGCTCTAGATAAACTTGCCCTTTTCTAAACTGGTATAATAGGGGTATAGGGTTAGTCACCCTATCATATAAATAGTCATTAATATTCATTCCGGCTTATGTTATTAACTACATGGGGCGAAGCAATTCAGGCATCTTTCTTTGGTCTATGGCCAAGTGTATTACAGATCGTTGTATTGTTATTTGTCGCTCTTATTATTTTCGCTATTGGTTGGGTTGTTGGATCTTTCATTGGAAAATTGGTAGCAAAGGGTTTCCGAGCTATCAAAGTTGATTCAGCTCTCCGTGAAGCGGGAGTAGAGCAGACACTCCAGAAGGGTGGTATTCCTCTTAACTCAGGTGTCTTTGTTGGCTCTTTGGTAAAGTGGTTTATCGTTGCAGTATTCCTACTTGCTTCTCTTCAGGTATTAGGACTTCCACAGGTGACTCTCTTCTTGCAGGTAATTGTAATTAATTACTTACCTCGAGTAATTGTCGCAGTACTTATTCTTATGGTAGCTGTGGTAATTGCTGACGTTGTAAAAAAGATTGTAGCGGCATCTTCTGCTGCTGCAGGAGTTCGATCAGGTCATGCAATCGGTACTATCGCAAAATGGGCGATTCTCGTGTTTGCAGTTCTTGCAGCACTTGATCAGCTTCAGGTTGCACAGACATTGATTCAGACAATTGCGATGGGAATTGTTATTGCAATTTCACTTGCATTCGGACTTGCATTTGGTTTGGGTGGACGCGATGCTGCGGCTCGTACTATCGAACGAATGGAAAAAGAAGTTATCAATCGATAATCTTCAATTACCTCTCTATTTCTTTGCACACATTGTGTGTAAAAGAAGGACAAAACAGCCCCTGTTACACGGGGCTGTTTTGATTTAGGGAGGGGGCTTTTTGGGCTATAAAATAGGGGTCCAAAAAGCCCCCTCCAGACCCCCTAATCTCCAGGAAAGGGAAGCATTTGACAAGATTCTTCACATGCGTATAATAACCACCACATCAGATATGTTGAATCATCTTAGCAGCGGAACTAAGAAACAACGCCAATAGGCACGAAAGTGTCTGGCGCTGTTTTAAAGAGACCGCTTCTAAAAAGAGCGGTTTTCTTCTTTAGAAGGAGATGGGCTCAGATGAATACCGACCGATTGTAATTTAACAACTTCATTCTGTCCCGATACTTATGTAACGCAAGTTATATTTGGTCTTTTCAAATCGGAGACAGAGTCCGGTTCCCGTACACCCGTGTGGGGGCCGGACAATCCACCGTATCACTTCTCAAGGTGATCGGTGGGCAGGTAATACATTAAGTGATTGTGGTTTTTATATTTCCTAATAGGAAATATAAGGGCGTATGGTGGATGCCTTGACACAACAAAGCGATGAAGGACGCAGCATAGCGGCGATACGCTTCGGGGAGATGCTAAGCAATCTTTGATCCGGAGATTTCCGAATGGGGAAACCCAAGAGACTTGATCTCTTGTTCTGCTATTAAGCAGATCGTAAACCTAGGGAAGTAAAACATTTCAGTACCTAGAGGAAAAGAAAACAATCTCGCAAGAGAACCATTTCCTAAGTAGCGGCGAGCGAAAAGGAAGTAGCCCAAACCAAGCTTTCCTATGGATGGTGATACAGAGTGACGCAAGTTGCACTGCTATTTCCTTCCATGGGGTAGCTTGGGGTTGTAAGGTGACGGATGAGCATTTATTGTTCAAAAAGTTACAAAATGTTTCGTTAACAGAACACGCTGGGAAGCGTGGCCCAAGGAGGTAATAGCCCTGTATGTGAAAACGAAATATCTTTTACCGTCATTCTTGAGTACCTCGAGACACGAATGGCTCGGGGGAATCCGCCGGAACTAACCGGTAAGGCTAAATATTTGTTGTGATCGATAGTGAACTAGTACCGTGAGGGAAAGGTGAAAAGCAGTCCGAGAGGACAGTGAAATAGACCTGAAACCATATGCCTACAAGGAGTCGGCGCGGGCCGTACTTTGT